>JALVPN010000187.1 GCA_027031765.1 Promethearchaeota archaeon | reverse complement strand
CTGTGAGTGGCGTCCCTGGGTGCGCCTCGACAATTGCCTGACCACAGACGTCGTCTGACCAGGTGCGGCCAGGTCGTACATACAGATACATAAGGTCAGGTTGCAGTAATATGGTCAGAGAACGCATGCGTTGAGGACAGGCGCCGGTGCTGCTGCGCCAATGACACGACATGGTGAGGTCGTGTGACAGTCAACATGGAACAGATTGCATACTACGCCAAGGAGTACGAGACACGGCCCATCGACAGAACCACTGTGGACCAGGGACTGCTTGACCTTGGTGCCAACAGGAACCACAACATGTTCTCATACAGAGGACAGTTCTCTCCGGACTTTGTGTCGGCACTGCTCAGACTGTTCGTCCGGCCAGGATATACCGTAGTGGACCCATTTGTGGGCTGCGGTACAACAGTCTTTGCAGCAGCCCAGACTGGGGTCAGTGCAGTGGGTACAGACATCAACCCTGGTGCAGTGCTCATGGCCCAGACATGCATGTTCATACCCCTCAAGAAACACGACAGACTGACAGTGGTAGAGAGGTGTAGGAGCATCGCTGAGTCCAACATACCCTCTGCCGGCACACTGATAGCGGCCCCCGTGACAGACGATGAATGTCAGGCGGGCCCTCTTGAAGAAATCATTGCCTCGGTGGTGCTGCGACACAGGGACGATCCCTTTGTCTTCAACATCCTTGCCAACACGCTGATGCTCATGTTGAAACGCTCGTCACAACCAACGGTGCATGACTTCTGGGTGTCCTTTGAGAAACACTGTAGACTCGTCCTCAACCTCCCCGTCGTGGACAGGCAGTACGAAGTGTACCAGTGTGATGCCAGGGCGCTCCCCGTCAGTAGCTCGTCCATTGACCTCATTCTGACATCACCGCCATATGTCAATGTGTTCAACTATCACCAGCAGAACAGGCGTGCACTGGAACTCCTCGGATGGGACATGTTACAGACCGCAAGGTCGGAGTTCGGCGCCAACCGCAAGTACCGTAGCAATAGGTTCCTGACCATAGTGCAGTACATACTCGACATGGCTGATGCTCTCAAGGAGATGCACCGCGTCCTGAGACCCGGTGGGCGAGCAATCATCGTAGTTGGTCGGGAGTCCACCGTGCGCGGTGTGAGGGTCCGCAATGATCTCATCCTCGCACTGCTCGGTCAACTTGGGGGGTTCCATCTGGAGCGTCATCAGGAGAGAAAGTTCAAGAACCAGTTCGGTACCGTAATCTACGAGGACATTCTACACTTCATCCCAATCAGCAAGAGCGCTGGGCTTGACAAGACGACCTGTGCCACTGATATTGCACGGTGGCTACTGTGGGAGCTCAAGGACGCAGCAGGGCGCGCCGGCGCTGAGCGGGATCTCACGAACGCAATCGATGCAGTGGACACAGTCGAGCCGTCCGCGCTGTTGAGGACTAGCAGTGCTACACAGGATGTTGCATGGGCCTGATACCAAGGCATCCGGGCATTGCATCCGGGCATTGTCTGCCATACGAGATGCCGGCCAGTCCACTCTAACAGATGACGACTGGTCTCCTTGTCGGTGAGGGATCTGTGACATGTTGTGACCTGCCGGCCCGCCAGATGGGAGTAGTCTGTGTAGCGGACGGTGATACGTTGGTCGGCCGCTGGGACGGTCTCGTGGGTGGCGCTAGCTTTAAAAACGAGTCCAAGCCTCTGGGCCAAAACGCCCGACCGTTAGAGCGCTGGCTATTAGGAAGGCTCTACAATGAACAAGAGGACCACTGTACTGACGCTTCTGGTACTATCGATTGTGATGATGGGAGCCCTGTACATGCCGCCCGTGACGCCGCGCACCACTGTGGACACAGTAGAGGACGCAGCGTTTCCGGGCGCACGACCAGTCGAGGCCCTATCGGGCTACGACTCACCGAACATCACAGTGACACTGGACTCGCCGACCAACAGGAGCGCAGTGGCCGGCGTGTTCAACATGACCCTCGACGTCGCGTCGGACTTTGGCCCACTCAACTTCACCCTGTTCATTGACGGTGATGTGTACCCAGACTACAACAACACCGTGATTGCTACGGGCAAGCAGAACGTCACCGTGGATGTGAGTGGCTACCCTGACCACGTGGCAAACTTCACCTGCTACTTTGAGCACAACGCCACGGAGCGGGAGTCTGTATACTACGAGTTCGAGATTGACAACATCCACGACCCGATAAAGGTGCGGCTCATATCGCCAGCGAACGGCTCGGTGGTGTCGGGTGTCTTTGACCTCGTCGTGAACATCACATCGGACTATGGGCCACTCAACCTGACGGTCTACATTGATGGGCGGGTGTACCCGGACTACAATGAGACCCTCGTGGGGAACGGGACGCAGACGTTCCCAATCAACACGACGACGCTCCATGAGGGACTGCTTGACTTCGAGCTGTTCTTCGCATACAACACCACTGCAAACTATACCTACTTCCTGAGGTTCATAGTTGACAATGACGGGTATTCTATCTCAGCCGAGTTCCTTACGCCGGCACCGGGCAGCACGCTCGTGGGTACCGTGGCGCTCCAAGTGGACGTTGCCTCGGACTACGGGCCGCTCAACTTCACCCTGCTCATCGACAACGAGGTGTACCCGGACTACGACGGTGTGCTGATAGGCACTGGACGCCAGTACATAGTGGTCGTGACCACAGCACTCCGGGAGGGACTGTTGAACTTCACCTTCTGGTTCTGGTACAACTCCTCCGGCACCTTCGACCAGAGAGTATACAGTGTCAACTACACGGTGGACAACATCCCCGGCTCGGTCCGGGCGTTCCTCATCGGGCCAACACCCGGCTCTACGGTAAGTGGAGACCTCACAATAACGGTGGACATTGGTTCGGACTTTGGCTTCGTATACACCACGCTCTACGTTGATGGCGAGGTGCGCTACACCCAGTACGACCACGCATGGACAGGCACCGGTGTCAAGAACTTTACCCTGGACACAACGGTACTACCTGATGGGCCACGTAACTTCACTTTCGTGTTCGAGTACAATGCAACGAACCGTGATGTCTTGCAGACCACCTTCAATATTGACAACCATGGCCCGCCAGAGGTCAAGATCCTGTCGCCGGAGGACGACGCACTGTTCACAGGGCTCGACAGTATACTCGTCAACATCTCGTCCGACTACGACCAGGTGCACCTGAACGTCACTGTCGACGGGGTGACGACACCCGAGTACAACATGACCACGGTGGCACCCGGTGTGGTCACAATCTCTGTCAATGGGAGCAGGTATGAGAACGGCCACCACAACATAACGGTGATCGTCTGGACGGTGGAGGGCCTCACGGCCAGTGACACCCGCAGGTTCGTGTTCAAGGACCACGTACGCTTTGCAGTGGCAGACCTCACCGACTACTCGGTGGTCTCCGGTGTCATGACCGTGCGGGTCAAGGTGTTCACCCCCCATGACAGAGTGACCTTCTCGGTCTACGTTGACGGCGTGCTGTCCGAGGACGCGCGCTTCCTCACACTTGCCCCAGGGGTCAACACAGTCCACATCAACACGACAGGGCTCAGTGAAGGAGACCACACGTTCCTGTTCGTGGCCTACGACTTCTACGGTCACACGTGGACAGAAGTCCTCACCCTCACCGTTGACAACCACGGGCCACCGTCAGTAAGGATTGTGGGCCCGCGCACAGACATAGTCGTGGGTACGGTCACGTTCACGGTGGATGTCGAGACCACTTGGGACAATGTCACAATGTCCGTCTACGTCGACGACGACGAGGTGCCCGGTCTCGTGGACATCGTGGTCGTACCTGGAGAGAACGAGTTCACCATCGATGTCGGTGCGTACTCAAAGTGGCAACATGTCGTCAAGGTCGTCGTAGTCACGCCAGAGGGTGAGTCTGCTGAGTACGAACGCACATTCGGGTTCGCCACCGTACGGATAGAGGAGGTTGCGAGCCTAGTCCTCCTCGTCGCACTTGCCGTGTTCATCCCACTGGTGCGCAGACGCCGTGGTGTGCCACTGAGGCCAGTGCTCTTGGTAGACCTCATCTTCATGCTCGTGGCTGTCGGGCTGTTCGTGATAATCGGCGTCAACTCCCTGGCCACTGCGGTCTGGCACTTCAACCTCGCCAGCATCTGGGCGCTAGGTGGCCTGCTCGTCTTTGCGAACTGGGTCGCACCACTCGTAGTGGGCGAGTCCAGCGAGTAGTTGGGCAGACAATTGGACGCGGCCACGTTCAGAGGAGCCTCGTGACCGGTATCTCGACTGCTGGCTCGACCTTCCAGGAGGACAGGTTGACAAAGAAGTCCTGGACAGCCTTGGGCACTACTGTGAACACGTGACGTGCCCTCATAGCCGAGGCCGCCTTTGCAGTCCGTGCGATGACCACATCTACGAACTCCTCTCCAGCAGGTGTGACGTCTGCAACGAAGCGGGCGGTCTCCGGGCCCTCCAGACAGACGGCACCGACACCTATCAGCCTGTCACCACTGTAGAACTCGAAGAGCCTGCCCGGGATCACGTTGCCCAGCACACTACGGGCCGTCGTCATGAGCACCCCCGGAGGAGAGAGGTGGTTGAACTGGAACGCACGTGGCAGGGTGCGCACCTCACCGACCTCTCTCGTCTCGACTCTCTTCGTCCTCTTGCGTGGCACGTCCTTCGGAGCAGCACCGAGCCTGACAAGGCTGCCCCTAGCAAAGTACTTGACCTTCATCCAGAAGTTGTATGCCTCTGGTGGGGAGAGGGCAAAGGCCCTTGGTGCACGACGCTGGCGCAGCGCCCCCTCTGCAGCACGCACGAGCGCGGTGCCAATGCCGTACCGCTTCTGGTAGCGCACGTCAACACCGACGTCATCGATAACACCTGTCTTACCTGACACCGGGTTCTGTTCTACGTGGAAGAGCACCTCCCCAATGACAGTGCCCTCATGCTCTGCGACAAGCCATCCCCACCTCGGCAGTCCCGGCACACGGTGTACTGCCCTCACCTGTTCCACGGTGGTGAAGCCGTCCTGCCAGTGTGTACCAAGGTAGACTGTCAAGAGGTCCTTGCAGTCACGCATCTGACCCCTGCGTATGACCAGAGCGCTGTCTGAGCCGGCCATCTGTACGACACCCTGTACCCTTTCATCGGAGGCCTCCATGCGTACCATGTTCTCCGTTCTCCCCTCGTCGGGGTAATTGCAGACACCTGCACCGTCCGTGCCTGTCACCGGCAGTACCCGTTGCAGGACGCATACTGAAGGCATACGGGACCAAAGATAAGACTATGTGTTGCCTTGCCCATTGCGGACACCGACACGTCCCCTCCCAACGCCACTGCGTGGAGGATGTGACGCCTCGCCTCAGTCCTGTCCACCAGCACTCCTCACTGCCGAGGCAATCTGCACGGCAAGCCTGGCCAGTCCAGTGGCAGTGGTACCAAAGATGTAGAGCACAGGCTCGACGCCGACACCACCGGGGACATGCAGCCCACGCGGCCTCTCGTCGTCCCCAGACGACCATGTCCGGTCACTCATGTGCCCAACAATCTCCCCGACCTCCACGGCCGGCCTCGGGAGCCGCACGACATCGACACCGGCGTCCTCTGCGCACCGCACGACCTCCGGACGTCCCGATATGCACAGGCATGCACGTGATGGCGGCCACACACTCTTCGCCCATAACAGGAGGCCCGCCGTGTGGCGCGACGCCCCGAACTGCGGCCCCACAAGTGCCCTGGCACGACCGCCCACCACTGTGATCCGCCCAGGCACCCCTGCAACATCGGCAACCGACTGGGCCGAGGCACCACATGCCACAAGGTTCGCCCTGACCTGGGGCACAAGTGCTGCGAAGCCTGTGTCGCCCTCAAGGAGGCGCAGGGCACTGCTCAGGTCATCCAGGACACGCGAGCGGTCCTGCAGTCCGGGCTCGGTGCCACCCAGCAGGTGAGTACACACCTGACAGTCGAGGTCATCGAGTACAGGTAGCCGTTCACGGTGCAGTGCGCAGATGTCGGAGCGGATACGTGCGACCATGCACTCTTTGCAGACCATGTGTACCAGGGCCTCCGCACTATGCCCGCCGGTCATGATTGCCTCTGCAAGGCGGCTGGCCAGTGCCGCAGCCCGTCGTGTCAGTGGGGTGTCCTGCACCTCCTGACGCAGGTACTTGCTGACCGCAGCCTGTGTGATGTTCATCCGGTCTGCTATCTCGACCTGGGACAGGCCGCGCTCCCGGAGCAGGACGGCGAGGCGTGACCTCACTGCTGGTAGGAAGTCGGTCTGGACGACCTCACACGGTGGTCGCATCTCGTGTCACGTTCCTACAGAAGCGTATATATCGTACTGTGTCCTACAACGCCGTTGTATAATACCGATATAAGGGTGAGCAAAGTGGAGGAGTACACCCCCAGGAGAGACCCGAAGAAGATAGTCGCGGTGGCTGCCCTGGCGGTAATCGTACTGGTCGCTGGCGTTGCGGTCCTCAACACGCAGCTGGCTGGTCGGACGACCCTCAAGGTCTACACCTACGGCAGCTTCATGATGTGGGGCGACGACCCAAGCACAATCGATGAGGTCGTGTTCGGGCCCTTCGAAGAACAGTACGGTGTGGATGTGGAGATAGTCCGGCTGCCCACGGATGCCAGTGGGGTCCTGTCCCGGCTGATGGCTGAGGCGGACAACCCGGTGGCGGACGTGGTGATTGGGATTGACAACATCCAGGTACTGCAGAGGGGGTCCATCCCCATTGACGACGTGATGACAGAGACCGAGATAGCAGACATTGTCTTCGAACCATATACACCCGCGGACCTGGACCTCATTGACCAGGAGCTGATAGACGCCCTCGACCCCGAACACCGGCTGCTCCCCTTCGACTTCGGCCTGGTCACACTGGTCTACCAGCAGTCGACAATCAATGTGACGACCCATCCAGAGCTGGCCAACCTGACGTTCGCCGACCTGGCAACGCCGGGGCTAGCGTCTGCCCTTGTGACAGAGAACCCACACGAGAGCAGTCCGGGGCTGTCGTTCCTCCTCACCGAGATTGCGGTGCAGGAGAAGCTGGTGGGAACCGACTGGCGGCAGTGGTGGTCCGATGTCAAGGGACTGATAGACGTGCAGCCAGGATGGGACGAGGCGTGGAGCGTGTGGGACAGCGACCCATCACGTCACCTCTTGGTGAGCTATGGCACGGACCCCGCGTACTCGTCGCACTACCTGAATGGCTCGGCACCGGACACGGCCGTGGCGACGGTCTACTACAATGGGGCCCACTACGCCTGGATGCAGGTGGAGGGGATTGGCCTCGTCAAGGGCGCCCCACACCCGGACCTGGCAAGGGCGTTCATCGACTACTGTCTGACCGGGGCAGTGCAGGCGCACATAGCCCTCAACCAGTGGATGTACCCCGCGAACATGCATGTGGAGCTGCCATCAGTCTACCAGTACGCGCTACACCCTGACGATGTCGAGCTACTGAACAGTGTCCTCACGCGTTCCGACATTGCAGCGGACCTCACTGGGTGGCTCAGTGAGTGGGACGAAATAATGGTGGGCTGAGGCGAAGACAATGGGCGGACTGCCGGGGCCCGGTACACTGGGGAGACTCGTCCCGTTCGTACTGCTGCTGGCGTTCCTCGTCTACCCGGTAGTAGGTGCGATAGTACGGGGCCTGGTGGCGGGCCCTGGCCCTTCCTCTGTCGAGACCCTGACCTCCGGTATTACACTGAGGGTATTCGCGTTCAGCACCTGGCAGGCCGTCCTGAGCACCGTGCTGAGTGTGGTGCTGGGCCTGCCGGGTGCGTTTCTATTCGCACGACTGAGGTTCCACGGCCGCGGCCTCGTGCGGGCCCTCCTCATAGTGCCATTTGTACTCCCGCCCATTGTTGTCGTTGTCGGGTTCATCCGCATGTTCGGTGCGTACGGCATCGTCGACTCTGTGGCAATGGTGGTCACGGGAAGCAGTACCACCGTGGTCGACCTTGCCACTGGGGTTGTGGGCATTGTCCTTGCCCACGCCTTCTACAACGTCCCACTCGTAATACTCATGGTGTCGTCCTCTCTCGAACGACTGGACCCCGGACTGGAAGAGAGCGCAGAACTGCTTGGTGCAGGTACACTGCAGAGGCTGCGCCACATTGTCCTGCCACATATCTTGCCATCAGTGGCTGCGTCCGCCGTCCTGACGTTCCTGTTCTGTTTCATGTCGTTCCCCATAGTGCTGTCCCTTGGTCAGGGGCGGTACAAGACGATTGAGGTGATGATCTACGACTCCTTCAGGTGGTTCGAGTACGGCAGGGCGAGCACGCTGGCCGTCGTCCAGGTCCTGGTGACCATGACACTTGCAGTACTGTACTCACGGCTCGCCACTGCCGACGGTTCAGCGACCGGGCGCACACGCTATGCCCGCACGGTCGCACTCGGAGAGGTACCGGCGGTACTGAAGGCCCTGGCCCTGGTCTACGTGGGAGTACTGGTTCTCCTGGTAGCAGGGCCTGTGGCGGCGGTGGCACATGCTGCCTTCTACGACCCGGTCTCGGCCACGTACACACTCGATGGGGTCACCAACATGTTCGTTGCTGGGGCTGGTGGCGGGCTGCTACCGCTCGTGAACTCTGTGCTGTATGCGACCCTCGCAACGCTCCTTGCGGTGGCCCTTGGCATCCCACTGGCATACGCACGGCGCGACGCTGGGGGCTGGGGCCGGAGTCTCGTCTCAATGATGGTGCTGCTCCCACTGGGGGTCTCGTCCATCACCATTGCGTACGGGCTCATGATGAGCCTTGCAATCCCACTGGGCCTGACCACCAGTCCGTGGCCGCTGATAGTCATCGCCCAGACCGTCCTCGGTCTACCCTTCACTGCCAAGTCCATAGGCATTGCACTGGACAGGATTGACCCGGAGCTGCTCGACCAGGCCGACTCGCTGGGTGCATCAGGGCTCCAGCGTCTACTCTTTGTGGAGCTGCCGCTCCTCGCGCCAGGTGTCCTGGTCGGGGCGGTCTTTGCGTTCGCCATGGCGATTGGTGAGATGTCGGCCACAATGTTCATTGCCCTCCCCCAGAACTATACCCTTGCTGTCGTCATCTACCGTGACCTTGCGGTGAGGAAGTTCGTACAGGCGGGTGCGGCATCGCTCTTTCTGGTGGCCGCATGCGTGGTCTCGTTCCTCGTGATTGAGCGCCTGTCCGAAGAGTCTGGTGGAGGTGTACTCTGATGGTCAGCGTCACACTTGAAGGGGTCATGAGGGTCTTCAAGGACGGGACCCGTGTGGGGCCCATTGACCTGATGGTCAGGGACGGTACGTTCATGACCCTGCTGGGGCCCAGTGGGGCCGGGAAGACAACAACGCTGCGCCTGATAGCCGGTTTCATCCGTCCTCAACAGGGACGCATCCTGTTCGACGACCGCGACGTGACAGATGTGCCACCGAGAGAGCGCAACATCGGGATGGTGTTCCAGTCGGTAGCGCTGTTCCCAAACATGAATGTCTTCGAGAACATCGCCTTCGGACCGGAGATGGCTGGTTGGGACAGCGAGGAGGTTGTGAGGCGTGTCGGAGAGCTCGCAGACCTGCTCGGGATAAGGCACCTACTCGGACGGAGGACTGACGAGATCAGTGGTGGCGAGGCCCAGCGGGTGGCGCTTGCCCGTGCCCTGGCACGCGAACCGGGCCTCCTGCTCCTCGACGAGCCGCTCTCAGCCCTTGACCCGCAGCTCCGGACCAGGTTGCAGCAGGAGATCCGCAGGACT
>JALVPN010000186.1 GCA_027031765.1 Promethearchaeota archaeon | reverse complement strand
CACGACCACTCGTGCACCGCCACCAACAAGGACCTCAACTCGGACAGCAGCACCGACCGTCACGGCTCCTGCAGCAGCAGAGGCAGAAGTCCCCCGGGCAACAAGGGCCGAGATTGAGGCCATGATAGAGGAGCTGGAGGCGATGGACCCGCCAGAGGGTTACAGGCGAGAGCTCCTCATCGTCTACAACGAGCTCTATACTGTGGCGGAACACAAGATCACAGTGTTCGGCCAAGAGAAGGTCGAACGTCGGATTGAGCGTGTGAAAGACCCACCAGAGGGGACCTTCATGGCTGAGGGCTTTGTGCCACGGGTCATCGTCAAGGACGGCAAAGTCCTCGGGATAGAGCGGCTCAAGGGCACGCCGGACGCAATCCTCAGCCCCATCAAGGCGGAGATGAAGGAACGACTGAGCGACCTCATCGAGTTCTTCAGGGCGGAGGTGGCATCGGAGAGCGCCCCAGCAGATGACCCAGGACGCGAGAAGAAGAAGCGCAGAGGGAGGAGACTCGTCGCCAAGTAGGAGGACGAGCACCCGGACAGTTACCAAGACAGCCCCTCACATCGCTCGACCAGTGACCGGTGCGTGTACACCACACGGTAGCTGCCACGACGGCGGGAGAATGGCAGCATTGACCAGACGGTGGGCATCTTGACGTGGCACGCTGTCCTATAGTGGGGCCGCCCGGAACGGCACGAGGGCGGCCGCATGAATACGCTGTGGGAGTTGCGGGTTGAGGGCCACACCCAGAGAAGATATTTATTCACAGGGAGGTGATGCACTCCTGAAGAGGAAAGGGAAGCAACTATGTCAACGCCCCTCGACCCCAAGAAAGAGAAGGAGCTGATAGAGCTCCTGATGGGCCTCACCGACTACGCCGACCTCGACGCGATTGCCGTCGTCAGTAAGCAGGGAGTGAAACTTGCGTACTTTGCCACCGAGGACTCGGATGCAGACCCCGACCTGATGGCTGCTGTGAGCGCCGCGCTCCTGATGACTGGAGAGATGGCTGCCAAGAAGCTGGACCTCGACGAGCTGTACGAGGTCGTTGTCCGTGGGAAGGCGGGCTTCGTAGTGTTGTCACAGGCTGGCGACTTCTTGCTGATGGGCTCGGCAAAGGACCTGACATCTATGGGCCTCGCAGTGACGCAGATGCGACGCTATGCCCGTGAGGTCGGGAACCTGTTGTCACGCTAGTGGTACGGGCCGGCCTGCGGGTCGGCGGCTGCCTGTCGGAAGAGGCGTGCAGACCACACCTGGCAAGTGGTAGTGCCCCAGGTGGGCCCGCTCCAAAAGTCAAATATACGGGTCCACCGCTCCAGCCGCGAGGCGGCTGTCGATGAACGTCAGTATTGCTCCGCGTGCGTCAGACCTCAAGTATGCAATCCGGGACATCGTAGTAGCAGCAGAGCGCTACGAACGGGAGAAGGGCGAACGACCACTGTTCCTGAACATCGGTGACCCGCTCAAGTACGACTGGAAGACCCCGGAGCCAATGGTGCGTGCCTTCTGCGATGCGCTCACACAGGGGGTGAACGGCTATGCGCCCTCACGGGGGATGCCGGAGCTGAGGGAGGCCGCGGCTGAAAAGGAGAAGCGCGTCAACGGTATTGACATCGACCCGGAGCGGGTACTGGTCACAATGGGGGTATCAGAGGCCATCCAGTTCCTCGCAGGCTGCCTTGTGAACGACGGCTCCGAGTTCCTCGTCCCCGGCCCAGCATACCCACCGTACCTCTCGTACATCCAGTACTTCGGTGGGCGTGCCGTGACCTACCGCACAGTTGAAGAGGAGGGCTGGAGCCCGGATATCGACGACCTGAGGAGCAAGGTCAACGAGAAGACGGCATGTATCATAGTCATCAACCCGAACAACCCAACCGGCGCAGTGTACGACCACAAAGTCCTAGCTGAGATCGCCTCCATTGCTGGGGAATATGGACTCCCACTGGTCACAGATGAGATCTACGACCAGCTGGCCTTTGAGAAGAAGCAGACGGCCATGGTGCGAGCAGCAGGGGACGTGCCTGTCATTGGCTTCAATGGGGTCAGCAAGGTCTACCTTGCACCGGGCTGGCGTGTCGGCTATGTCTACTTCCACGACGAGGACGGCGAGCTCGACCCGATTCTTGACGGTATGCTCAGGCAGGCACGCATCAGGATATGCACGAATGCCCCGTCGCAGCTGGCCGCAGCAGCCGCTCTGAAGGGGACTGACGACCACCTCCCAGAGATGAGGCGCCGGCTCAGGGAACGACGTGACCTCATCTGGAAGCGACTCAACGAGATAGACTCGATAAGCACAGCACTGCCACAGGCGGCCTTCTACATAATGCCGAAGGTGGAGCTGGAAGGCCGCTGGGCCAACGACTACGAGTTCGTACTGGACGTCCTCGACAATACGGGCGTCGTCTTTGTCCCGGGCTCAGGGTTCTGTCCGGTCTATGGGGCAGGACACTTCAGGAGCGTGTTCCTCCCACCACCGGAGACCATTGCGGAGGCAATGGACCGTCTAGAGGCCTTCATGTCACGCGCATAGTGACTGCACAGACATCGCCGGTACCAGATGACACACACCTACCAGTGGACTGCTGGAGCCCCCAGGAGACCGGGTGTTGACCGTAAGCGTAAACACCCGGGGCTGTTGACCCCACACGGCAACAAACAGGTCTGGGCGGAGGCGGCGGGCAGGGTCTACCTGCCCACAGTGCAGAGGACAGGCCCTGCACCTACAGCTGGCCCAACGCCCGCTCGATGACCGACTCGACCTCGCTCCTGAGAGACGAGAGCACAGTTGCCACCCTCTCACTCGTGGGCGAGGTCTGTGGACGCGTGCCGGGGTCAAGCACGGGACTGGCTGCTGCACTGCTCAGTTCGCTGCGTACGCCCTTCAGTCCGGAGAGAATGCTCTCGACTGCTGTCCTCACGCGTGTCCTCGCGGCGGCCACCTGCGGGTCGTCTGTTGTTGCTGCAGGCGGCAGCTGGGCGTATACCTGGTCGAGCTGTGAGACCACTTCTCCGAGGCGTTCTCTGAGCTGTGACAGGGAGGATGCGAGGCCGCGTCTCTGTGATGCCTCCCGGTCCCACTCTTGGAGGTCCTGCTCTCCAAGGGCCTGAGCGGAGCCCGTCCCCTTTTCTATGGCTGCAAACACGGCATCCCGGACACCCAGCAACACCTGTCGAGCAAACTCCTTGCGGGCCTGTTCCGCCAGCCGTCTGGTCCGGGCCAGGAGCTCTTCGTCCCCGACTATAGCGTCCACGGAGTCCACAATCTCGTTTATCACCTGCAGCCTTGACTTGGCCTGCTCAAGGCGTTTCTCACCGACGTCGTCCCTTGCCCTCGCGAGTGCGGTTGCCAACGTGTCCACAATACGGGTCAGGGGCTCCTTCTGGAGCTCTGACAACTCTACGGAGGAGCGCAGGAGGCCGATGCGGCTCTCGGTCACGTCGATGTCATGGGCGAGCTTCTCGCTCTCCTTGTAGTCCTTGAGCACCAATGTCCCCGGGCCAGCCTGGAACGAGTACTCGGTGTTCAAGAGGTCGGCGTACGTCCCACGGACCATGATGGAGTACTCCTTGACACCGGCCATGTCTTTTGCTGCCCTGACCGTGAGTCCCATGGACACGACGTCGCCGGGCCCGAGCTTTGCGGGGGCATGTGACCTCTCTCCAGATACGACCTTCAGTCCCGGGTCGACGAACCACTCCGCGCGCAGGGCCATTGCCTCGCCCTCACCCACGTTGCGCACCTGTGCCCGCAACGTCACATCTTCCTTGAAGGTCATGTCGACTGGGAGGTCCAGCATCGCAGAGATCTTGGGCAGTCGGACCTTGCCACGCAGGACCTCACGCATCATGTCTAGGCCCCGGTCAACGTACTTTACGAACTCCTCGGCGCCAGCATTCACGAGGGCCGACTTGAGCTCTGTGACCGCCGCGTTCTCAGCGTCAGCAAAGGCCCCTATGTCCACGTTCTGCACGGCGGACTCGAGCATCTGGGGAATCTGACTGACCCTAACATCAGCGGGGTAACGTATCTTCGAACTGTTCTCAGCTACGAACTGCCGTGCCCGACGGAACGCCTCGTCCTCGTTGCCGACCATTATCAGCACCATGCAGGCGGCCATAGCGAGGGCAGTGGCTTTCCTGACCTCCGAGTCCTCGCCCCACATCAGGTGCTCAGCAGAGGCACCGAACAGGTCCTCGGCTGCCTGACGGTATGCCTCGATGGCACGTGGGGCGTCGGCAAGTTCCGAGTACACATCGCCAGCAGCGCACATGTTGATGGCTGCGTTCTTGAAACTCTTTGAGGCCCGGAACTTCTCGGCGGTCTCTATGAAGGCCTCAGCAGCCTTCCTGTACATGTCGTTCGCCGTCTCAACGTCGCCTTTCTGGGCTGCTGCTTCTGCGGCGTCCAGGTACTTCCGTCCGGCCTCCGTCACGGCATCCCGGAACGCCTCTCTGGTCGCGGCAGCAATCAGCTTTCTCATGTTCTCATCCGACATAGGGGACAGCTCCTTGGTACATACAAGCTATGGGACAACTGTCCTATCTGTTTTCCTGAACGATGGCGGCGTGCAGCAATGGAATATGATATGCATGGGCCGCAGTAGGCCCAGCCTAGTAGACCTCGCGCGGCGAGTGCTTCAGGCGCTCCGGGAGCGCACCACCGTGGCCCTGTATCTCCAGCTCGTAGCCCCGGCCAATACACCCGCGCCGGCGGGTCTGAAAGCCCGCCTTCTGGATTGCCCTCGCATTCCGCTCAGCGGCACGACGCTCAATCATGGAAACTCCAGTAGGTACGACGAGTATCAGCTTTTTCTGTGCGTCGTCCACAGTCAGCGTGATGGGGGTAGTAGGTTGTCCGTCACACTCGTGGAACTGGCTGTCCTTGTACTCTAGCACAGTCATGTCTATCAGATCCCACTTGGTTGTTTCTGGGAAACTGAGACCGCCGTCCCATATTAGCGTTTGCAGCATGGACTCACGGCCAGTAGAGGCCCGACGGAGCAAGACAGACACGGCAGATGTGTCACTACATGCGCTCAGGGGCCGGTCTCATAGGGGGCGCATCACAGCATGTGAGGGGCATGGTCAGGGCCATGATGGTGTTGGCGACGGGGCGGAAGACTGCACGTGTATGTTTGTAGTCGTGGCCGTTGCCATCAGTGGCCCAGACTGCAGACAATGGGCAACCGGACGTCAGTGCCATGACCACTGTCATAGGGCGCACAGAAACAACATGTGGTGGTACTACCATGACACCCGCCATGAAAGAAGAAATTGGCCCCTGGACCCGATGCGGGATCCAGGGCTGCGCGACTTCGGTCACACCGTACCGTCGCTCAGTCCGGCGGCGGTGGCGGCGGTGGTACGTCCTCAACGTCTGTACGTACGGGTGCAAGGACAGAGTCGCGCTTCTTCGTTGTGAAGAAGAAGCCTGCTATGATGAGGAGCAGCCCTATGATTGCAATAACTGCCCCACCGAGGAACGTGTATTCTCCAAGCACTTGATGGCCCGAGTTACCAAGGAGGACCACTACTCCGCCGGCTATCAGTACCAGCGCACCAAGGCAGACTGGTCCTGACCGTACATATTCACGCCATGTCAAATAGGACATTGTGTTCAGTCACTCCAGAAACGAGACGTAGGCCCAAGGTCTCGCATTATGAGCACTCTCCGTGCCCTTTGATTTAAGATTGTCGGCGATGTGTCGCTGCAGCGCGCACCACCCGGGCCGGCACTAGTGTTCAAGGCCCATGTTCACAATGCACCCAGTACTGGAGGTGTTGACACCAATATTGACACCGGTGCGTGCTGCGACCAGCCTAGCGACTGCCTCGTGGAACGCACATGGGAACCCCGGTGGGAACCGCGAGGCACTGGGATCCATCTCATAGAACATCTTGAGCAGCTCGCACTGGCCGGTCTCAATGCTCATGCGGTCGCGACCGGTCTTGGGCACCTGTCCCTCCGTCGAACAGCTCAGGATCATGTTGCAGAAACGCACGAGCGGCTCTGCATTGTCCTCAGAGAGGCCCCACCGGTAGACCAGTTCCTCTGCGACCTGCTGGAACATGCTGGAGAGGTGTTCTGTGCCAAGGGCCGCACCGTATGCCGATAGACGGGCAATCATCACGGCCTGTGACTCAACGGATGCGCGCCATGCCTCCAGCCGGTCAGGTGGGGACACATGTGGGAGCTGTCCGACCCGCGTGTCACGTGCCGGCTCACTTGCAGCGGGCCCCTGTGTACGTACTGGGGCCATGCCGTCGCCCGCACTGTCGGCCTCCACGGCCACGTATGCCTCACCATCGTCCCGGACCAACCCCTTGGGCTCATAGTCAGGACATATGCCCGACTCCTGGTAGCGACGTGCGAACTGCATCAGGCGTCCCGCACACTGCGCCACCGAGTACCTGCTCAGGCCCTCCATCCGGATATGACCATAGATCACGCCCACTATGCTGTCAAGGTCCAACTGGTGGATTGCCTTCTCGGCAATGACCTTCTTCCCCCTGACAACCCGCACGCCCCAGCGTTCGTCTATGACGCCGACCTGTGCAGCATAGCTCGTGTTCACGATACCGACAAGGGGGGACACTGGAAAGAAGGCACTCATCTCGTCCTCACCGGGTTGATGGTCCTAGGGAGATGTGTTCTAGCACCTCAAAAGAGTATCGCTAACGTAGTGTGGCGGCGGGTGACGCGCGCACCCCCGACCTCGACGAGTGAGGCTATTTGCAGGACTGTGACCCTATGTCCGACCCCGTGAGCGCGTGCCATTCCAAGGCCATCCCACTGGTCGAGTGGTGACCTAGCGGGCCGTGACTGACGAGTGGGTGATTGGTAGCTGCCCACTTGGGGTGTACCTGCCGTCCGAGTCCAGTAGCAGGACGGCACCCCATCGTCCTTGTAGGTGGGCCCGTCGGTCTGTAGGGGCCTATGACCCCTGCTGCCACACACCGCACCACCCGAGGCACACTACTCCTCAGAGGGGTCATGGTCCGCAGGTGTGCTGCTGGCGTGTGGGCCGGGACTGGCGGCGGCCTGCTCGCGTACTGGGAGCGGGGCCAGCTTGACCCGCAGTGTGACTATTGAGTATGGGTCCACCGGAATGGTGACAGTCCTCCGGTCATGTGGCAGCTCGCCAATCACCCTCTCGCGCAGGTCGAGCAGCGTGGCCGACTCCACATCCCTGTAGAATGACACCCTGGTCCTGCCACTGGCACCCACCGGCTCGTACAGTCTCACGACGTACTCGTCCGGGACCGGTGCGGGACGATAGCTGCTGAGGGCCAGCTGCACACCCTCGACGCTGAACAGGGTGGCCTCTGTTGGGAGGGGGCCGCCACCATGGTCCTTGTCGAGAGGATAGCAGAGGAGTGGTAGACGGCACTCAGCAGCAGCCATCCATGCCTCCGTGCTGTCAGCCACGCGATGGGGGAATATCGCGCCCCTGAACGAGTGCTGCCCGAGGTCCAGAGCGAGGGGTGCTGGCTGTACCTCATCGTCAAGACCGTGGGACAGGTCAGAAACACTCCTGACAAGTGTCACTGAGAGGCGCCCATCGCGGTACTCGAACTCCCGGAGGCCTACCGCAATAATGCACACACCCTTGTCCGGGCCGACGCAGTCGACCCAGTCAAGTGCAGGGAATGTCCCCGGTCCGGGGTCATTGCCACAGGTATCTGTTGGCGGCACGTGCCGTCGCTGTACCATGAACTGCGCCCCTGTCCCCACCTCATCTGTGAAGACGTTCAGCTCAAAGTTGAGGCGCACACGTTTCCGTGCATCTCTCAGGTCAAGGCCGACCTCAAAGTCAATGCGTCGCAGGCCATTGTAGACGGTCACGCGATGAGTGCGCTGTGAGGAACCGATCTTTCCTGTCACCTCAACGACTGCCCGGACAGGGCCGCTCTCGACCACGGTGGTCTTGCCAGCAGTCCTCAGACTGGTCAGGACGGAGGCCTCACTGGTGAGTGGCGATTCTGCATGCCGGTACGTGTCACCGGCCTCGTTCTCCATGGTGATGTACATTGCCTCTCGTCTGAACAGCTCGCTCTGGGTCTCCTTGTCGAACAGGCGTGTGATGGCACCGCTGAAACGGTCAAACTCCAAGGAGTAGTCCTCTGTCTCGACCCAGTTGTCACCGGTCCTGATGGGGCCCGCAGTGTCGGGCGGTGCCTCAGAAGGGACGACCGCATAGGTCCTGTAGCCGAGGCTGGGCACATCAGTTGCGATGAACACCACCTCGACCTGTCCGGACTCTGTGTCCTCGCCCACCACCTGGTACGGCACCGCAGTCCCATCAGGTGCGCGGATACTAAAGCTCGCACCACCTATCACGGTCGTGTCCACTGCGACCCTTGCCACATCACTGCGTGCCCACGGGAGCGGGTTGAAGACCACAATGCCCGGGTGACCGTCCTGACAGCCGACATGCGCTGAGAGGCCATCAATCGCAGTCTCGAGCATGTCCTCAGCCCCTGCAATCGCCTTCTCGTACCGCCTCATCGCGAGGGTATACGCCCCGTCACCACATGTCCCACGGATGATATTGTGGTCCTGGTTGAAGAGGAGGATTCGCCACAGGTTGTCGACATCGTCAGTCATGTCGTGTATGCCCGCGAGTGCCTGATAGATCTCAAGGAGGTAGAGGAGGCCTTCGAGACGGCGGTTCGCGAGTTTCAGTCTCACACGGCTGCTGAGCCCGCCACTTCGCACAGGTGCAAAACGGCCGGACGCGAGCTCGCCAGATATCACAGGCATGTTTGCCTGGACCGCCCTCTGCTTGGTCGCGAACTCGTTGGGCACAACGACCACTGCGTGCATGTCGGGAAAGGTCTCGTTCCACTGTCGTACGATACCATCAAGGTGTGGCGGTGGCGGCACGAGCTCGCCGCCAACGGGGATGAAGAGGTTCGTGGACGTAGCACGACGACCACACTCGTTGACGAGGTGCAGCAGCGTAGCGAATGCCTCGCGAGTGTTCTCAGATAGCCATGCAGCAGCCTCGAAGCCCGTGGACAGCCATACAGCATTCACCCTGCTACCGTCGGGCCCCTTCCAGATGAACTCTGTGGGGGCGTCGTGCTGCTGGCCCCGCCAGAAGAAGTAGGAGTCGATGCCGCACTGACGCAGCACCTGCGGCATCTGGGCACAGTGGCCGGCAGAGTCAATGGCCCAGCCAGTCTTCACATCCACGCCCAGCTCCTCACGGATCCAGCGCGTGCCGAGCAGGAACTGCCGGACTATCGACTCCCCGTCTGGCAGTATCAGGTCCGGCATGACATAGGTGCCGCCCACCACCTCGATGCGCCCGTCGAGGACATGTTCGTGCAGACTGTCCCAGTAGTTGGGGAACAGCCTCTTGAACCCCTCAAGCAGCGTGACCTGGCTCACACAGAACTTGTGCGACGGGTCAATGTCGAGGAAGTCCAGTGCGCTCTTGATGTTCCATGAGGCAATGCTCACATTGTGCTCGTAGTCCTGAGTACGGGCATTGTCGAAGTGCAGGAACGGGCACACGTTGACAATCCATCGCTCAGTCATCTGCGGTCTCTCCCTGCAGGACAGGACTGAGAGACCTCATCACTTTATAGGGATATTCCGTGGCACCCCTCCCACGACCGGCTCACAACGGTGTGTTGTCGTAGCCATGTGAGGACTCTGGACCGCACAGCGTGTCGCCGGTCACGGTGTAAGATGGAGGGGACACCATGGGTCATGGACCTGTTT
>JALVPN010000185.1 GCA_027031765.1 Promethearchaeota archaeon | reverse complement strand
GTGAAGAAAGGGGACCCGGTCTGTTCGGTCATTGAGGTCGGAGGGGGCCTGCAGCAGTGCTACGGCCGGGCGAATGCCACCACCCGCGCGGTCCAGCGTGCAGTCCTCCCAGTCGGCTAGCGGTCTGGACACCAATCTACAACAGGTGAGCGACGCTGTAGTGATGGATCTGACATCCGGCCCCGTAGCGGTCCAAGTACTGGTTCAACACAGGTCGTCTTGCTGGGGTCCTGGGCTAGTGGGGCCCGATTGACTCGCGGCCCTTCTTGTAGGCGAGGCCGAGTTTGGTCTTCTTCCCTGTGACCATGTAGACGGCCCTCTCAGCGATGGAGAAGGCGTGGTCAGCTGCACGTTCGAAGTAGCGGCCGACAATCACGTACAACATTGACATCCTGACGATATCCCTGCGCTTTCGCAGGAAGTCAGTGATCTCCTGGAACATCTCCTCGGTCTCGCGGTCGCTCTCAGCCTCTATCTTCTCCAGCTCGTCAATCCGGGAGAGGTCGCCTGTGAGGATGGCATCCATGGCGATGCGGAGCATCTCGACGGCCATGTTGGCCATTCGTGGTAGGGACTCGAGTTCCTTGTAGTGTTCGAGGCCCTGGGCCAGAGTGACGATATGGGCAATCTTGTAGGCGTAGCGGCCGACGCGGTAGAGGTGGTGTGAGACCTGGAGGTACGTGGCGAGCTTCCGGAGGTCACTGGCAACGGGCTGTCTGCGGGCGATGGTCTCGAACACGTTCGACTCGATCTTGTCGGCGAGTTCCTCGATAGCGTCTGTGGAGTGCTTGACCCTCTTGGCATCATGTTCGTCGAGGGTTGCAAAGGCGTCCATTGCGTCTAGGAGGGCCTTGCTGCACAGTTCGAAGAGTTGCTGGAGCCTCTCTGTTATGAGGCCTATGTGTCTTTCGAGTTGTGATGCCATTGACCTCACCTACCTATCCGATGCGGCCAGTGATGAAGGCTTCGGTCCTCGGGTCTTCGGGCGCCTCTGCAATCCGTCTCGTCTTGTCGAACTCTACGAGCTCGCCCATGTACAGGAAGGCTGCCTGGTCCGAGACCCGGAACGCCTGCTGGACGTTGTGAGTGACGAGGATGATTGTGTAGTCCTTTTTCAGCTGCACTATCAGGTCCTCGATCTTCGATGCGCTGATGGGGTCGAGGGCGGAGACCGGCTCGTCCATGAGGAGTACGGGCGGGTCAACGGACAGGGCGCGGGCGATGCACAGCCGCTGCTGTTGTCCCCCTGACAGGTGGGGTGCTGGAGAGTCGAGCGTGTCCTTCACCTCGTCCCACAGGGCGGCCTTTCTCAGGGAGTCCTCCACAATCCGTTCCAGTTCGCCCTCGTCCCTGACACCATGTAGCTTTGGCCCGTAGGTGATGTTGTCACGGATGCTCATCGGGAACGGGTTCGGGCGTTGGAACACCATGCCAATCCTGCGGCGCAGCTCGTACACGTCAGCATCTGGGGCCAGCACGTCGTTGCCCTCGAACCTGACGGAGCCGGTGGCCCTGAAGCCGGGCACCATGTCGTTGAGACGGTTGATTGTCCTGAGGAAGGTGGACTTACCGCATCCCGATGGGCCCATGACCGCGGTCACCGAGTTGTCCTCGAAGTAGCAGGATATCCCCTTCAGTATCTGGCGGTCGCCGAACCATGTGCGCAGGTCTTCGACCTCTATCTTGTGTTCGTAGGCCAATCTACACGAGCCTCCTTGTGAGCCTTCTCGACAGCACGTTCGCTGCGATGTCCACAGCCAGGACCATGGCGATGAGCACTACTGCTGTGGCGTGGGCCTTCACCTGCAGGTATTCCCGTGGGTCGCTTATGTATGCCCATATCGTGTACGGCATGGAGGCCACCCACGACCCGGGTCCGAGCACGCTCGTGGGCGCCTGCAGGTTGTTGCCCGCGGTGAATATCAGGGGGGCGGTCTCGCCCATCACGCGGCCGATGGCCAGCAGGACACCGGTGACAATCCCGGGCAGTGCAGCCCTTATGGTGACGCTCCATGTTGTCCTCCACCGTGTCGCCCCCAGGGCAAGTGACGCCTCACGTAGCGACACTGGCACCTGCTTCAGTGCCTCCTGGGTCGTCCTGAGGACGGTGGGCACTATCATGAAGGCGAGTGTGAGGCCGCCGGCGACCAGCCCCATGCCGAGTCCGAGGAAGCCCACTAGGAATGTGAAGCCGAAGGCCCCGAACACGATGGACGGGATTCCTGCCAGGACGTCGGCTGCGAACTCGACGGCGCTCCTCAGCAGCCCGGGGCGCGTGTACTCGGTGATGTAGACGGCCGCGAAGATGCTGATGGGAATGCCCACCCCGCCTGCAACGGCCACCAGCAACAGTGTACCCATGATGGCATTGGCAATCCCGCCGTGGAGGCCGGGGCCGGGGTTGGTGAGCAGGAATGCGATGCCCGAGCCTACGAGCTCTGCAGAACCGACGGCCACCACCTCGGCCAGCAACAGGAAGAACGGGAGCACGGCGACGAGGGCCAGTGTAGCGGTGAGTGCCTTGAACAACAGGTCTCCGGCCCTCCGTTTCGAGCGTGTGGACACGGCCAGTCTGACCTCAAGGGCAAGCTGGCTGAGGAGTCCGTTGGTACGGTACTGTAGTCCCACGTCCTCGGCTCCGGTGTTGGTGTCCACTGTGGTCTTGTCGGCACGTACCATCATATCATCCCCCTCGTCCGCATGCCCCACCGCACGAACAGCTTTGCGGTCACGGTGAACATGACCGACATGAGCATGAGCACCAGCGCCACGGTGAACAGCGCTGACCGCCACAGTGGAAAGATGAACGCGTATCCCAGCTGGTTTGTGATGATGCTGGTCATGACGTAGGTCGGTGAGAACAGCGAGTATGGTATCTGGAGCGAGTTGCCGGTCACCATGAGCACTGCCATGGTCTCGCCGACAGCCCTGCCAAGGGAGAGCACCACCGCAGCACCGACACCGGGCATGGCTGCTGAGAGGACCACCTTCCTTACGGTCTCGCTCTTGGTCGCACCGAGGGCCAGCGACGCCTCCCTGTAGCTCACCGGCACGGTCCGTAGCGCGTCGTCTGAAACCGTGATAACTGTGGGCAGGAGCATCACTGCGAGGATCATGCCACCTGCAAGCAGGCTCAGCCCGTTGGTCTCGCCTTGGAACCACGGCATCCACCCGGTGATGGGGCTCGACTGCAGGGCTGGCGCAGCGGCGTCGCGTATCCATGGGACGACGACGGTGTATGCCCACAGGCCGTAGACGAT
>JALVPN010000184.1 GCA_027031765.1 Promethearchaeota archaeon | reverse complement strand
AAGAACAGGGTGTGACGAGACTTGGCTGTATCGTATAGTCTATAGTAGGTCATAGTCTGTGAGATACAGTCAGTCTGGTCACATCACTTTGTATTACGTCATCGACTTTTTCCACAGAGCCGCGTTCTGGAAAACACTCATATCCTGCGGCCCTGCAACCCGTACCGGTCAGGGTTCAAGGGAGGTATTCTGTGTCGGGCCATGTGCGAGTGAGGGCCCCAATGGAGGGCCTCGTGTTCCCGCAGATATGTCCCGTGTGCGGTGAGCCGGCCACTGTCAGGTGCAGCATAGGGAAACGAATCCCGGGGGACACCCGTAGTAGAGAGGCCCGTACTGCACGGTGGGTGCCCGGTCGCATGTACTACATAGAGCCCTTCGCGTGCGAGCGCCACGGTCCCGGCGGCAACGATGAGAGCCGGGCAAGACTCCTGGTCCCGCTGTTCGCCGTAGCCACTGCTATTGCTGTCCAATTGATGCCGTCACTCCTGTTCGTAGTAGTCGTGCCCATCATCGCTCCTCTGCAGGTGCTATGGCCACTAATCATTGTGATCCTGATGGGACCTCCGGCACTAATGGTCGCGGTTCTTGTCGTCGTGGTGAGGAAGTGGGAGCCCCTGTCAGTCGGACGTGCCGTCCAGATCAGGGAGCTGGTGCCTGAGGACGACGAGCTGATACTAGAGTTCTTGAACGACTGGTATGCGGAGGCGTTCGTAGAAACGGACCTGACGAGGGCCCGTGAGACTCCCGTAGCAGACCGCACCTGTGTTGCCCGTACTGGTGCGACGGCGCCGTGCCCATTGCACAGCTGCGCCTTCGCCCTCCTGAGTTGACCTGCACTCCGGATGTCGGTGGTGCAGCCGGGAGAGGTGCTACTTGCGGCGCCTGCGCATCCAGATGACAGCGGTCACGACTAGAGTGCCCGCAACCACACCGCCCAGAGCGAGTGGCAGCAGGACGTTGGCCTCTGGAGGCGGAGTGGTCGATGTAGTGGTGTTGCCCGTCCCGGTCGTTGGCACAGTCGTCGTCGGTGCGCTGACGGTGACAACAATGTTGGCCCCAGCCGTATTGTTGTTGTTGTCCGTGGCTATGGCGGACAGCGTGTGCAGTCCCGGTGACACCTCACTTGAGTCCCAGTCATATGTGAGCACGTCGGAGTGCGACTGCGCGACCGGACTGTTGTCGACCAAGAGCACGAGCCCCCTGATGCCGGACCCCACGTCGGAGGCGGTGACATTTACTGTCACGACACCGGAAACAGTGGTCCCATTGGCCGGCCGGCTGAATGATACGACAGGTGCCACAGTGTCGTTGAACGTGAAGGAGAAGAACGCTGACCCATTCAGCGCCTCCACGACATTGCCAGCGGAGTCGTTCGCACTGACATAGTACTGAACGGTGGTGCCGAGCGGCTGGGCCGGGACAATGGCTGTGAAGTGCCATGTCCCGTCACCGGTCATGGTGGTAGTAATCCATGGGCCGCTGTCAGTCCTGTAGTGGAGGACTACAGCCTGGAGAGATGGGTCGTACACTGTAGCACGGACCGTGACGTCCTCTGTCACCTCGGGTGTCACGGGGGAGTGCACAACACCGCTGACCAACGGTTCCGGGTCTACGTACATGTACATGTCGTCAAGCAGCAGTTCCACGGAGGAATTGGTCCCCGCCTGGGCTGTGAAGTACACGTACTCCACTGTCGTGTTGGGTGTGGTACCGAAGTATCTCCGGTAGTCGTCAAGCAGGCCCCTCTGTACCCGCGACCAACCACCGCCGAGACCGTGCCCCTCGACCGGGAAGACTCCGACGTACTCGTCGGCATCGTAGTAGGGAGAGTTGTTCGCAAGGAGGTACACGAGTGTGCGTCCGTCTGCAAAGCACACCTCGAAGGCTGCTCCGGCCAGCTCGGGGCCCGAGACATTCAGCAGGGAGAGCTTGAAGTCCAGATAGAGGTCTGTGGAGCCTGTAAGCGGGACGCCGGCCACGGTCTGTTCTTCGCCCATGTACTCATCATCGGTCATGAGCAGGTGGAGTGCCTTGTCACCAGAGAACGACTGGTCTGTTACCTGCAGGTACGGGTTGCTATCGCCCACGGGCCACACGTCTACTGGAGTGCCCACCGGGCCCTGGTCCTCATAACCCTTGTCACCGAGGGTCGCACTCACAAAGGAGAGGTCGTCTATCAGGAGGGTCACCGATGTACCGGGCGAGCTGGTCTTCACCAGGACCTTGAACCCCGTAACACAGACAGTGCTCGTGTTGACAGCAGATGTCACATCGTGCCACAGCGACCTGTTGAGGAGCGTCCACATGCCTGACTTGTTGAAGCCCTCTGGGACGACAATGATATCATTAGGCCCTGCTAGTGTCAGCACGTCCCCTGAATATGCGAATGGGTACATGATACTGAAGTCGGATGTGCTGTTGGTGAGCTCTATGACCACAGCTGCGTAGGTGTCTGACGGGGCAGGCGACCAGTTGCTCAGTTCCCAGGCCATAGAGAACAGGCCCGGGTCCTCGGGGCCGACCTTTGCCTTCATGTGCGTGTACACGTACGCATAGCTCGTGTTGCCGTTACCAATGGCGGTCAGGTCCGCACAGTACTGTCCCTGGACACCGTAAGATGACTGCGAGACCTCCGCAGGGCCAGAGGGTGACACCATGTACCAGGACCCATGCGACTCAAAGTCACCGTTCTTGACCGAGGCGCCCACCACGACGCTCGTGCCGTTCAAGAACCAGACGTCGTCGAGGAACGCGCGTGTCAGGCCTGGTACCCTTGACTCAAGAGTGAACGTGAACTCGCGCAACTGGGTGGGCACAGTCCCAAATACCGCCAGGAAGTCGGCGGTGATGTTCCTGTCGAAGAGGTTCCACGCCTTCAGCGGTCCGTTAAGGTATATGTACCCATAGTTGGTGTTGTTCGTGTACCGGCTGTCAGGAGTGCCCAATAGGTACGTCAGCCGTCCTGATGTGGTAGAGCGGATCTCCAGCCTGAAGCTGTCACCATCGGTCGGGTCCACCACCTCGTCGATGTACCACGAGAAGCGCATGGTGACATTGACGGGCGACGAGATCCATGCCCACGACGACTGGGACAGTACCACAACCGCGGTGTCATATGTGTTGAGGGCCCTTGCCTGCATCCCCACGGACTGTGAGCCCTCTGCCACTGGCCACGGCGCAGATGCATACCACTCGTAGATGTCCCGCGTAACAGTGACGGTCATGCTGTCAGGCCTGTGTGGGGTGTTCCAGTCCTCCAGGCCAGGGTTGGGCATGTGGTTTGAACACCACACGACGCGGTCGAGGGCAAGGGGGACATCGGGCGTATCAGCGGGCGTGTATCCCACTGGAGCGCCACCTCCTAGGGCGGGAGTGATGGCAGAGTGTACAGGTACTGATAACACAGGGACTTGTAGGAGAGATACTAGGATGACCAGCAACGCAGCACAGGAGTTCTTCAATATGCTCACCGGGTCGCAGAGATCCATTCAGAGGACGTTGGACACGCCAGTTGCTTCTTATCAATATTGTCAAAGCGTGGTCACGCCGGTTGCAGGACGGGGCGTGGCATAGACGCGCGGAGTATGTAGGCAGGGCCGGTCGTGAGGACAGACTATCCACGGGCACGACGCAAGACGACTGCAGCCACAACCACGACTACCACTACGGCTCCTGCCAACACCACTGGGTTCATCAGAACAGCGGAGAGCTGCGAGTACACCGCCACTGTGACCACATGCCGAGTTGAGAGGCCAGCTGCATCCCTGAACACTGCGGTCACGTTGTGGGTGCCCTCGGGGATGCTGGCAAGTTCCAGCTGGGCGCCGTCTGTCCACTGACCAGAGGCCACGAGCTCGCCGTCGACGTAGACCTCATAACTGTCGGGGTTCGCATCGGTCACATTCCACGAGACCACTCCGTCCTGAGAGCCCACTACGTACGATACATGGTCTGGGCCTGTTACTGACGGCGGTGTGTTGTCGACACTGAACGTGACAGTCACGACCAGCAGGTTGCCGGCATAGTCCTTCACAGCAACGTGCAGCTCGTAGTCGCCGTCGGGGATGACGGATGTGTTCGTGATACGCCAGCGGATACCGGTCTCGTTCACGACCTCGACCGTGGAGTCACGGAACTTCGGGACTAGTTGTAGGTCTGTGATGTACGGGTCGTGGAGTGGGGCACCTCCCAGACTGTCAGCGGTCCCCTCGACGTAGATGGCCGCGCCTGTCTGGAGCGAGGGGGTATCGACATCTACTGCGGGCGCCCTGTTGTCGACCCAAGTGGTACAGTTGGCAGTATACACTGTGGTCCCCCGTTGTGCGTGGACAAGGAGCGTGTACTCGCCCTGAGGGAATGTTGTCGTGTCCCACTCGTAGGACCAGTCGTCACCATGCTGGTCAACAAGGCGTGGGGTGTGTCCAGTCTTCAGCAGTACCACGCTCGCGTTGAGGACTCCGTAGACCCTGAAGTTGTCGACCAGAATGCCGAGGGAGTTGCCGGAACTGTCGCTGTGGTACAATAGGCCGACACGGTCAGCACCCGACGGGAACTCCTCCCTGTGACGTACCCAGTCGGTGGTGCTACTGAGGTGGTCCCCGATGTGCCAGCCGGTCAGGTCATGGTACACGAGGGCTGCCCAGTCGGCTGCTGCGAAGTCCGCAAAGTAGTCAAACTCAGCCACCCCGTGATCAAAGTCCGAGAGCTCGACCGGAGCAGCCACGTAAGACTCTGCATCGTCCTCATATCTCAGGTCCAGGTCCCAGAGGCGGATGTCATCCACCTCGACGCTCCCACGGTAGTCGCCCTTGAACACAAATGCGATGTACAGTATGTCTGACAGGGCATCACCAGGGAGGGGTGTCGTGACCAGGTCCTCCACACATGTCCGCGCGGCGAGCGGCGGGGCCCAGTATGCGAGCCAGTGGAACCGCTCCCCGTCCGTAGAGTAGAGTGCGCCAAAGTGCTGGTCCCTTCGAGCAGCATCGACATCGTAGCGCATCCAGAAGTTCAGGGTCAGATAGTGCGCACCTGACACATCGAGCGGCCCGTACACGGCCCACTCTTCGAGGGACGACATACCGTCTGCGGCGCACATGATCCTGTAGTCGCCCGGTTCACCGGCCTCATGCCACGGGTTCGAACCGGCGCCCTCACTCACCAGCTGCCACCCTGATGGCCAGCCCGACCAGCTGGAATAGTCGAAGTCCTCACGGTAGACGAGCGAGCTGCTGGCAACCTTCCCACCATAGAGGAAGGTGGAGCCGGTCGCACTGCTGAGAGACATGGTAGACCACAGTGCATCAGAAGTCGCAGGGTTGTCGTCCCACGTTTCCCACCCCACATCGGCCTGCCAGCCCGGTTCGAAGCCGGTGTTCAGGACCGTAGACACCGAGGTGCCTGTACACTTACCGTGGAGGGACACAATGCCCGACACGTAGTCACCGGGGCTGTCTATGCTCACCCCGGGCGACGCCAATACCACTTCGACTCCGATGGGCAGCCCGCCATCGGGTATCACTTCACTGCCCTCATACGATACAGCAACATCCCATGGTCCATACTCCACTGAGAACTGCCGCACGACTCCGGTCTCGGGCCACGCTTCGTCCCCCACGGTCAGGACGAACCGGTACTGGACACCCTCAGACAGGTACGAGATGAACTCGGACAGGTCGACCGTGATGGGCGTCGCGGGGAATGGTCCTGGCTGATATGTCCACGGCGTCCCTGTGTCATAGGCCATGTAGAAGTCGAAATACCTGCGCGTCCAGAGCTGTTGCGTGCCGACGTAGCAGGAGAGGGACAGCCCACCGCGGATGACCTGGCCACGCAGGCCGTGCTCGACCCTGAACGACGCCGTCAACACCGGTCCCGCGGGCTGTCGTACGACGTCTAGGTAGTAGAAGATACCCTGAGATATCCTGTCGTCAAGGGCAGCCTCATAGGACATCCACCAGAAACCGTTGTCGCCCCAGTTGGAGCCCCACGAGTTCACCAGGAGGAGTGCACCTGTCCCGTCTGCAGTAGGACGGTTGTCATCATACCCAATCACGCACACCGCATGGCCGCCATATGAATCCCCATTGGCATGTGAGGTCACATACGTGTCGTCGGCCATCGAGTCGTCCATGAAGGCCTCGTACACGAGTATCCCGACCACGGCCGTGTTCCCTTCAGCAAGGTACTCCTTCAACACGAGCAGGTCGTCACTGCGGCTAAGGGTGTGCCACCTTGGCGGAGCTGCCCGGTAGTTGCACGCAGCCCCATAGGCATGTCCAGTGGGCCAAGTGGTGTAGTCAGACTCGTTGTATGGCATTAGGGACATGGGTGCACAACCGAACGTGAACAGGAGCTCGGCTGCATCCGAGAAGTACGAGCCACTGTCATTCCCGTAGTTGATCTGGTTGTATATGAACGCGGGACTGAACTGGTGCTCGGGCACGCTGGTGTCCCACCCACCGACCGCACGTGCGACCTGATGCGTGAAGCAGTAGTAGCCAAATGCCCACCCAACACACGAGCCCTGTGAGCCCTGAGTATCCACTGGTGGCAAGTACTCTGTGTTGGCCACGCTCGTGGGGAGCGAGTCCGCAGTACTGTGGATACCTGCACCATGTCGTGGTGAGGAGCGGTCGCGGGACGACTCAAGACGACTCATGTCCTCCCGGAGCAGGCCCATGCCCCTCCCAGCGACAGACACCTGCCCACGCCAGCTGTCAGGGAGTCTCGACGACAGCGGGTGTCCAGAGGGCCATACATCCACACCGGCACCCGGTGGCATGACATGACGGGCGCGGCCCCCGTCACCAGTCACAGGCGTACTGCTCCCGTCGGTCCTGTGTCCCCAAGCGCGGTCCACTGCTGTCCTTACGGATGGGCTACCATGTGCAGCGTCCACGTCCGCTGAGCGGTACACGCGCAGTCCCCAGTGTGGGTGGTCTCCGGTAAAGACCGTGACTGGAGCGGCAATCATAAGACCAGAGAGTAGGAGAGTCAAGAAGACCCGGGCCTGACACTTCTGCATTGGATTACCTCGCAGGCGTACTTATTGTTGCGGACACGACAGTACCACCGAGTGACTGCACGGCATGGCCCGGGGCCACAGCTACTATGGCAATGGGCGGCCATGTCCGACAACCGTCATGCCATGACACCGTGCCCGCAGACGCTGATGGGTACGGTACGCTTATTTGTGCTTCCCTGCTTGCTACTACACAGCACGGGCACCAAGGCCCGAATGGTGATGTGCCAGAGTCCAGATGCCACCGGTCTCAAGAAGGCCTCGCGCTCTGGCTCAGCACGGCACAAGACCGGCCCGCCGCCATGTGATGGGTCATAGCACATGCGGGCTCTGGAATGCGGGGGCCCGTGCTAGGGACGAGAGGTCTCACGTTGAGGAGGAGCTGGTCATACATCTGTACTGTGGTTGGGGGGGCGTCCTTCATCGTCATCTGGATTGTTGTTGCCGTCCTTATGGGCCTTGACCTTATTGCCTTCTTTGACAGGTGGGAGGGCAAGAAGACCTTCATGACAGCAGTGTTCATGGCCGTCCCATTCGGGATGGCTGGCATAGGTGTGATGGTCCTCGTCATGTTCCTCTACAGTGCACTTACGGGGGCGGTGCACTCCACACTCTCACCGGCAGATGGGCCCCCGATGGGCGTGCCCGACCCGTCCAGTGAAGGACAGGGGGACAGAAGTGGTCGTGCTGGAGAAGAGGTGGTCATCCCCGACCACTGTGATGCCTGTGGCACGAGACTGCACCGCAATGAGGTGGACTGGACTGGCCCACTGACCTTCAGGTGTCCACGGTGCGGTCGCACGATACATGCCGAGTACCGTCTGACATAGGACACTGCACCGGTGATACGACACTGACACCTGTAGTTGCAGCGCCCTGTCACCGGCCAATGGGTCGCTCCCCGAGAGTCACGCCATGCGAAAGCAAGTGGCAGTACGAGCACTATGAAGATGATGAAGCTGACGGAGCACATTGAAGTACACAGTATAGAAGGCCGAAAGACCGGCGTCAACAGGGGATCAGGTCACGAGGCCGAGAACAGCACCAGTCCCTTGCTCACTTCACCCGCCACCGGAACGGGCAGTGCGTAACAGACGCCACGGAGCCGTCCCGACCGGCCACGGTGGCACCCCACATGCTGTAGGCCCAGACCCGAAAACGCGGAGGGCTCTCAGGGACACTGACGGCGCCCCAGAACACGGGGTTGATGTTCTCACTCAACATCGCGAACAGGGGTGTCCCGCCAAGGGACGCCATCTAGTAGGTCGATGGCCACAACACCAGTGCCTACGAAGAACAGCCATTTCTGCCAGAGGTCAAACCGGTCCAATGGACTCACTCTTGAACTCTTGGTAGCAATGTATGGACAACGGACATGCCTCCGTCTAGAACCTCAGCACGTTGACCCCCTCCAGCATCTGGATGCCCCAAGACCCGTTTTCGGACGGGATTGATGCCCCAAGACCGTGTAGTGTTGCACGCGGGCACACGGAAGAGGGCCTACCACACCCCAAGCCCTACGCAGCGTGCTCATACGAGAATATTGGCCCGGAGTGCACCGGGCGCCAAAAGTGACTGTATGCGGTCAGTATGTTTCCCACACCTCACGGGATAGGCACATGTGCCACACCCCTGTGCCACTCGATGCACCAACAGTGCCCGTGGCGCCGGCGGATTGGAGGTGACATGCTCACGAGGTGGCGCAGCGTGCAGACCGGGAGTCCTGCAGGGGGCTGCTCGAAGATGAGCATTGGGGCACGACCCGTGACAGTCCGGGCAGGGTGTTCGGTTCCCATATCCTTAATTGTATGTCTGGTCGTAAGGACACTGTGGTGTCCGAATGCAGACCGAGCTGCTTGAGGTGCGGGATGTGCCCCTGATTGCATCGGAGATCCTTGTAGCGATTGGTCTGGCGGTGGCGGTGCTCTTTGCCATGGGCATCCGGAAAAAGCACCCGTCAGTGACCAGCAGGGGATGGGACACGATGGTTGTCGGCCTCGTGTTCCTGCTGGCTCACGCCGTATTCGATGTGCTGGACACCCTGAAACTTGGAGACCTGACAGTTGACATCCTGAACGTTGCAGATGGACTCGCCTTTGTCCTCGGTTTGATGCTGATGGTGGTGGGGATACTCCAGATTGCGGCGTATGGTGCAGAACAATGGGGGCTTGAGTGAAAGATGCGAGGCGTTACTGTAGACTTCAGCCCGCCGACCCAACCACTGCAAGTCCTAAAGGCATTCCTTGACCTGGCAACGGCGCTCCTGTTCGTTGTCCTGCTGGTCGCGGTGGTCGTCGCAGCGAGGAAGTATCCGGTGTTGGAGCGCAGGACGACCTTCTATCTGCTGATTGTGTTCGCACTCCTGGGGATTGTCAGCACAACCATGGACGCCTATGACGAGTGGTTCTGGTTCATTCCGGGGAGCTTCTACAACGAGGTATGGAAGCCCACAAGGTTGGGCCTGTTCCTCGTGGCGATATTTGCCCTTGTACTGTCATTCCACTGGTTCTATAAGTTCTCGGAACGACTCTTTGGGGAAGAGTAGATGGAAGACGCCATAACCACTGCATACATAGTCCATAGAGACGGCATCCCGCTCCTCACTGTTACACTATCGGAAGGGGTCAGAGAGGAGGACATGTCGTTCGCAGAGCTGTTCGGCGGCTTCTCAAGTGCTATCAACACCCTCCTCGAACAGCTCGGCCACAAGCGCCTCAAGTCGATAGTCGTGGGCGACGGCCTCCTCGTGTACAGCCTGAGGGGACCCATCATCTTCGTCGTCCACGTCAGTGACCCCGACAAAGAACAGCTGGGCCAGATCTTCGTGAAGCA
>JALVPN010000183.1 GCA_027031765.1 Promethearchaeota archaeon | reverse complement strand
GTATCCTCTCTCAGAGGCGTGACATCCCAGTAGCCCTCCATCTCGGCCTCGAAGAGCTTGCCCACCGGGACTGAGGCAGTAGCCTTGACCATGAAGTCCAATGCACCGTCGTCGAGAGACCACTCGACCGCGTCTGCACCGGTCGTTTCTTCGAGGAACGCACGGAGCACCGGTGTTCCACTGTGTGTCGGCATCGAGTCCAGCCCGTACAGCGCGACCAGCACGTAGAAGGCCCTCAGTGCTCTCTCCAATTCCAGCGGCAGGTATGCTACTGGGACTTGGCGCAGACCAAGGACTCTTCTCAGCTCATACTCACGCGCGGACTCATCGAGCATGAGAGTCGAGGCATAGAGGGCCCTGAGAGTATAGGACTTCCCCGTATTGGGTGGTCCGAATACGACAGTCACATCGCCTATTTCCAACTCTGCCGACCTTATCGGCCCGAGGTTCTCCACACGGAAGATCACAGGACGCCCCTGTCCTTCAAGGGACATGCGTCATCCTACTAAGACTTTCGATGCGTGGCCACATACAGTGTGACCGGTGGGCCCTACCCGGGCATGACATCGTTTCTCATAGGAAACGGAGTGGTGGTTGCCACGGGCCGTTGGGTGACAGGGGCAGAGTCATCGTCTTGGGGGGGCAACGACCCGTCCTAGACACTAGAGGGAGCCCATTGCTACACCAGATGGGTCCAAGTGGCGGGGCCGCTGGGTACCTCTGTGTCTTGCCCAATATGTGGGTGCAACGCCATGAGGTCATCCCTTAGACCGCTACCTCTCCAATCGGTCGCAGTGCGACCAGTTCACTCTGCACCCCATCCTGGACTCATGACAGCCACCCCAGTGCCTTCCTGAGGTCTACTCTGCAAGCGTCAGCTGACCGAGCATCCTCTCAGTTGCCTTGGCAATCAGCGTACTCATAATTACAGCGGCGGTGCGCTCCAACAGCATGACCGGGAGTATGACGTATCCGTACACACTGGCAGGTAGGTCGAGGAGATATATTGCACCCAGCGTTATCATAGAGAGGTCCGTCATCGTCCCAACTAGCATTAGCGCCACGAGGCGGAGGTGAGCTCCATATGTGGGCGACACCCCTCCACCGGTGCCCGTACGTTGGAGCAGCAGTGCTACTGCAGTAGTGAAGGCATATGGGGCTACGAACCACCAGGCCTCGTAGTAGGTGACAAGGTATATGGCAATCACCATGAGGAGATAGAGTGCTGTCAGCAGCGGGCCGGGGACAGCGACTCCCCGTACCATGGTCTTGGGCCTCAGACAGAGCCCTGTGAGAAGGCCGGAGACCGCAGGCCCAAGGATGATTGTGGGCACTATGAGGTATAGTCCGCCGAACTGCGATGACACGAACGCTGCAAGGACGCCTGCAACCAAGCCGAAGGCGCCACCGTATCTTGGCCCCAGGATAACCCCAAAGAGTGGCGCAATGAATATCGAGGCGCTCATGACGCTTGAGGCACCAATGAATGCCGATATCGGGACCATGACGGTAACCGCGTATAGCGCCGCCAGCAGTGACCCGACCGCGATGACCCTGCTGCGCGCCGGCATCCCAGCAAGCTCTAAGCCCTCATGTGTGACCGGGTCTTCGTCCGACACTGTCGTCATGTGTCCGTGTCGCCCCGGTGATTTCTAAGTACCTTTCGCCTATGTCTATACCACCCAACACCCTGACTTGACAGATGGGTGGTAACTAGTGTCGCCATACTGACAACTTGCTAGCCGTGCTGACTGCCGCACCGAGTGCAACACCAGCTGGAACGGGAGCGGACGGGCCGCTGGCAGGTGGGCCAAATCCGGCGTCTGACTCGTACCACCCACTGACCAACAACAGCGGGCTGGCACACTAGCCGTCACATCGCATTCCAGTGCAAGAGTAGCCGAGGGGAAGTCCGACGTACCGATAGCGTAGGACAGACCCTGTCAACGACGTCCGTGGTCGGCCCAGAGTTTTCCCGTGTGTCGCAGGCATCAGGTTCTCAATCACTCCAGAGACCAGTGCACCGAACGCCGGTGCTGACGTGGAGATGGGGTATGAGAATACCCGAAGGGATCTGTGCCGAGGACATCCGTGAAGGGATCTGTGCCTACGGTAGGCGTCATCATATGGCGTGGGACTGGTACGAGAGTGCCAGTTGCGGCATGTGTATATAGAACGGTGCACGGGGCTGCAGATGCGGGGCCAAAAGGGTCCGGTGACCGACTAGAGGTCCAGCAGCGCGAATCACAACCACCGGGGTCAGTGATTGAATGGACTATGTGATGCTGATACCAGTCGTCTTCTTTCTGATTGCCCTCGTGTTCTCGATGCTGGGAATGGGCGGCTCGCAGCTCTACATCCCCATTCTATTCTGGTTCGGGATGGACTTCAAGACTCAGGCAATTCCACTGGGAATGCTCCTGAACGTGGTCAACAGTTCCTCCGCCGCCGTAACATACCATCGTAAGGGGCTCATCGACTGGAGAGTCGCCCTGCCGTTCGCACTGACAATGGTCATCTCTGCACCCATCGGGACGCTGCTCAACATCGCCGTTCCCACCGATATCCTGCTCGTTGTGTTTGCACTGTTCACGGCTGCAGCTGCAGTACTGATGTTGAGTGGCTGGAAGCCCTCCCGTGAGGAGTTGAAGTCCAGCGAGCGGATGGCCATCGGTCTGATGGGCGGTGCAGGGCTTGGGCTCATCGCCGGACTGATTGGCAGGGGCGGCGGCAGCTTCGTGGTGCCGCTGCTATACATTGTCGGACTGGACCCGAAGATTGCAGCAGCAACGTCGGCGTTCATCGTCACCTGCTCCGGGACGTCGAGCTTTATCTCGCATATGGTCTTTGCCGCTGAGCCGCAGTGGGACATCTGGACTGCCTGTGCGGTCGCCGTGTTTGCGGGCAGCCAAGTCGGGTCACGGGTGATGGCACACCACGCAAGGCCGAAACATGTGCGTGCTGTATTTGGCGGCGTCCTCCTTGCAGTTGCGGCAGTCCTGATCATACAGGCACTTGCAGCCTAGACGTGGCCCCCACGAAATTCGCATGCTGTTGGTACCCCAGCATCTCGGTTCCCGGGCACGCGGATCTCGCCACCGGGTCACTGGGCGGAGCCTGCCCTTGCCAAAGTGTGCTGTGACTCTGACGGTGCCGGCCGAATCGACTCATGGCGGCGAACAGCCTCCTCTCGTCCGCAGGCCCTCGGGTCTCTTTACCGGATCAATGCAGCATTCCCGCCGCACTGTCGGCTACACTCAGGCCCAGAGCAGGCCATCAGCCGACGCTATCCCCAGGGTCACGCCCCGTAATCAGGCTCAATCTTGCG
>JALVPN010000182.1 GCA_027031765.1 Promethearchaeota archaeon | reverse complement strand
CCTGCTGTACTCGTAGTTCAGCTTGTCATAGTCGTGCTTCCGTTTCTCCATGTAGCGGGTGAGGATCTCATCCATGCTCTCACCGGTCTTGCCGATGAAACCACGCAGGAGCCCCATCAGGCCAAGACGGTCGAGTGTGTCGGCATCATAGACCACACGCTCCTCCGGCGTTTCGGGGGGTATCATAGAGGTGGGTGTGTGACGCGTCACGACGCGACATATGGCATCCCTCGTGTCAGGGTCGACACGTATGCCGTCCAAGTACTCCTCGGCCAGGGTGGCACCAAGTAGCCCATGGACGTGGGAGAAGACATGTTTCGTCTTGCCGATGTCGTGGAGCAGCGCGCCGGCAATACAGATGAAGGGGTCGACCTCATCATCTATGTTCATGGCAATCCGGATTGCATATCGGGCCACGGTCAGCACATGTGCATAGTCGTGGGAGTCGCTCTCAGCATGTGCAGCCCTTACGAACCGCTCCATGTTCCTGAGGATGTCAAGTTCGTGCCGTGCCAGGGGTCTGGAGAACACCAATTGCCTCTACACTCCATTCAACACACATGTGCAAGGGGCCCGTGGACAGGCCGCGACATGGATAGCCAGTGTCCTACATGCCATGCACATATTATCGTTTTGCAGGGGAGTACCATGAGGTCCGACACCTGAAGACTCCTCTGACAGCAGCCACTCGCGGCCTAGGATGCCAGCTCCTCCAGCACCTCCAGCATCCACCTGTCGATTGGCTTCCTGCGCGTCCACGTCTGTTCAAGTGGTGTGAACACAATCTTGCCACTGACCTCACCCACCATCACGGCGTCCCTGCCACTCAGTACCGCCTCAACTGCACCGACCCCAAGTCTTGTGGCCAGCACCCTGTCAAGATGCGTGGGGTTTCCACCGCGCTGGATGTATCCGAGAACCGACACACGACACCGCTCCCCCAGTAGCTCCGTGAGCCTGGCAGCAAGGGTCGTTGCATCACCGGCCTCATCCCCCTCCGCAACTACGATGATTGTGCTCTTGCGCCCCCTCCTCCGACCAGAACGCACCCTTGCTGCAATCGCTTCCAGGTCCGTGGGGGTCTCTGGGATGACCACGGCCTCAGCACCGCTCGCGATGCCGACGTGGAGCGCAATCTCACCCGAGCGCCGGCCCATGACCTCGATGAGGAAGACACGGGCATACGCATCCGCGGTGTCGCGTATCTTGTCGATGGCACTCAGAGCATTGTTCACCGCGGTGTCGAAACCGATTGAGAAGTCGGTGCCATAGAGGTCGTTGTCGATGGTGCCTGGGATGCCGATGACCAGCCCGTCCCAGACGCGCTTCAGGGCGGCGAGGCCCTGCATTGTCCCATCACCGCCGATGGCAATGAGTGCACCAATCCGTTCCTCATCGAGGACGGCAGCGGCCCGTTCCTGTCCCTCCGGGGCCCTGAACTCCTCTGACCGGCCCGTGGTCAGGAAGGTGCCTCCACGGTGGATGATCCGTGCGACCGAACGGGGGGTGAGCTCGACGAACTGACGGTCGAGGATTCCCTCAAAGCCTCCTATGACGCCTATGACCTGGAGGCCACGGCTGCTGCCAACACGGACGACTGCTCTGATGCACGCATTCATCCCCGGCGAGTCGCCACCACTTGTCAGGACTGCAACCCTCATGTCATCAGACGACATGGTCTCGCAGATAAAAAGGTAGCCGCACAGTGGGCAGCCCATTTCATATGAGGTTCTTCTGGCGAAGGACGACCAGTATGGGCACCGTGATGAGTAGGCTGACCAAGAGCACGATGGCGAACGCTGCGGGCTCGTTCTGGAGTGGCAGGCCGACGTTCATGCCGTACAGGCTGGCGATGAGGGTCGGCACACTGAACAACAGCGAGATTGATGTCAGCGTCTTCATGACCTTGTTCAGGTTGTGGCTGACGATGCTGTCGTAGGCGTTCATTGCGTTGTCAATGAGCTCCCTGTAGATAGCAATAAGCTCCATCTGCTGCTGGAGGTCGACTTCGAGGTCGTCGAGCCTGTCAACATCCAGGACCATCCTGCCGACCATGGTGACCCGCTTGAGCCTGCGCAGTACCTTCATGTTCGCCTTCAGCGCAGCCTCCATGAAGACGGCATCCCGCGAGAGCTGGAAGAACCGCTTGAGGTGATAGGGATAGATCTCGCTCATGATGACGTCTTCGGTCCGGTTGATTGTGGCCTCAATCAGGTCCAGGCTGTACTCAAACGACGCAATGAGCGCCTCCCATATGCGGTAGATGGTCTCGGCCGCAGTGGTGGCAAGGCGTACCCGTCGCCACAGGCGCCCCCGTTTCAGCGGCATCAGGTCATGCTGGAGGACGACAATGTCTCGCCCGTTGGTGAACACACCCAGCGGCTGCGTAGAGTACTCCCTGTCTGACAGCTCAAGGTTGACAGGTACGCGCAGCACCATCATCGTGAACTTGTCTTCAATCTGGAGGCGGGGACGCTCATCGAGGTCGAGGAGGTCCTGCAAGTCCTCGATGTCGATGTCAAAGCGCTGGGAGATCTTGGCGAGGTCAGTGGGAGTGAAGCCCACCACTTCGATGAGCAGCGGCTCGTCGGGCGCCGTGTCCAGGGCCTCATACGTAATGCCGCTGTCCAGCGCCATCACTATGAACATGCGCGTCTGTGTTGCACCGCTGCTCACCGGATCTTCACCTCCTTCATAGCTCTTGCCCCGGTCCCACATTTCAATGTGTCTGACCGGCCCGTTGACAGCTAACAGGGGCAAGGATGTCCACTGCAGGGCGCACATCAGGCTGACAACATCAGGTGTGAATGATGCCCTCACATGTGGTCTGTGGGCATGGGGGCCTGCCTCGAGTGCTACAGTAGGCGTTCCAGCGGCTCCTGCTGCTCCCCTCACATGCGGCGCACGGGCATGTGGTGCTCTGCTGCAAGGGTGGTGCATGCATGCACGCACACACCGCCCCTGTCACTGCGGGTCATATATGTCCACCGATGTTTCCGGTCTGCTACTCATAGGAAAATGGTGTCGCCGAACCCGCCTGCGTGGAAGAACACGTACTCGATGTCAGCAGCAACGCCGTCGCCGTCGTCATCGTAGAGTGGTGTTTCGGCCCTGCTGTCGGCCAACGCGGCGTAGACGAAGGCTTCTCGCATCGAGACGTGGCCGTCGTTGTCATAGTCTGCATCCACGGCGGGGCCATTGTTGTTGATTGACAGACCAATCACGGCACACATGAAGTGGTAGACAAACTCGTCCCAGTTGCCCTCTGTGTCGGCAGCCCACGAACCCTCGTTGCCAGAGCATGCTGTGAGGATTACTCTGTTCTCCGCA
>JALVPN010000181.1 GCA_027031765.1 Promethearchaeota archaeon | reverse complement strand
CCTGTCGCAGCTCGTGCGTGTTGGGATTCTCGCTGAACGGCGAGAGGGCAAGCGGAAGCTCTACCGCATTGCGAGCCATGAAATCTCTGAGCTCATGCGTCTTACAAGGAAGGCCATCAGCTCAATGATGGGCCTTGGTGGTGGTGTCTGACGGGCACAGCATCCCTCGACTGTTGCGTCCTACCATGTCTTTCTTGGCCGCTGATGCCTGCTGTGATGGGGGCTGCGGGGGACAGTACTGCACAGAGTGCGGCGTGGGGTGTTCCCTGTCAGGTGACGGGCGCAGTCGGGATCGTTTGAATCCACACGCTGTTCGGGCTACAGTGGTCAGCCGCGGTCACGACCTCAGGAGGCCTATAACTCAAGTCAGAGGGGTACCATTGGCAGACGGACTTCAGGTACGGTGGCGTCCGGCTCCGGGACTGTCTGTCCTGTGCGTTCTCTTTCCGTCTCTACGTGTGGCGTCGGGCCGGTGTTCCTACGGTGATGGCCGTCCACTCCATGGCTGACCACCTGTTCTGTATTGCTTGTCGGAAGTGGCCACTGACGAGCCACCAGCGGGCACGTTCCGGATGAGCACCACTACTCCGGGCGTGCTAGGAGTGCTACCCTGCTCTCTCGTAGTGGTCGTGCTCGGTGTTGTTGGTGTTGTTGGTGTTGTAGACCCAGTTGTCACTGTGTTCTCTGTTGTTGTGGCCTTGGCCGTGCTATTGGTGGAAGTAGTGGTGGTAGTCTTCGTGGCTGTGACAGGCGACGTGACTTTGACCACGACCTCGCCCTCGACACTATTGCCTGCTATATCGGTCAGACGGATGCACAACAAGGTGTGTCCCTACTGTGGGCCCGTTGAGATTCACCGTGATGGTTTCAGAAGTGACATTCCAGCTGCCTGGCAGGACTGGAGTGCCGTCCTTGTCACGGAAGTACATCTTGAGAGCTGCAGGACCCGAGGGCAGTCGGTCAAGCAGGTATACGGAGGACCTCAACTGCGCAGTAATCGACACGTCGTACTGCTTGCTGATGAGCACGCCACATGGTGGACCCCCATCGGGGTTTGCAACCACACCAGCGTAGCTGTCACTTTCGACCCCACCGTTTTCCGCCCGTCCAAAGTTATCTTGGCCCCAATGTTGGCCTCTGATTTGGCCCCTTGTTTGCCACGGTTCCCAATGGGTACAGTACTCAAGCGTAGTGTAGGCTATGGCCTCTTCCAAGATGGTATCATAGCTGCTGTCTGGGTTGGCCATCTTGTCAGAGTCCTGTACCTCCCCGTACACATCGGACGTATGTGCGTCGACATGGCGCACGGCAGGCGCTGTCAGTGGTCACCGCAAACGCGTACACATCGGACGTATGTGCGTCGACGTGGTCGTTTGTAGCAGCGGTGCCGAACCTGTTGATAGGTTGTGGCTGCAGGTCGACCGCCCAATCATGGGTCATGCTGTCATCTGTACTTGTCTTCTCATCTGGCTAGCCGGTACGGCCGGTGTGGCCACTGACCAGAGTCACAGAAACAATTGCTGCAAGTAGCAACAGAAGTAGTACCTTTCTAGTCTGCATCGTGTGCGCTTCAACTTGCTGTCTTTCCTCTCTCCAGCGCAAGCAGCAAACCGTGCGTGTAGTGGCTGACAAGAACACCGTATAGGTCATCACGTGTTCTGGAGTGTCACAGGCGACCGGGACACCAACAGCCCGCTGAGGCGGTCGCAGGTCGCGTTGCAGGAGTGTCCGTGGTCTGGTCAGGCAAGTACTATAGGCGCCATTGTGACAGTACCTCTTCGAACAGGTCGTCCGCGGGCAGCCGCTCGGCGAAGCCATCACCGAAGCGTTCCAGCTCATCGGCATATCGGTCGGTGAACCTCGAGAGGAACTCGCGTTCCAGCAGTCGTGCCTCCGAACAGTCCCTGTCACATAGGAGAGCACATGTTGCTCCTGCCCGGTGTTCTAGGAGCACTGCAATGTCCTCGTGCACGATGGACTGCAGCTGGCCTCTTGAGTCCTGTCTGAGTTCGCGGGCGAAGTTCGAGACTGCCGTTATCAGTCCGGCCACGAGGGAGGGGTCGCTGACCAGTCTGTCGTCAAGGTACTTTGCAAAGACCTCTATCCCCGACTCCCCTAGGATCACTATTGTCCCCAGTACCCTGAACTTGATGCGTCGGGTGCGGATGCCCAGCATGCTGATCTGTCTGACGAACTTCCTGAAGCGCTGGAACAGAGAGTCGGGGGCCTGGTACGTGTCCAGACGTTCGAGTTGTTTCTCGACCACACCACGCAGTCGGTCGAGACCGAACTCCTGACAGTTTCGCAGGGCCTTCTCAAGGGTGCTGCGTGCCCTCTCCACATCTTTCAGCATGATGTCAGTCTGGGCCTTCACCACCGCCACCTGTACTGCAAGTCCGACCAGTTCCTGCTCGTCAGCAATCTTCTCCAGTAGCCCGAGCGCCTCACTCGCCTCGTCCACATGTGCCTGGTCCGAGTCCTCAACGAACATTGCAACTGCTACCTCGGCCAGATAGAGGAGCGAACGGACTATGAAGCGTTCAAAACGGTGCCTCTGGGCTGTCCTCAGTGCACGTTCAAATGACCGCTTGGCCGGCCCGAGGTTTCCGCGTTCCAGTTCGTAGACCCCCCTGACCAAGTAGTAGTGTGCCTGGTAGCGGGGACTGCCTGTCCTGTGCGCAATCTCTCCACCCGTTTCTAGGTAGTCAAATGCCTCTTCAAAGCGGTGCTTGAGGGCTAGTGCCCTCGCCATGATGAGGTATGCATTGGCATTGTCGGGCTCGGTGACTCTGGAAACCTCAACAGCCTTCTCTGCATTGGCGAGTGCACTGTCAATGTCACCCAGGTTTGCGTATACTGCTGCGAGGTTCAGGTAGGGATGGAACACAGGGAGCCCAATCGCATCTGCTGCTTCTAGCGCCCCTTCGAGCGCACGTATTGCCTTGGTGTACTCACCAAAGACAAGGTACGTGAACCCAATGTTGTTCAGTGCAACTTCCCGCTGTATCTCCAGGTCATGCCTTGTTGCTATCTCCAGCATCTCTTCAAAGATAGGCAGCGTCTCGTGCGCTGGCCTGTTCAGGCTCAGCGCGTTGAGCGCAGGTGGCAGGTGGAGCTCGTCATCGTACTTTCTCGCAAGGTCGATAGACTCTTGGGCCATCGAATCCCCTTTGTCATACTCGCCCATCAACCAATACAGCAGTGCCAGATGTCGCAGCAGCCGGACTCTTGCGAACACGTAGTCCTCCGACTCACCGGCCAGTGCCAAGCCCTGCTGGACGTATTCCATTGCCCTCTTCATGTCTCGCTCTGATACCAACATCAATGCAAGGTCAATGAACATGAGTCTTATCCAAGTGTCGGACTCGCTGAGGATGATGTCCCTGACTGCTTGACTGGCAGCCTCGTAGACTGAGGCATCCCAAAACGACCTTGCCCACAGCATCCAGACATCATAGAGCCGATGGCCCGCGTATACGGGTCTCATCTTCAGTGCTAGTTGCCTGTCACCAATGATGGTAATCATGTCAATGGCGGCGCACAGCAGACCGTCCGTGCGACGAGTCTCACACATGGCCTCCGTGAGCCGGACGACCAGGTCTCGAAAGCTTGATGCTTCAGCCACCAAGCCCTCAAAGAACCGCCACTCCACGTCGTCCATCAATGTCTTGTAGAACCTGAAAGAACCCAGCAGTTGCATCCAGGGTGCCTCGGTGTGACCGGTGGTCGGGAGAGGATTTCAATCATTCGGAGCAGGTCCTACACTGGGGCCGGCAGGGGCACGGCCGTACTGCTCCCGTCTACAGGACTAGTAGACCGACCCCCTGCCATCTGGTCGCACCACGCGGTCAGCAGTCCGACGACTCCTTGCATACCAATGTCCACCCGTGTCTGGTATCATGGCCGCAACAGCGCAACACAGGCCTCTTCTCTTGTCAGGGGTGGTGTATGTTGTTTGTTGCCGGCCCGAGGCGCCCTACTGAGAGCATGCCTCTTCTCTGTAGCACAAACAGGACTGCCACAATGCCAGTCCCGACGCTGCCTATCAGGAGAAGGACGAGCGCCTGTGCAGCTGGTGTAGGAGGCCCGTTGTCGAGGACTCCGCCCGGCGCAGTAGTGTCTGGTGCGGTAGTCGACGTACCCCGTGTTGTTGTAGTGGTGGTGGTGGTGGTCGTGGTCGTGGTCATGACGGTTATGACCACCTCGTCCTCGACACTGTTCCCTGCACCATCAGTGAGCCGGATGCGGAACAGATGTGTCCCGGCTGGGAGCCAGTCGAGGTCGATTCTGAAGGTCTCTGAGCTCTCGTTCCACAGCCCGGAGCGGACCAGGGTGTCATTGTGGTACACCTCATATGTGGCGGGGTTCAGGTCGCTCCCCGTCCACTCCACGTAGTGCCCGGTCGTCCCCTCCGTGAACTCGATGTCCTCCGGGTGACTCACAGTGGGTTGTACTGTGTCCACGACGTACACGGTAACAGTGTCGTTGGACATGTGGCCCCAAGTGTTGGTCACGTTCAGGAGGACGGAGTGCGTACCCAAGGTGAGGCCTTCCACCGTCCACTCGTACTGGGCAACGGGCCCCGATATCCCGTCCACGGTGTCGCCGTCCACAGTCAGGACAACAGACTGGAGGTTCGGTTCTACAATCTCCCACGTAAGGTGTCCGGTTGTGCCCGACTCAAGGGTGACATCCTGTAGGTGGCTCACAGCAGGGGGCGTGTAGTCACGTACTGTCACCCGGACCAGTGCTGTTGTGGTGTAGCCGGCCATGTTCGATGCTTCAATCCGGTACGTGTAGTTCCCGATGGTATATGGCAGTCCAGCCTCCACTTGGAAACTATATGTCCCTGCCTGTGTGCCCGATGCTACGGTACGTCTGCTCCACAGGGAGACCACACGCCACTCCCGAAAATATGCGCCTCCAACTGCAAAACTGAGGACTGGCGGCTCAGGGTCATTCACGGGGTCCCAGTGGATCCACAGTGGTTCTCCACGGTAGACGCCTACGTACAGGCTGCCATTCGGCTGGAAACTGCTGGCAATATTGCTGACCTCTGGTACGTCGGTGACCTTGGTGACGGTCTCAGGTGAAACACACACTGCGGTGATGCCATACGTCGTTTCGGCGGTGGAGTTGACGTAGTAGAGGGCCTCACCAGTAGCTGTGGGCGTGACAGTGACCACGAAATGCGTGCCGTTCCAGACGGCGTTCTGACCGGCGAGGACAACGTCGTCGTCACCGCAGAGGGCGTGGCCGTCGTATGCAAGTTGTGCCTGGCACCAGAGCTGGAACGGCATGCCAAGGATGGCCCACTCGGGAGAGCCGAGCCCGTACACTTCGACCGCGTCCCAGATGCACCAGGTCACATCATTGGTCTGGATGACAGTGATCCCGAAGGGGTCATCGCCCACAGCAGACTCGACCGTGTAGGCCCACATACCCACGGCATCATGTGTGAACACTGTGTCGTTCAGATTGAGGCCACCATCATACTCCGAACCATCGTATGCGTAGACAGCTGTCGCCACAATACCGGTTGCAGTGTCGCCCACGTTGATACGTTGGTCATCAGGGCCAGACACTGTGACAACAAGGGCGTCCCATATGCACCACGCTACGTCGTTGGTCTCTATGACCGTGATGCCGTACGAGTCGTCACCACGGGCTGCGGCCACGGTGTAGGCATGTCTGCCAACTGTGTCGTACGCGAAGGTCGTGCAGTTGAGGTCGAGGGTACCATGGTACGGTGTGTCGTCATAGGAGTACGTTGCGGTCACGACAATGCCACTCGCGTTGTCGCCCACATTGATGCGCTGGTCGGTCGGGCCCACAATGGTCACTACAAGGGCATCCCAGACCACTCTAGCATACTGGCCGTTCTGGTCGACGACGGTTATCCCATGTGTGTTGTTGGCAACCACCACCGTGTCGAATGTGACTCCCGTGACCGACGTCTCCGATACTGCTGCCTGCCATGTGCCACCTCCCACATGGACTGCGCTATGGCCATTGATGTGGACCTGCCCGTCTGTCACGTCCTCGTGGTCGTACTCGTAGTAGAGCCCGACATAGACCTTTGTGGTGGCGCCGACATTGATACGTGTGTCGTCCGCATGGCACATGTCCACCACCACCCTGTCCCATATCACGGTCACCTGCTGCGAGTTGTTGTTGACTGTGGTGATGCCGTAGGGGTCCCCTGTGACCGTGATGTTGTCGTACGTGACCGAGGTCACAGTGTCATACGACTGCTCGACCGTCCACATACCGTCCCCAGTATGGGTCATCGTATGTCCGTTCAACAGTACGGTCCCAGCTGTCAACGGGCTGTTGTCATACTCGTACGTGAGGTGAGCGGACAGTGTAACCGTGATCCCCACATCGGTGCGGTTCTGGGGGTCGTCAGACCACATACTGCACACCCTCAGCCTGTCGGCTATTGCGCTCCGGTTGTATGTCCCAAGAAGCCGGTCTACGTGGTGCGTTGTGTCGCACACTTCAAACTCGAAGGTCTGCACACCCACTTCTTCAGACATGTCCACGCTGACACTGAAGGTGCCCCCCGATGACATCGAGCCGATCCACGAGGCGTCAGATGGTGCTGTCCGTAGCACATGGGCCTCAACAAAGTCAGGGTCAGGCGTTATGTTGGCAGCAGACTGGTAGTACTTGACACGGCCCGTGGCCTGGAGCGAGCCGCCAACATCCACACGGTCATCAGACAGCGCATACTCCATCAGCTCAAGTCGGGTCTCGACATCCCAGTTCCTAGCGTATGTATGACTGACAAGGGAGTGGTCGTCGACGGTCGTCACTCGGAACGACACGTCCTGTACATCCGGGTGGTCCCAGAGGAACCTTACGCGCCATGTTACCGCCAGTGTGATGCCGCGTAGGCGTGGGATGCAGTCTGCGACTGCAATGTAGTGTGCACCACGCTCGACAGTAGTCTTTCTCCCACGGACGTCGAACTTGACCTCCCACAATGTTTGCTTTCCGGACACCGCTGCAAGCTTGCAGTAGTTGATGTCCAATGCCCCGTCATTGTCAAAGTGTCGGGTGGTCATGTATGCATACATCCCATGGTGCGGCGACTTGCAGGCATAGAAGTTGTCGCCATCGTACAGCGAGTCAGTGGTAGGCGCGCCGCCGTCCGTCGGGATGTCGTCCTCAAAGTGGAGGTACATACCACTCACCCTCCAGGTATCACTATCAGAGTCGGCGTATCTGTCGACAAGCCTGACACTAAGCGTCGGTGATGTCACGTATCTGTGTACGTTGTAGGACACAGTACCCGTCGCCGTCCCCAGTCTTACCCACTGCCCGGACCCGGTCTTGACCTCCACCGCCAAAGGCTCTGAAACGGTGCTGTGGAGTTCCACCGTGAGCAGCTCCGCGCCCCAGTCGTCGTAGGGGATGTGAGTGAACTGGAATTGCTGTTCCATGCGGTACTGCGCACCCTTCATGAGGTGGTGGCTGTCCACTCCAACCATGTCCAGGACCGTGCCGCCCTGCACTTTGGTCGCTTCGTACTTGACCCTGAAAAACCGGTGCAGGTACTGACTGTCAGTGACCGTGACTGAGTAGTGCCTCCAGTTGCCGGGCGAAGGCGGGTCACAGTCGTCGAGACAGAACATGTAGTCCCAGTTGCCGTTCTTGTCACGGAAGTAGACCTTCAGTTGTGCGGTGCTACGTGGTGCACGGTTGTCAAGGAGGAACACTGAGAGATTAAAGGAGTCCTCCATGACAAGGTTGTACGCATTGCTCAGGAGCACCCCACCTCTCCGGCCTCCCTGCGGGTCTCCTACCACGCCTATGAAGCCGTCGTCATCGACGCCCCCGCTGCCTATCGCCGCAAAGTCGTCATGCCCATAGGGGTTCTCAGCAGTTTCCCAGCCGTCTGGCCACGGGTCCCACTCTGTGCAGTATTCGATGGAAGCATAGCCCGTGGGCTCCTCTGTCAGTGTTGCATAGTCGGAACCCGGCCTGGTCATGTAAGTGAAGTGCTCCACCTCTCCGTACACACTCGCGATATGAGCGTCGACGTAGTCGTTGAGAGATGACCCAGTGGGGCTGTTGTCCCGGCGTGGTACCGGCTTGGCAGTGTTCCGTGTGGTCTGTCCGTCATCTGGACACGTCACCACGGTCGCGTGATGGCCTGTCAAGGCAATGGGGCCAGCCGCCAGCAGGACAGGGATTACTACAACTAACACTATGAGTGGCAGTACTCTCTTGGTGTGCATCGTGCGTGCCTCTGGGTGGTAGTACTGTGGTGCTGGTCAACATGTCCTCTTGGTGTGCATCCTGCGCGCCTCTGGTAAAAACCTTCGCATTTTCTGCTGTTGGCGAACCTTGCTCCTGAGCTGGGTACGTGTGGCCCACATCGCGAGTGGGAGGTGGTACCACGGGGTGTTCCTGGACCCCTGTGCGCTGACCACCAGTCATTTATGGTATGGTGTGACCCCCTCAACAGCTCCGCATGTCGCCACCGGCGGTGCTCCGGGAGTTGGCAACTGTGACCGAGAGAAGACTACAGGTCGTCCAGAAAATCTTGGCGCTCCGCCCCGTGTATGAGATATACAACGAGTACGGGGGCCTGATGGCCCGCGTGAGGCAGACTTGGGCGAGCGTCCTGCGGTCAACGCTGGAGTTGAAGGACCCCGACGACCAGCTCATCATGACTGCAAAGGGGGGTTACTTCTCGCTCACGTTCCGTCTGATCCGTGATGGTGCGACTGTCGGCACCATCTCCCGGCCGCTCATCTGTTTCAGGCCCACTTTCACACTGAGGTTTGCCGGACGTACTGCCACCGGTACCGGGAAGCTCTTCTTCACCCGGCATTTTGAGGTCTATGACACTGAGGGCCGTTTGGTGTTCCGGATTGATAGGCCTGTCGTGAGGCTGCGGGACCGGTACACAGTCACAATACCTGAGGATATTGAGTGGGACTTTGCGGCTTTGGCCGTTGCTGTGCTAGACAAGATGTTCTACTAGCACACCACACGGCTGACCACCGCGGCCACCCGCGCGTCCCGCTCCATCCTACGGTCTCCTGCAGCAGTACTGCCCACCCCTACACTTGACCGCATCTGTGTCTGGAGTCTGGCCGCATACTGTGGCTACCGGCAGTGATATAGCCCAGTTGGGACATGCCTGTGTACCCCGTTGTTGCCATGTGCAGACAGGGTGTGGAGCGCACCGCATTGAGCGTCCGAGAACTGAGAGTGGTCTGCAGACGGATACTACCGGGACCCCTCTATGAGGTGTATGGTGAAGACCATGTGCTGCTGGGCACAATAAGAGAGGCGGGCGGGCATCCAATGCGGACCGTGTTGGAGTTGAGGGCACCAGACGGAGAGGTTGTGCTGACTGCGGGCACCAGTCTTTTCCGGAACATGTTCCTGCTGCGCCGCGGCGACACAGCGGTCGGTTCTGTGTCACGCGGGCTTCTGTCACTCCGGCCACGCATCTGGCTCAACCTTGTAGGGCGCTGGGCTAGGTCTTCTGACTGGGAGCTTGGGGCACGTTTCCGGGTCGTAGACACAGGCGGTGACTTCGTACTCAGTGTTGACAGGACGGCTCCGGGCCCGCATGACGAGTACAGGCTGGTGGTCTCTAGAGGAGTGGACATGGAGCTGGCGGCAATGGGTGCTGTGGTCACCGACTACGCACTGTTCCCGGGCCTTGACAGTCGGCGGTTGTCTTTCAGCACACCGCCGCTCTGCTGCATCCTGATGACAGTATGGGCATTGGTGGTGCTGTTTGCCTCCCTCGTATTCCCCTGAGCGACAGGGCAGCTGGTGGGCTATTCAAGTCCTAGCCAGTCGATGTCGGGGGCCGGGCCAAGGAGTCTTTCCACTACGTGGGTCGTGGAAGTGTCACCCACATGGACAGCGTGACTGTCTGCACCTACGTTCTACACGACGAGGTCTGGTGCACAGCCCCGCCACAGCGGCACCACGAGCTGGTCGAACACACGCCAGTACTCGGTGTCGTCTTTGAGGGGTGGGTGAGGGATGTTCAGAGTACCCCTTTCCCTTGCCAGTGACGGTCTCTTCGACGCTCCCCGTGCCGGAAAAGAAGCCCAATCTGCTTTCATCTAGTGATACTGTCATGATGCCTGTGGCCTCAAAGTTGTCGAGCCCATCGAGCCTGAGGGGTCAAAGAGGGCAGTCTTGCTAGGCAAACTGGTGCCTCCAGCCGTGTAGGCTACCGGCCCATGCCTACTTGGCAGTGCCTGAGTGACGTGTCTGCGATGAGCGTGTGTCGGTCGATGGTCGCTACAGTCCTCGTGATGCTGCGTGACCATGGGCTCAGACCTGAGGTGTAGGATGACCGGCCCTCTCCACAGCACTGCGGTCCGGTCACGCGCCTGGTGCGAAGTCGTCTTCGAGATGGGTCCCGGTCTTGGACTTGCCCATGACTGGCTGTCGCACCTTCAGGAGGATGAGGATGGAGAGGACGAAGAACGCGAGGATTGCCAGGAGCGCAAGCCTGTTTGCAGTCACTATGTCGTGACCCGTCGCGCTGGCCCAGAGGATGACCGTAGAGTAGACTGCCGGCCCGAGGATTGCTGCGAACTTCCCGGTCAGGGCATATAGGCCGTACATCTCACTCTTCTTCTCTTCAGGGATGTACTGTCCGAACATGCTCCGGGCGGTGCTCTGGGCGGAGCCCATGCCCATGCCTGCAATCATGCCCACGACCCACCAGACTATCTGACTCGACCCTAGGAACGCAACCACGAGCGAGTCGACCCAGAGTATGAGTGTGAGTATCAGCGTTCTCTTCGTGCCTATCGCGTCCGCGAAGTACCCGAAGATGAAAGCACCCGGGATAGCGGCGAACTGTGTGACTGCGAAGAAGACGAGTATCTGTGTCTGGCTGAAGGCATAGACGGTCTCCCCATAGATGCTGGCAAAGTAAATCACGGTTGTGATGGCATCACTGAAGAGGAAGTAGGCTACCAAGAACAGTGGTAGGCCCTGATAATGCTTCATCTCACGGAAGGTACGCGCAACGCGCTTGAAACCCACCCGGGCCAGCCCCAAGTCCGCCTCTTCTGGCCGGGCTGTTGGTGGACGGTTCTTGAGGCCGAGGATACTCGGTATCGCGAACACGAGGAAGAACAGGGCGCCGAGGAGGAACGGCAGCGTTGGTGGTAGGTCCATGAGGACGCTGATCAGTGCTATGACAATCGTGCACAGAGCACCCACGTAGCCGGCGGCGAAACCGATACCGCCAATCCGACCAATGGTCTCTTCATCGCTTATCTCGGGCAGCCACGCGTTGTAGAATGGCAGTGCTCCCTGGAACCCTATGTTTGCCACAATGAACACTACCCATGCCCACACCCATATTGGGAGTCCCAGGAACGCAGGGACATCGGGAGTGGCGAAGTACAGCAGTGCGTTGAACGTGATACACAGTGCCGTATAGAACGTGAGGAACTTCTTCTTGGTACCCGAGTAGTCTGCAATTGCTCCCAGGACCGGCGATGTCAGGGCTATCACTATCATGGTTATGCTACCAGCATACCCCCACAGCGCAGTCCCTAGGGAACCGTCGTCCATGACAAAGTGTGTGACGAGTCCCTTGAAGTATAGCGGGAACAACGCCGTGACCATGAGGACCGTGAAGCTGGTGTTTGCAAAGTCGTAGAGGTACCATGCAATCCGCTCCTTGCGGTCTGTGGGAATGTTCTCGGTTGCCATGTTTCTGTCTCCTGCCTTGGAAGGGTGTAAGGTGATGGTGACCAGATATTTATCCATTCGGTCACCCTGTCTGGTGGCCCGTGTCAGTGTTGTGACCTGGTCGCACATGCGCAGTACCACCACACAGCCCACGAACCGCCCACTGCCGACGGGGCCACGCGACCATGCACCGCACTCCGTCGCACTGTTCTCGTGGGCCCATCGCAGGGACTTTCTCCGGGGGTGCCACCTGCTGCACCACCAGCATTCTGACGATGTGGGCGCGTTGGGCTGGTGGGACAAAGGATAATAGCCACCTCACGCCCTGTTACAGACAAGGCACTGCGAGGAGAGATGAATACTGCCAGTAGAAATCTCTTGGGTCTCGTCAGCGGGAATTGAGGTCGGGCCCGTTGAGATACCGGACGACGCCACCATGGTGGACCTGTCGTCACGTGAGATCATGCAGATTGACCTCGGGCCGCTGCGTTCGCTGACCGGCCTGACGGCCATCATACTGAGGAACAACAGTATCGGCGAGCTGTCGCTGGAACCCCTTGTGTCGCTGTCTTCGCTACGGGTGCTAGACCTGGACAACAACAGCCTGTCCTCGCTGGACCTGAGCCCGCTGTCGGCCCTGTCAGAGTTCGCTTTTCTCGACTTGGAGGCCAACAACCTCGAGTCCATAGACCTTGGGCCGCTCCGTGCCTGCAAGAACCTTGAGGTGCTCGACCTCTCCTTCAACCTGCTAGATGGAGTCGACCTCTCACCACTGTCAGAGTGCCCCGACCTGCGGCGCCTGGACCTTGATGGGAACCTGCTTGCAGCGGTGGACCTGTCGCCACTGGCATCCTCTCAGCTGGAGCGTATCCTTCTCAACGGCAACCAGTTGTCGTCCGTAGACCTGAGCCCACTCGGTTCATGCACCCCACTGCGTTCGGTGGACCTGTCAGACAACCGGTTGTCGTCCGTTGACCTGTCGGCCATGGCAAGCTGCTCACTGCTCGAAGAGGTCGCAGTGCAGAACAATGTGCTGGAGGACGTGGACTTGTCACCACTGGCGGGCCTCCAGTCGCTGCGTGCGCTCAAACTGGGTGGCAACGACCTCCTGTCAATAGACCTGACGCCACTGTCGGGCTGCACGGCACTCGAAGAACTCTCTCTCTCGGACAACAACTTCGTAGAGATTGACCTTGGCCCGCTTGCCCAGTGCAGCGCGCTACAGAAGCTTGGCCTACACAACAACTCCCTCACAGGGGTCGACCTAGCCCCTCTGACGGGATGCAAGGAGCTGGAGATGCTCCTGCTCTTTGGCAACGAGATTGCGTCGATTGACCTGTTGCCCCTGCGCGAGTGTCCCCGGCTTGAGAACCTCGACCTGGGCTCCAACGCCCTCCGCTCGATTGACCTGAGCCCTCTCGCTGAGTGCCAGCAGCTCGAGGTCCTCGACATCGGCTCCAATGAGCTCAAGACCGTTGACCTCGGCCCACTAGGGCGCTGTGCTGGACTCGGAGTACTGATACTGAGTGGCAACCGTCTGACCGCCATTGACCTGACACCACTGTCGAACCTGCAGCAACTCGGATGGGTCGACCTTGCTGACAACGAGCTGCGCACGGTGAGTCTGGACGCGTTCAGCAGCGTGACGACTCTCGAACGACTGTCGCTGGCGAACAACGCGCTCACAGACATCGACCTGCTCCCGCTGGCCTCCTGCGACGAGCTCGCAGAGCTGCACCTTGACGGCAACCCCATCGAGGAAATCGATGTGAGCCCGTTGTTCTCATGTCCGGGCCTACTAGCCCTCTCGTACCCCAAGGAGGCGGTGCTATACGCGTCCGAGGACTTGCGGGGGTCACCGAGCGTGCCGCCAGCCCTTGAGGGCCTCATCAGTATCGACATGCTGGAGTTCAGATAGCCCTGTGTCGGTGGTCGGTCAGTAGCGCCCGCCGTGGTGACGGACGCGCCAGCCTCACACACTGAGTGGGTGTCATTCTAGTCGCTGGGCCCATGTCCTGACCGCATCGTTGAACTCGGTCGGTCTCTCCAGCATCACGGCATGCCCGGCACTCTCTACTACCACGAGCTCGGAGTGCGGGATTTCTCTGTGGAGGTACTCCGCATACTTGACCGGTGTCATCTTGTCGCCTTCGCCCACGACCACCAGTGTGGGCGTCGTGATCTCGCGTACAGCCTCCATCATGTCGAACCTGTCACACATCTCAAAGTCCCGGCGGACAATGCTGACAGGACATTTCCTGGCCTCCGCGACCGTGGCCTCTATGAGACCCTCCGGTGCGCTCTCGTGGAACATGAACTTGCCCAGTGTCATGAGGTACGACTCGTAGTCGTTGTCCAGCATCTCAAATATCATTGGGGCAACGCGGAGCTTGGCGCCTGTCCCCACCAGTACGAGCCCGCGCAGCTCATCGCCGTGCTGATGGGCGTAGGCCTGTGCTAGGGCCCCTCCCATCGAGTGGCCGGCGAGGACTGGTCTGTCGCACTGCTGTACGACCTCGCTGATGTCTTTGAGGTACGATGCCAAGACATCGTCGTCGCCACGGTCCGGGGTCTGGCCGTGTCCGTTGAGGTCCAGGGCGACGACGTGTAGTGTCGATGCCAGTCCGCGCAGCTGCATGTACCATGTTGCTGACGAGCCGCCGGCGCCGTGTACAAACACTATGTCCGGAAGACTGCTGTCACCCGCTTCCTCGTAGTGTACCAGCATGGGCCTGTCGTCATCACTGTGACATATAGCCTTGTCCCGTAGCGAGGACAGGCTCGGGAGTCCCAATTGCCCACGCCATCGCGTATGAGGACTGTGTGCAGCGGGAGTCCTGACGGGCCGTACGTCAGTGCCAGGACGTAGACATGTTGGAAACGACATTGGGCCAGACTTTTTAGCCCGTTTGCATTAGTGGCGCATACGTTTGCCCGATGGCCCCGCACGGCGAGCTGCATGTGCAGGGCCAGGAGTGTGGTCTTCGGGGCCACCAGACTACGAAGAGATGGAGTATCAGACTCATGAGCGCGAGCAGCAAGACCAAAGCAATAGTTGTGATTGTGGTGCTCGCAGTGGCTGGGATTGGCGCCGTCGTGTTCCTTGGCCCAATGTTGTTCCCGCCAGCTCCAAGGATTGCAATTGTCTTTGCGACTGGTGGGCTGGGTGACAAGTCCTTCAACGATGGCTGCTACAACGGCGCACTGCGAGCACAGGAAGAGCTCGGGATGCCCTTCACGTACGTCGAGCCGGAAACGATAGACGAGTACGAGCCTTATTTGCGTGACTACGCAGCGCAGGGCTACGACCTCATAATCTCAATCGGCTTTGACCAGGCCGATGCCCTGAGCGCGGTCGCAGCCGACTACCCGAACCAGTCGTTTGCAATAGTGGACATGTACGTCAATGCCTCGAACGTGGCGAGCCTGTTGTTCAACGAACACGAGGGCTCCGCACTAGTGGGGGCAATCGCTGGCCTGATGACACAGACCGGCAAGATTGGCTTTGTCGGTGGCATGGACATACCCCTGATCAACAAGTTCGCTGGCGGCTATGTCTTCGGGGCCAACTACACAAGGCCGGGTGTCAACTTCACAGTCCAGTACACGAACTCCTGGGTTGACACGGCTGGCGGCCAGCACATTGCAGATGCAATGTACGACTCGGGGATTGACGTAGTCTTTGCAGCTGCTGGTCGTTCGGGCCTTGGCGTCTTTACCAGTGCCAAGAACCACGAGGACGTGTGGGTGATTGGAGTGGACAGCCCGCAGATGTACCTCGGATGCGCTGACCCTGAGAACCCGCAGCCGCCCACTGTCTGTCTGACATCCATGCTCAAGCGTGTGGACGTGGCAGTCTACGACATCATAGAGGACGTCAAGAACGACAACTTCTCGGGTGGTATCAAGACCTTCACCCTTGCGAATGGCGGCCTCGACTACGAGGTCAATGAAGACCTCCTCACCCTACCTGACAACGTGAAGACCGCTGTTGAGAACCTGAAGCAGAAGATAATCAGCGGCGAGATCAACATGACCAAGTATGACCACAAGTACTGGCTCGACTGAGGCGTCGGGCAAGGCAGGGGGCATGCAACCCCCTGCCGACACCCTTTCTCTACTTCTCCTACCCTCATCCTTACGTCTCCTCCAACAGTCGCCGGTCACTCCCAGCAGGCCTCCCACCCATCCCGCCTCGACCGGGGCTGGGTCACGGCCCTCCTGTCCGGAGCGAGGGGTCGTGGGGTATTGCATGCAACGTGCCGACTGACAGGGCCGACCTGCCACCCCCACTGGGCCGTGTGTGTCCTTTCGGGGCCCTCCCGTGGGCCATCCCACATGGTGCCCACTGCACGACCCCAGGTGCTCTCCCCGCACTGTTAAATACCGGCAGAGCTGTCGGGCATGTGCCCGAAAACGCTGGCAGACCATAGGCAGACTGCACATAGGAGCCAGAGAGGTGTACGCCGTCGAGCTAGAGGACATATGGAAGACCTTTCCCAGCGGCACACAGGCGAACCGTGGCATCACACTCCGGGTGCAGGCAGGCGAGGTGCACGGCCTACTGGGAGAGAACGGGGCCGGCAAGACGACGCTGATGAACATCCTATATGGCCTGCTGTCGAAGGACCGTGGACGCGTAGTGATAAAGGGCGAGGAGGTCGAGCTCCAGTCACCACAGGACGCCATTGTCCGGGGCGTCGGCATGGTGCACCAGCACTTCAGGCTGATACCCTCCCTGACGGTCACCGAGAACGTTGTCCTCGGTCTGGAGCCGGTGCGTGACGTCCTCCGCAGAGCCGGACGCAAGAGTCCGGGGCCCGTGGCATCCCTGATGCCGCTGGACCTGACAGCGGCTGCACGACGGATCCGTGAGATTGCCGTCGAGAACGGCCTTGCAGTTGACCCTGATGCGCGGGTCGCAGACATCTCCGTTGGGATGCAGCAGCGGGTCGAGATCATGAAGGCACTGTACCGTCAGGCGGACATCCTGATACTGGACGAGCCGACATCAGTGCTCACCCCTCAGGAGGTGGACGAGCTCTTCGTCACCCTGGAGCACTTCAGGGAGCAGGGGCGGACTATCATCCTCATAACCCACAAGCTGCGGGAGCCGATGGCCCTGTGCGACCGTATCAGTGTGCTCCGTGACGGAGAGCTGGTCGGCACTGTTGACAGGGAGGAGACGTCCCCCGAGGAGCTTGCCCGCATGATGGTCGGGCGCACAGTGTCTTTCAAGGTGCAGAAGGCCCCCGCCCGTCCCGGAGATGTAGCACTCGTGGTGGAGGACCTCCACGTGCAGGACAACCGTGGCGTCGAGGCGGTACGTGGTGCCAGCATCTCGGTCCGGCGGGGCGAGGTCGTCGGGATTGCTGGTGTGGAGGGCAACGGCCAGACGGAGCTTGTGGAGGCCGTCGCAGGTCTGCGCAGGGTGGAGTCTGGACGCATACTCGTGGACGGTGTTGATGTGACGGATTGGAGTGCGCGCGATATCCGGGAGGCCGGCGTGTGTCACATCCCTGAGGACCGTCAGCGCAGGGGCCTGGTACTGGGCTTCTCCGTAATGGAGAACCTCATCCTTGGCAGTGAGTACCGGGCGCCCTTCGCAACTGGGCCCGGACATGCCTTCCTCGACCTGTCCGCCATCCATGACTTTGCAGTCACCCTCGTGCAGGACTATGACATCCGCGCTGGTAGTGTGAGGGATGCAGCAGCCACGCTGTCAGGTGGCAACCAGCAGAAGGTCGTCGTGGCGCGGGAGCTGGCAGGTCGTCCGCGGGTGGTCCTCGCGGCACAGCCGACGCGTGGCCTCGACGTCGGGGCCACCGAGTACATACACAGGGTGTTGGTGGACATGCGTGACAGTGGTGCAGCTGTACTGCTCGTGTCGGCGGAACTCGACGAGATAATGAACCTCTCGGACCGGATTGCAGTCATGTTTGACGGCCGGATTGTGGCCCTGCGGGACCCGGAGGAGACCAGCGCTGAGGAACTCGGCCTCCTCATGGCCGGACACAGCGTGCAGGAGGTGTCCACGTGAGTGTTGACAGTACCGTTGACGACGACAGGAGTGAACACGTCACTGCGGACATGCAGGACAGAGCCCCCAGTGAGAGTGAGAAGGGGCCCGTGTTGCTGCTCAGGAACATCGTAGGCCTCATGGTCGAGTCGGTCCGCCGGGTGACGGAGCCTGAAGTGCAGAGAGCGGTCGGCTGGGCCGTCGGTGCAGTCGTGCTGGCGGTGCTCACAGGTGCCACACTCATGTCCATGGCGGGCTACAACGCAGGCCTTGCTTACATCGCCCTGGTCTACGGTGCTGCGACGCAGGTCGACAGGGTGCTGTTCTATGCCACGCCGCTGGTCCTGACGGGCCTTTCGGTCGCGCTGGCCTTCAAGTGTGGCCTCTTCAACATTGGTGCTGAGGGCCAGCTGTACGTAGGTTCCATTGCTGCCACCGTGCTGGGCTACATGTTCGCCCTCCCCATCATCGTGCACCCGTTGGCGTGCCTGCTCTTCGCCATGCTTGTCGGCGGGCTGTGGGCCCTGGTACCCGGTGTCCTCAAGGCATACCGTGGTGCACACGAGGTGGTCACGACGATGATGCTGAGCTACGTGGCCATCCTGTTGACCCAGTGGATGGTCAGCCGCAATGGCCCCTTCTTCGAGCCCGGTCAGGTACAGCCCTCACCCCAGACGCCCCTCATATTGCCCAGTGCCTATCTCCCGAAGCTCGGCAGTCCGTTCCTCCATGCTGGCCTGCTGATTGCAGTGGGCGCGGTCATAGTCGTCGACTACGTGATAAACGGGACCGTGCTCGGGTACGAGATGCGTGCCGTGGGCCTGAACAGAGAGGCCGCAGAGTATGCCGGCATCAATGCGAAGAAGAACATGGCCATCGCGCTCACGCTGAGCGGTGTCCTTGCTGGCCTCGCCGGGGGTACAGAGATCCTCGGTTACCACCACCGGTTCAGGGACGGCTGGTCGGGTGGCCTCGGCTGGGACGGCATCACCGTGGCGGTACTGGGCAACAACAACCCCTGGGGTGTGCTCTTCGGGGCCCTCTTCTTTGGGGCCCTGAAAGCTGGTGGGACCAGCATGCAACGCGTTGCGGGGGTGCCCATTGAGATGGTTTCGGTCATTGAGGGCCTCATTGTGCTGTTTGTGGCAGCGCCGAAGCTTGTGGACTGGCTGGCCCGTAGTGGTGTCCAGTACGCCGTGTGGTTCCGTGAGCAGCGCCCACAGGCCCTGCCGCACCTTATGACCACCACTGTCTCTTTGGTGCTGGGTGCCGTTGGTCTGGTCATTGCCTTCACCTCGTCCACTGGGACTATCATGGCGTTCCTGTTCATGACTGGGGCCTTCCTGGCCCTTGTGGCATTCTTCAGGCTCGTGACACTGCAGTCTGACGGGATCACGCTCGCCCTCTTCGCCTCCATAGAGTGGCTCCTTGGGGCAGGGACTGCTGCTGCTACTGGACTGGTATCGATGGCAGCGACCACGTCTGCGACCGGACTGTTCTTGCTGGTCGTCGCCCTCCTGTCGCTGCGACTTGAGAGGACGGGTGTCCTGTCATCTGGAAACGGGGGTGTACCATGATGCAGACTGGCGACCCGACACTGGTGCTGGTGGGCTGGCTGTTGCACGCAACCCTCCAGATGGGCACGCCACTCGTACTCACCGCACTTGGGGGTATGTTCTCGGAGCGTTCGGGCGTTGTCAACATCGGACTTGAGGGGATGATGCTCATCGGTGCGTTCTCCGCAGTGGCCGTGACCTATTTCACGGGCAACCCATGGATCGGCGTGCTCGGGGCAGTGGTCGCCGGTGGGCTCTTGGCCCTGGTGCATGCGGTGGTCTGCGTCAAGTACAAGGGCAACCACATTGTGAGTGGGACCGGGATAATCTTCCTCGCTTCTGGACTGACCACCCTGTTGCTACAGGTCATCTGGGGCGCCAAGGGCTACTCTGACACGGTGACCCAGCTCCCCCGCATACGCATCGAGGCCATACGTGACGTCCCCGTCATCGGTCTCGCGTTCGGTGAGCTGTCACCAATCATCTACATGATGTTCGTCATGGTGGCTGTGAGCTGGTATGTGATGTACAAGACGCCTTTCGGGCTCCGGGTGCGTGCTGCGGGTGAAGACCCTGCGACGCTCGATGCAGCAGGTGTCAACGTGGAGAACATCAGGACTGTGGCCGTGGTCATAAGCGGCTGTCTTGCCGGTCTGGGTGGGGCATACCTCTCAATCGGCTTCGAGGCGGCCTTCGGTAAGCTCATGACCTCAGGACGCGGGTTCATCGCCCTTGCGGCCCTGATCTTCGGCAACTGGACACCGCTGGGGTGTCTGGCTGCGGGCCTCTTCTTTGGGTTCCTGAACGGCCTCCAATACGCACTGCCAATCGTACCGGGCCTCGAGTGGCTACAGGCGTACAACAACTTCATCAAGATGGTACCGTACCTCTTGGTCATCGTGGCCCTGGCAGGTATCCGTCGCTCCGTGCCGCCCAAGGCCATTGGTGTACCATACGAGAAAGAGGGGCGTGGCTGAGTAGAGCCGCGCACGGCTGGTCTGCGTCCTCATTGCATCTACTGACCATGCTGCGGGGTGGTCGCCCGCGGGACTGGCCGGTGCAGCGTCCCAGCTACGCTTAAATCGTGTTGCTGTGCCCCTTTAGAGCACAATGCGGCCCATTCACAACAGGAGTGCGCTCTTGCTGAGCGTCATCGGCGGCCTCTTGCTGGTGGTTGCCGGGGCGAGCGGTGCCATTGGTGTGCTCGGCGACTTTCTTGGGGCTGTACGACAGCTGCTCGGCGACGAGGCTGCCCTGTCAGTCCAGATAGTGCTCGGCACCCTGTCGGTGCTCACGGTGATTGGCGGTATTGGCGTTGTGGTGTCTGGGTTCCTGCTCACCACGCCGCGTGTCCGGACAGGTCGCACGTTCCTGCTCCTGTTCGTCGGCATGGCTGTGCTCGGTCTGTTCATGGCGCTGGTCCAGCTCGTCGCCACAGGCACACTAACTATGGACCTGGTCGTCCAGTTGGGACAGTCGCTCGGGTGGATTGGTGCAATCCTCGGGATAGTGGCCCGGATAATCGCTGAGCAGTACCCGCTCCGGCCCCGGGAATGAGTGCGTCGCCCAGCCTGCCGGCCGAGAGTGTGATGGCCGGTGGCCCAACCCTCACACGTCGAACACCGACACGGAGACCTCTATGTTCTTGGCTGCCTGGACACACTCTTTGAGCAAGGTGTACTTGTCGGCGTCCCCTGTGGCGAATACTGCAACGAACCAGACCCCTTTCCCCGTACCGCACACGAGCGACACCGCCCCGTCGGGGTTGACGGCCACGAGCCCGTCATTGCCCCCCATGACGACTACGAACGGGATGCCCTTGATGGTCACGCTGTTTGCCCCCGTACGCCAGGCCTGGAGGAGTGCCGGCACGTCGTCGCCAATGTCCATGTTCTCTGTCCAGTAGACAGTCCGTCCCTCGTAGGTGAACGCGCAGGCTCCTACGATCTGGTCGGACGTCGACATTGCTATCTCAACAGTGCGCCGTACTCGCATCACTTTTGGTCCACTCCAGAGAGCTGGTGTCGTGACCAGAGAAATAGGTTTGTGGGGTGTTGGCCCAGTGGCCATGCAGTGCAGGTGCTGGCGTGCAGCCGGTGATACGGGTCCAGGGCTAGGTGGTGGGGTGACACAGTGCGAGCGCCCGGGTCATGAGGAGCGTGCGGTGATGCAGTTCGTCGTGGCTGACACGGGTGGCAAAGCACCCCCTGTCCAAGCGCATCCCGTGCCGCATGGCAATCTCCTGGCTGTGTGAACACATTACCGGTGAGGACCTGAGCTCGAACACGAACCACTCCCCAGATGCATGGTCTCTCACCCTGCACACAACATCGACGTATCTGTCCGCGTCGAGGTGCACCCGAAAGCGTCTACCCATGCGGTGGACAATCCTTGCCGTCTCACCGAATATCCCGCGGAGGACACCGACTGTATAGAGGACCGCCGGGCTCGGGAGGAAGGCCCACGACCAGAAGGCGTAGAAGAAAACCATCAGCGAGAAGGCCAAGAAGAACAGGACTGTGTTGAAGGATGTCACCACTTCGAGTCCCTGTGTCCACCCTGGCGGGGCCCATGGTAGGGGCTCCGTTTCTATGACCTGAAGACCACCGGAGTAGAAGAGGACTGTTGTGACCGCCAGCACCACGGCCATGGCTGCGACTGCCGTCCTCCGCCCGTCGGCGTACAGGCCCCGTGCCTGGAGTAGCAGTCTGTCCACTTCAACGTCCCTCCATGGCCTGCAAGTAGATGTCGCGCATCTCTCCGCCATACTGACGGCACAGCTCTACTAGCACACGGAGGAGTGGGTGTTCGTTGTTGATCCTTATTGCGTAGAGCTTGGGTGTCAGTTGGTCGACCTGTATCATCTTGTCCTCCTGCATGTGGCTCAGGACACCGCGGTATAGACTCCGTGACTTGCCACTGTATCCTATGAGCCGGCTGAGCTGGACACCACTCACGCTCCTCGGATAGATGTGTGCTAGGGCGAACAGTATAGCACGCTTGGTGTCGTTGAGGGATGCCACGAGCTGGATCAGCTCGTATACCGAGGAGAGAGTGTCGTCACTATTCATCTCGGTCGGGTCTCTATCTAGTTGCTTGTGTTGGTGCATGCACAACGGCTCCCGTGCCCGGTGTTCCGACGGTCATGCCACTGCGCTCGTCTTGCGAACATACTATTTCTGCTTTGCGTAGGACGCGTGTTTGACCCCCTGATAGGTCAGTCTCGACCGTCGGGGCATCGCACGGTTGCCGTCCCTACAATGCATGCTGTCTACTGCGCCCCGTCTGCCAGTGGCCCATGGAGGGCCCTTCACAGTCCTCCCGTCCTAGTATGGGTGTGTGCGTCCTCTGGGCTGGTGATTACTGGGACTGCCATCTCTCGAAACGATTAATAGGTCCGCTTCCTGTAAGGGAGTAGGTCTGACAGGTTCTCAGGAGGATCTCCCAATAACCGGTAGCAAGTATTTTGGTTGGCTTGTGTGTTTACTGATTGTCCTGGCTGGTGGCTGGTACCTGCTCCCACCAGGGTATGAGACCATTGTTGAGTGGCTGGGGCCCTTCATCGGCAATTACCTCAGGCCCTCATTGGTTCTCGTGAACCTGCTGTTTGTGCACCCACTCGCGAGCATCATGTTTGTTGCCCTCTGGGCAGGTGCAGGCTTTGTGGGCGGTGTGATTGCCGGCACAAAGAAGGGTGCTGTTGTTGTCGGGATATCGACGTGGCTGAGCTGTCTGCTGATCCTTGCCTTCTGTGCGTGGCAGATCATGCAGTCCGGAGTCGACCTGTCCGGCATCCCTCCGCCACCTCCAGGTGTTTCGGTAACAGACATCCTCGGACTACCTATCGCACAGTTCTTGGTCACGACAGTGGTGACAATGATGGCCGGAGGAGGTGGTGGGCCGCCCCCGATGGAAGAGGCACTGCCATCCCTCCTAATGGGGATTGCACCGTTCTTGCTCACGCCGATAGTCACGGTGTGCGTGGCCGCAGTGCTCGGTGCCGTAGTACGGCCCAGGGAGTGATAGTGGAGGTTGTTGGTAATGCGTCTTCGTACAGAGTCTTTGGCACTCCTCTTCATGGTCGGTTTCCTTGTACTCCCAGTGGCTACGTCTGTGCTGCTGCCTCCAGGTCCCGTTGTCGTGACCGGGTCTTCCCAAGGCCCAATGGAGATGCTCCCGCAACTGATAGAGTCCGGGGCAGAAGTGATCTACACTCACGTTGACAGTGAGGGCCGGCCCGCTGTACTGTATGGCCAGATTGCCCTGCCCGGTGTGACGGGGGTCTTCAACCTTGACGCGGACATGTATGATGGCTGTCTCGCTGTGGCGGTGCTCGCGGTCCGTGGCGAGCTCCTCGACTACTTGTTCGAGCTCATGGGTATGGGTGGCAATGATAGTGGTCCCGGTGACCTGGGGTTTGCCCCGGCACAGGACGGCGGCATAGGCGGTCCTGGTGACATCATTGACTACCTCGGCGACGAGTTCAGCATTGTTGTCGGTGTGTACATGGACCTTGAGGAGGGTGTCGCAGCGGGCAGGATGGCACAGGTCGTCCAACAGCTTGCAGGGTCACCGCTTGCCATATCTGTTTCGAGCGTGTTCTCAATTCGACTTGATGAGTCAATGTTCCCTGGTGGCGGGAACAACACTGGTGGCAGCAATATCAGCTCCCTTGATTTGTTCGTATACACCCTTTCCAACCCAATGAGCCAGCTCATCCAGAACATCGTCGGCACGTTCACTACCGGGGGCATGCTCACGGCAATGGACGCTGACCTGTTCGTCAGTGCTCCTGGCTCTGCTGCCGCACTTGTTGGTCTGCCGCACATCGAAGACCTGGTTGGCCTCGTTAGTTCCAGCAGCATGAACCGGCCTCGCCACGGGTTTGTCGACTACGTCATTGCTCAGGCCCCACAAGTACAGGGGCCTGTTGCCGTCGGCATTGGCGGGTTCGTCCGCGACCAGATCGTGCAGGCCGGCGACACAGAGATGTTACTCAGCGATGCAATCGGGTCGACAGGCACAATCACCCCCTTCAGTTCGACATCCCAGGGCATGTCCATTGTGGCCATTGACATGGGGGACACTAGCATCACGGGCATTGAGCCCTACGATGCGAACCACAGCTACTACACCGATGGGACGGCCTTCTGGGCGGCCTCTATGCTCGGCCCTCAGTCTGACTACATCGTCCACTTCAACGAGACCTCGTACCCCCCCCTTGTGCAGGCCGTAAGGACGTTCTCGCCTGCCAGCCCTACGGTGGGCTCTCCGGTCACGGTCACAATCACGGTCACAAATGCCGGCAGCGACACCATCAGTGACATTGAGATCAGCGATGCCCGTCTTACCGAAGTATACCCGCAGCTGAGTGTTGATGGTAGTCTTGTGGCCCACGTCCCGTCATTGGCGCCTGGTGCGGAGACCAGCCTCACGTATACGGTGGTGCCTGAGTATGAGGGTGTGTACGGGTTCTTCGATGGCCGGGTGACGTACACTTTCGAGGGCCAGAGCTACACGAAGAGCATCCGCGACGCCGGCCTCAGGGTCGTGCCGAGCCTGTCAGACCTGTTCATGAACAGCATCTCGGCGGGCTGGCCGCTGACAGGCATAGTCCTCGGTCTGGTGGGCCTCGGCGCTGTGTTCAACCTCGCACGACTCCGCTCCAGTTGATGGCCCCATCAAGTACCGCGTGTGCAGCCCCGGGCGTCCATCTGGGCTCCGGGGTGCGCACCCACACTTTTTCTGACACCACGGCCCGGATGGCCAGCTGTTATCTGAGCTATTGTGGCCCCAGTATACCGTGTGGCCCGTTTCGGCGTCTGCTGGGATGGACTCGTGCGGCCTCGTGGGCAGGCCTGTCACATCTGCAGTGTCGTCAGATGGTGGGCCCGACGGCACAGTGTAGTCCGTAGTCCTCACATGACAACTGCACTGGACCGACATCAAGGCCTCCTGACTCCGTTGCGTCCGACGTGTCCGCGGCACGTGGTGACAATGGTCATGTCGTCACCCTTATATCACAGTGGCTTCACTATAGTGAATGGGTACTTTAGAGAGGTCGTCCACTTGTCAGAGACTGGAACAGTGCAGCGGCAGAGGAAGCGCAGGACATGGCTCATGCCACAGGAGATTGAGGTCTGGTACGTCTTGCCGAGCATCCGGCGGGAGCTCACACGTGTGATGATTGCGCGTGGAATCCTACAGAAGGACATAGCGAGGATGCTGGGTGTGACGGAGCCGGCTGTCACACAGTACAAGATCGAACGGTCGAGCAGGTCGCGTGGTGACCAAATAGAAATCCCAAGCGAGTTCCACAAGGACATCGAGCGGGCTGCCGAACGCATAGTCATGGCCTGGGCCGACGACCCGCCTCCGGGCCGGGCATACGAGGTCATGACGCGCGAGATCAACCGACTGATACGGCTGTTCCACAAGTCTGGCCTGTTGTGCGACATTCATCGCCGGTACTCCGAGGGTGTGCATGAGGGCTGCACGGCCTGTAGCGTGGGGTGAACTGGAATGGCGTATCTTGACAATGCTAACTCGACACCTGTTGATGAGCGGGTAATTGAGGCCATGCTGCCATATTTCAGGGAGCATGTCGGTACGGCGGGCCTGGAACTGAGCCACTCAAGGGATGTGGCTGCCGTCAGGGGCCTTGAGAGTGCCCGGAAGACGATAGCAGCTTCAATAGGGGCCGACCCGCGGGAGATTGTGTTCACGTCGGGTGCAACAGAGTCCAACAACTTGGGCATTCGTGGGGCGGCCCTGGCGAACAGGGCGCGCGGTGACCACATCATCACCAGTGCTGTGGAGGTCCAGTCGGTGCTGCGGACATGCAAGGCACTTGAGGCTGACGGCTTCGAGGTGACAGTACTGGGTGTCGACGAGTACGGGATGGTGGACCCCTCAGCGCTTGAAGAGGTCATCCGGGACACCACGGTCCTCGTGTCAGTCCAGCACGCGAACGGCGAGATCGGGACGCTCCAGCCTGTTGAAGAGATTGGCCGTATCACGTCCGAGCACGGTGTCCTCTTCCACATGGACGCAACACACAGCTATCTGCGTGTCCCCATTGATGTGACCACGCTGCCCGTTGACCTGACTACGTTTGATGCACACCACATCCATGGTCCCAAGGGCATCGGCGCACTCTACATCCGCAGGGGGACGAAGATCAGGAGGATAATGGAGGGCGGCGACGAGGAGCGGCGACTGCGGCCCGGTGTTGAGAACATCCCCGGTGCTGTTGGGTTCGCACGGGCTGTGGAGCTTTGGGACCCGGCTGACAACGAACGGATTGCCGCTCTGCAGGACTACCTTGCGGCAAAGATTGCCGAGACGCTCACGGACTACAGGCTCACCGGGCACCCCACCCGGCGGGTGCCACATATATTCAGCATGGTCGTCGAACAGGTGGAGGGCGAGTCGATGCTCGTACACCTCGACACGGAAGGCTTCGCGGTCTCAACTGGCTCAGCGTGCTCGTCGAAGACCCTGCAGGGGAGCCATGTGCTCAAGGCGGTCGGACTGCCACCAGAGATTTCCCACGGTTCCCTACGTGTCTCACTGTCGCGGTTCAACACACAGGCCGAGATTGACGCCTTCGTAGAGGCGCTGGTACCCACTGTTGAACGCCTCCGCGAGTTCAGCCCACTCCGTGGGGGCCAGTACTTCGCCTACGAAGGGGGCGAGGACGACCATCCGCACGACCTGCCAGAAGAAGAGTGGTGACTGCTAGCCCCTGCTCCATCGCACTGTGCTGCGACGGGCCCGTGGCACTGGAGATG
>JALVPN010000180.1:2642-3341 GCA_027031765.1 Promethearchaeota archaeon | reverse complement strand
CCTCTGCAGCTGCTTCGTATTTTCCGGCCTGCTCCATCTGGTCACCCCGCTGTTCCTCTCCAACGAGGTACTGCATGATATCGTAGGCGTCCCCTTCCTCTACTACTGGAGGCCTGCCATCATAGAGCCACGGACGCCGCTCCCGGTCACGTTGCAGGGCCTCACGTCTTCGTCGGGCAGCGGCCTCGAGAGAGCCCTGCCTTGCTGCCTCTACGACCCGCCTCACCGATAGGATGTCCGTCCCCCACGTGAAGAGGAGGACAAGGGAGGAGAGGACTGCAACGGTGTAGACTAGGGACCAAGGGAAGGGCATGGAGAGTATACCGCTCCACCATGATGGCGAAACAGGTGGTGCACCAGCTGTTGTAAGGAGCCCAAGGAGAGTCATGAAGATGATGAGGAATACCACACGTTTGCGTCGCGACCCATCAAGTCCCCCGGCCAGTGCTGAGGACACACCGTCTGTGGATACGACCACGACGCCAATACCGAACGGCACTGCAAGGATCTCGTCGAACATATGGAGTAGTAGCACAGCCTCAGTAACAATTGTAGACACGACGAGGGCCCTCATCGCCGTGCTCTTGCTCCAGAACCACAGAGCAAAGACAAGGCACCCAAGAGCGCCGGTTGCAAAGACGATGTATCCGGTATGTGTGGCATATCCTATGCTGGAAACGGCCGCAGCGAAGTCGTCCA
>JALVPN010000180.1:0-2632 GCA_027031765.1 Promethearchaeota archaeon | reverse complement strand
TGTGTCTGACCCCATAGCACCGAGTACCACACCGACCAGCGAGACCCCGATGCTTACTCCAATCAGGACTAGGCCACTGGGGATGAGAGGAAGCGACAGACCACCCAAGAACAACAGCGAAATAATGATTGGCGGTGCGAAGCAGAGGATGAGTGCAATAATACAGCAGCACGCGTCGCCACTGCTAAGGAGCTCCTCAACGACTACCCCAATGAACAGGGAAACTACGAATATCAGTGCAAGAGTGAAGGAGACCAGCAACCAAACACTCCCGCCAACCCCTTGCGGCGCCACTTGGTGGCCTGGACGCGATATCATGCCCACGGGCCTAGCGGGGCGACACGGCGGCACCACGTCCTGGTCATGTATAGATGGACTGCACCTCCATGCAGCGTCCACGGAGCACGCTGTAGGTACAGCCGCCACTGAAACTAGCAGGCCGCCCAGCACGGCAGGCCTCAGTAGAGACCCACATGTGGAGTTGCTCTCATCTCCTTCGGCAGCCTCAAAATGAGGGCACTGACCGCCCGGAGGACACTCAGTCGTCCGGCCGCCCTGCGTGCCGCCACACTCACCTCGTGGGACACGCAGTATCGGGCCCACTGGTATCAAGAGGAGAGGGAGCATGCAGAAGAAGAACAACAGGAAGGTGGTCTCGCCCTTCGACAACATGACTGCACCCGCTCCGCGGCCGAGTCAACGGATGGCCTACTCAGACTACTGTTGCGACCCATATGAATTGTGTGGAAGGCTGTCCAATGGCTACTGTTGGCCCGCATAGGACAGTCGTCGCAATGTGACTCCATCGCGGGTCTTTCGTGCTAGCGCGTGTGACACTCAGTCAAAGTAAGAGGCAATGCTGGTCTGCTCCACAATGATGCCCTGCGACAGGTCTACGAGCACCTGTGCCACAGCGAGAGCGTATGCTAGGCGTCGTATGTCGTGGCGATAGCGCTTCCTCACAAGTCCCGCCTCCACAAGCGTTTCAAGTGACCGGTAGACTGTTTCGCGGGCCACACTTGGCAGCACCTTGGACACCTCACGGTGGCACTGGTCCAGTGTCATCTCTTTGCGTGCAGCCAGCGCCTGCATGACCGCAATACGGATTTTGTTCGAGACCGCCTTTCCAAACGCAGCCAGGTCCATGACCATCACTCTGTTACCAAACTGCGTAATCTGTTACCAGAAATGGTAATTTGTTGCCGCTATTGGTAATAAATTACCATGTGTTACAATACGCTGTATACCACGACAGTACCTCATCATGTCTGGTATCAGCAGCACGCCAGTCCCGCCCAATCAACCAACACAGGACGGCCCCGAGGTCGGAACGGGTACCGCCTTGAGAGTGCGACAGGGCCACCAGCAGTGTACTGGGAGGAGTACGGATCCATTGGCCCGCGCAACTCTTTTACGGGGCGCAACCCAAGTGAGTGATATCAGAGGGATTGACGGTGACGGCCGGTCGGACAGGTCTCGTCTTGACTGCTGTATACGTAGTGTGCGTTCTCTCGAGCATAGTATACGCGGCTACAAACCCCGAGTGAACCACAGTTGTCCCGCTCACAGGACTCGAAACACGGTACCACTTCCTCCTTGTCGTCTACGTGATACCGTTCCTTGGTGGTATAGTCGGCCTGTATGTGTTTCCCCGGCTCATAGCACCGCTATACTTGAAATACGAGAGGGCTGTCATCGGTGAGGCCAGGACCGTCCACTCGCCTCCGGAGCATGACCCAACAGCTCTGCGGGTGTACGCAGTAAGGGTATGGCTCGTGGCGTTGTTCGTGGTCGGCGTCCTGTCAGTGGTGATCAACTATGTCGACCCCCACCTGTTCATGACACAGGAGGAGTACGACATGTTCGTTGCCGATGTTGGAGACCCCCGGTTCGCGCCGCCTGTTTCCATCACGCTCGCCGGTCTCCTGATGCCACTTGCGTTGGGCCTCTGGGGCACAGCGTGGGCCATTCAGGACGCTGGGCTCTACCTCTACGTGCGTGTGGCGCCAGGTCAGGGAGAGGGCGGACTCCTGCAGCCTGTCTGGATGCGCTTTGCGGACTTCCTCAGGGGATACTCAGGTGTATCATCGCTCCTGTTTGTGACGTCTGTCTTTGCCCTGTTCATGGCAACCGGCGAGTCCATCGAGTCAGCGCTCTTCACGCTATTGATACCCATGTTCGCTGTGGTGCAGTGTCTGCCGGCATACATGGTCTACACCAGACTCGGTCGGGACTTCCTCCTGAGAGGTGCAGAACCACTGCAGCAGTAGTGTCGCCTTGTGGGCCTCACACGTACACCATGGTGCACATGCCCACATCATGACTCTAAGGTCGCCGGCTGGGCTGGCCGGCAGGGACTGTCACAGCCCCGGTAGGTGTGTGCAAGCACGAAACGGGTCCTGTCCACTACGACCATGTGAGCATATCCGGAGAAAGGGCCACAGGCCCCATGTCCATGTATGCAGAGTCGTGAGGACAGCTCCTATCTGTCACTCCTCCTCACTCCCGTCCATCCGCTCCATGCCCGGGTACTTCGAGTCAACGTAGTCCTCGATAGGCCGTTTGAGGCGTGGGAGGAGCACAACGCCACCGGGCAACAGCCAGATGACCAGCAAACAGACCAGTACCACGT
>JALVPN010000179.1 GCA_027031765.1 Promethearchaeota archaeon | reverse complement strand
GCCAGGGCGCAAGCCCTCCGGTGCTTCACGAACCACCACGACCCCCCGCACCAGCCCGGGTGTGTCCGTCTGGAAGTACCCCCTCCACGTTGCTGGTGTGACGGCGCCAGAGAGGCCCCAGATATGGCGCCCGGGCACTGTACCCTCTACGTTGTGCCGTCCTGCGTGAGTCCCCCACCCTACTGCAGGTGCGTCCGCCGCGCCTCCACAGGAGTCCATCGATACTGTATTAAGCCGGGCGGTAGGACGTTCCTTGCAATGGCTGTGACAGAGGTGGCGCCCTCTGTTTATGCAGTGAGAGGGCAGTATTACGAAGAGATGGGGTATCTCACCTCCTATGTTGTGGCAGGGGCCGAGGGTGTTGCGGTTGTTGACCCGGGGCTGCACAACGACCCCGGGCCCGCGATAGTCGATGCCATCCGCGAGGTCGGCTACGAGCCCGCCGAGGATGTCAGGTTCATCCTGTGTACCCATGGTCATCCTGACCATGTGGGTGGCGTCGCGCAGGTGAAGAGTGTGACATCCGCAACAGTGATGGTACACGAACGCGATGCCATGCTCCTCTCAGACCCGGCATCTTTCAAGTCCCGCCTGCGTACGGGCCTACTAGAACAGGTCGGCCTGTACCTCTCAAAGGGCCCGTTCAGCGTGAGGTTTCCCAGTGTGGTCCCTGACGGGACGCTTGAAGACCAAGCACTGATCAACCTCGGCGACATGCGTCTGACCGTGATCCACACGGGCGGCCACTCGGCCGGTCACTGTGTGTTCTATGAGGAGGAAGCAGGCATCCTCCTCGCGGGGGATGAAGTGGTGGGGTTTCCGAACCGACCCGAGCTCTTCTACTTTGACCTGTCTGGCAGCATACCGGCCCGGCTGGAAGCCCTTGACGAGCTCTCCAAGCTGGACGTCGAGTACCTGCTGCCTGCACACGATGTGGCCTGGCTCGGTGACAAGGCCCGTCTTGCTCTCGAACAGGCCTCCGACGCCCTGCTGGCATTCGAGGACGCTGTCCTCAACCATGTCGTCGCTAGGAAGCATGCGAGCACCGAGCAGGTCGTACACGACATCCGTGAGTCAGGGAGTGTCCCCCACCCGACATGCCTGGAGTGCCTCCTACCAACAACTGTGGAGGTATCACTGCACTTCCTCAAAATGGCAGGCCTGGTGACCCATGACCTTGATGGAGTGTGGTCACCAATCAGTGGCGACGGGGACTTCTCTCAGCTATATTGAAAAGAAACGGTGCACATTAGGCCGCCATATTGGACGGTGACAGTCTGTCCCGTTGTCCACAGACCATCGCCCGTGAGGATCCGCACAATGGCTGCAGGCAAGTCTAGGGGTGACACACCGAGCACAGTTGAGGCCATCCAGATGGCATCCGCCGCTATCTTGGGCACCACCACCAGCAAGGGGCATCCCATTGGGAGCGCCCTGGGATGCGGCACGATGATGGAACACAACTCGAGCTCCGTGGCGATGGGCGTTACACCTCTTGTGTCAGAGGTGCGCAAGAGCATCAGGGAGCGAGATGGCTACGAGATCCTTGCCATAATCTGGGACCTTGACAGGGCCTCTAGCTCAGAGGTGCTGCCAGAACAGCTCGTGGTCGCTGGCGGTCGGTCTGGCGACGTACACGTACACGTTTCGGTGGTGAGCTGGGAGCGTGGGCTGGTCGACCCGTTCAAGATTGACGAGTACATCCACACACTCGCCAAGAAGCTCGCGGACATCGAGCAGGCCACGGTGAACAATGGACTCGACTATGAGTCACAGGGGTTGCGCGTCCTCCAGAGGTTCAACGACCGGCTGAACAGCGTCCTATTCGTGGACATGGTGGACCGCCAGTTCCAGGGCTCGTGGGACTCGCTGCACATCCGTTCGGCGGACGTCCCGCCAGACACGGAAGTGATGGTACCGGCCACGCCCGACTTCACGACACTGCCTGCTGCAGTCCTCCCACAGGGGGCGGTCGAGTCGGTCGAGTTCTCGCTCCCACCTGCTGGTGATGAGGAGTCGGCCTTGGGACTCCTGCGGGGCATGGTCCTCACACCGACCGGTCTCCACACGTTGGTATATCGAGTCCCGGAGCTCGGCCGTGCAGTCATTGGAGAGCTGAACGTCTACGCGTATAGTATTGAGGAGGCCGACATCTTGCGGACCGTGGTCGAGCTGCTCCAACAGCAGCTTGCCAGTGCGGGTACGCCACTGCACGAACGTGGCCGGCTGACCAGTGCTGCCCACACCTTCGGTGACACGCTGGAGGAGGTGGTCGGTGCGCTGGCGGACGCGGTGGAGGCCCACGTACGGTCTGGAGAGGTTCTTTCACTTGACGGCCACCATCAGGCCCTACTTGAGTTCATGGACATGTACCCCGAACGGTTCAGGGGCCCCCGTCGTCCCATGTTCACGTCCCTCGTCCAGCAGGCGACAGCAGCCCTCAAGCGCGAGTTCGGGACAGGTGTCGAGATCCGCGCCTGGAGGCTCAAGGCCACACTCCACTACTTTGTCGCGTATGCCCGGCGCGTCAGCGAGTACCTGATTGGCCGCCTCGCCCAATATGTGTTCATACACTCTGCACGACATCTGTGCCTGTCCGTCATACGCGACTTTGCAGAAACTGAGGAGTCCCGCGAGCTCACACCAGCAGCCCGCCTTGTCCTTGAGAGGTACACGCGGGACGCGTATGCCCAGCTCAATGCAATCTTTGACCAGATGTCCTATACAGGTGTTTCCCACGAGAGCCCCGCGTCTGCAGCGGCCCATGTGGCACGGGAGATGGTCGATAGGGTCGGCCGGGGCAGTATCTGGGACATGGTCGGCCCGCAGGACCTCCACGAGCTTGTCGGGGCCCGCCTCCAAGCACCTGCTGATGGGTCTGACAGTCCGTCGCCAGAGGACGTGGCGGCCATGAAGCTCTTGGACTATACAGTGAGGACGGTGAGCGAGATAGTGCCCGATCTTGCAGACTCCCTCGTTTCCACGCGCACCATCGACTGGATTGTGCAGAGATCACGTGAGAATGGTCTGAGCCCTCTCGCGGCACTTGAGCGGGCAGTTGAGAACGCGGAGCGTGATGATGCGTGGAAGCAGGAGGCCCGACACTGGCTCCGGGAGTTCGCATCGTGCATCAAGTCGTCTGTTGGGGGTGGGGCACCGCTCTCACAGGTGCTCATCGAACTGGTGCGCTTCGTGCACTCAAAGGTGCGTGGTCACCGTGCTGTCGACACAGTTGGACGCATCACGTCGGCATACCATTCGCTGAAGGCCGACTACGACCAGCAGGTTGCGGCGTGGGAGCAGCGGTGCCGTGAGGTCGAGGCCGAGAATTTGCGGGTGCGGAAACACAATGAGGAGCGCGAACGGCAACTGTCGGATGCAAGGATTCGTCATGAGGTTGACACGGCACGGTACCAGTCTGCGCTTGCTGACTATGAGCAGAGGAGAGCACAGGCCCTCCTCAGACCGGACGAGTCACCACCTACTCCCCCGCCGCCCCTGTCCGAGTACCTTGCGCCAGTGGAGTCAGAGTTCCCACTGCGCCATGAAGTGCCACCGCCACCGCGCCCGACCCCATCAAAAGACCTGCGGGTATACGAACACCTGCACCGTGTCATGAGCGAGACCATCGCCGAGATGGAGTCCGCGTACAGGGAGATGTACAACGACCTGAATGGGCGTCTTGCACAGGTCGCAGGGGGCGCCACGGATATGTCCGGCACCCATGACCCGGACCTTGATGGCTTTGTAGAGCATGTGCTCGACACGATGGCCCGGGCTTTCAGCCGTGTGATGCCACGCCCTGTGGCCGTGTACCTGCGTCGTCCCGAACGGCCGGGCCTGCTGCGCCTTGTGACGTACGAACTGTCTGGCGACACCCTTACGGTCAGGGCTGGCAACACGGAGGTGGGGTGAGGAGATGTCACGGGCATGGGTCTTGAGGACCCGTCAGATGAGTGAGGCCGGCAAGGAAATCCTACTACGGGAGGCACTGGTCAACCATATGCGCAGTAGTCGTGACCGGACTACCCTTGCGTCCATCCTAGGCGAGCCACGTCCGTTCGAGGACATACTCTCGTCCTTCGCCAGCTTCTACCTGTACCACTACAGTGGTATCCGGCTGCAGAGCACAGAGACCGCGTTCACTCAGCCCACAGAGGGACACGACGATGTGGCTGCTGAGGAACGCCGTCAACTGGAGCTCGAGTGTAGACAGTTCCTCGGTACCAGGTTGACCGAGGAGATTGACATCGCGCGTCTGGTGAGCGAGTTCACGGTCCGCTTCTGTGACGAGCTCGGCAACGGTGACCCGTACGACCCAGATGTCCTGCACAGGACTGACGAGCTCGTACGTGAGCACCTTGCTGAGATCCCGAGCGACTACGGTCCCATAATGGACGTCGACTTCGTCGTCCAGGTGACGGGGTGGGGCGACGATTGGCGCCGGGAGCTATACGAACGGGCGTCGGGCCTGAAGGAGTCGGCCCTCTCGCTGCGTGACGAACTCCTGCGCGAGCACGAGTACGAGGTCATCGAGGTCTCCGTGCTCAAGCGGGCCCTGAAACGTATATTCGGGCGTCTAGAGTATCCCCGGGGCCGCCTGCTCCACGCCCCGGTCTCTGAGGAGGTCTGGGCCGTGATTGCAAAGTACACGGCACGACGCCTCCTTGTCGAGCCCAGGCATATCCCGGTGATCCGTCGTGCCCACGCACTCCGACTCTCGCTGCTGGAGGCCCTTCAGATGGAGTTCGAGAGCCCTGCCACGCTTGAGGAGTACGAGGCCCGCATGGCACGTACCATGGCACGCGAGGTCGGTAGTATGATACTCGATGACCCTCAGCACGCAGCCGAGCTCCTCGCCCACCTGCTCGGTCTTGCCCCGGACACAGTGCGGAAGGGCCTGAGGCAGGCCGGCTTGGACGATGGTGAACAGCTGGCCCGTGGCCTATTGGAGGTCGCCGAGGAGGGACAGGTCGAGACCGGTGGAGCAGGCGGCCCCGCACTCACACAGGCGGAGCTGGACCAGATTGAACGCTCCCTCCGCACTCTTGAGAAGCTCGAACGCGCTCTTGAGAAGCCTGTCAAGGGTGCCCTCCGTGCACGGGGCATGCGGGCCTCGGAACTGGACAAGGTCACCATAGAGGTCCTCACACGGCCGCCGGAGTCGCTCATCGGTGTTGAGGTGCAGGTCCTCGAAGAGCTCAAGAAGAAGATGCGGGTGCCGCCTCCAGAAGAGGTCGTGCACCTGCTGGAAGTGCGCAGGCGGGTCGAGAGCGGTGAGCTCGGGGCCGTGGCCACGACGTCGGGTGAGATGGGCCTGCAGCGGCGCACGAAGGAGAGCCTCTTGGCACTGCGCCTTGACATTGTCTGGCACCTCACTACCGGGCTGCTCACAAACCTCACCCGTATTGTCGAGATGTACATCCGGTCGAAAAATGACCTGCTGCGGATGAAGGCACTGCTGAAGAGCATCTATGAGGACACTGAGCCCCGGCTACAGAGCCTCCGGGAGGAGATACTCATAGACCTCGCATCAAGGCGCATATATGAGGCGAAGTGTGTCCTGCCCGACCTCGATGCACCCACTATTTGTACGTGGATGCACGCGCGCCTCAGTGGCACAGACATGGACTCTGCAAAGGAGGAGCTCAGGCGTACTCCGAGCCCCGTGTTCGAGGGCATTGTGGACGCCCCGCTCAGGCTCGACGGCCTTGAGTTTGACAACTATGCCATTGCATACGACATCATGCACAGGTTCCTGCAACGCGAGCGCCAGAAGAAGATGAAGAAAGAGGAGGAGGCTGCCGAACTCCAGCTGCAGGGACGCGCAGTCATCGACCGGAAACGCAGGATGATCGATGTTGTCTCGTGGATTCATACGAAGGCCACAACGGCGTTCAAGGCAGTGGGGCGTGTGGGCAGTCGTGGCCTTGAGTGGGGGCCCAATGACAGCATCAAGTGCGCCAACCTCCTGTCATACTACGTACGTTCCAACCGTGGGCGAAGGGTCTGCACACTGTGTGGTGCCGCTCCGTCGGGAGAGAGCTGTCCACGACATGGTGCTGCCAACATGAAGACGTCAGACGACCTCGACAACTTGGCTGTCTTCGTGATGGACGCCATAACTGCAATCAAGCGTGGCCTGATCGGGACGTCTGCAGAGGCCATGCGCATTGAAGAGGCCCGCTCAATAGTCCAGCGGGAGATTGGCCACCTGAAACGGCGTGGCAAGCTGTCACCCCGCGCTGACCTCCGTGCTATGATGGCCGGCGACATTGACCGTGTGGTCGGGCCTGCGATTGCGGCGGTCGTCGGGAAGTACTTCAACGAGTCGTTGCGGTATGCAGCCCGGGGCGCTGGCATAGCGTGAGCCGGCACTTGGGACGGGCCCTATTCGCCGCGCAACCAGTTGAGGTACTCGTCGCTGCCACCGACTATTGGGAGCACTATGAACTCTGGGACCTCATACGGGTGGAGTCCACGGAGTGCCTCGTAGAGATGCTCCTGAAGGGCTGCCGTTGTCTTCATCAGGAGTACAGCCTCTGCACCAGACTCTATGGACCCCTTCCAGCGGTAGATGCTGCTCACACCACCAATGATGTTCACACAGGCACACAGACCGCGTTCTACTAGGGCCCGCGCTATCCTCTCGGCCTCGGCCTCCGGTGCTGTCGCCAGTACAACGATGAACTCGGTCATGGTCTCTACAACGAAATGCTGCCGACTTAAGGGGTGCGGCCGCTGCCCCGGCGCGTCATGGCGGGTGTCCGGGAGTCCGACACGGCGGTGTCAGCGCGACCACACACTAGTGCCCGGACACAGTGTCAGCGCTGAGGTCAGGACATGTCAGTGGCGTTTCCAGTACACAACCGGTGCTATCTGTGCAGGGCCTCCACATACTGCTGCATGTGGCACCCGTGGGCCCTGCGAGTACGCCCCCCTGTTGGTCCTCGGGACGCCGAAACTTAAATACGATGGGGGCGGGCTGCACTCCCTGCTGGTGTCCCGCGATGGCAAAGAGGTTCGTCCCGACAGGTGTAATGCCTGCTCTCGTGACACCCTTCACCAAGGACGGTGATGTGCTTGAGGACGGGTTCAGAGAGGTCATTGACTACGTGATAGAGAAGGGGGCAACGGGTGTCGTCCCGTGTGGTACGACGGGCGAGTTCGTGTACATGCGTACTGAGGAGCGGAAGCGTGTCCTGCGTCTTGCCGTCGAGTTCGTTGACGGGCGCGTGCCGGTGGTCGCTGGTACCGGTCAGAACAGCACTAGGGCCACGGTCGCCCTGACAAAGTACGCTGCTGACATCGGTTGTGATGCGGCCCTCGTCATCTCCCCATTCTACCTGCGTCCCACTGACAAGGGCTACTACGAACACTACGCGACAGTCGCACGGCAGGGGGACCTGCCCGTAATAATGTACAACATCCCACAGTGTACCCTCGGCATACTCCAGTCAAACGTCGTGGAAGACCTCGCGGGGCTGGACAACATCGTTGCTATAAAGGACAGCAGTGGCAACATCCCACACACTCTCGAACTAATCCAGAAAGTGGGCCACAAGATGCCGGTGCTCATCGGTCACGACGAGTGTTTCCTGTCGGCTGTCGCTGCTGGTGCCAGTGCAGCCATCCTCGCCTCTGCGAACGTCATCCCACATGTCTGGTTGGAGATAATGGAGCATGTCCGCAAGGGGGAGATTGAGGAGGCACGGCGTCTGCAGCTCTCTGTCCAGACGCTGTCGCGCATAATAACGAGGAACGGTGGGGCGCCCCCGGTCAAGGCCGCCCTCCGGATGATGGGAGTCCACGCAGGGTACCCGAGGATGCCCCTCGACTCGGGCGGTACCCTTACTCGTGAGCTCCGAGAAGAGGTGCGCCTTGAGCTCGGACGTCTGGGCCTCATCGGGGGGCTTGAGCGCCCGCCTGTCAAGTCGGATATAGACATAAGCAAGACCCTCTACGACTGTGGTCTTGATGATGCGGCCATCGAAGGGCTCCGTACCGGCCGGGCATCCAACGACACGGTCTCTGTGGTGCTGGCAGCCGGCCCAAAGAGCGGGCCACTGGGACGGGCATTCGTCAGGCTCCTCGCTGCACCACGTGTGGGGCATGAAGCACTCACTGTGATCCTTGAGCCGAACCTGCCCGTCCGACCGAGCAGCCTGATGTTGCCGGCACGGAGGATCAAGTCCATGCGCCAGGCATCGCTGTTCTATGGCCCGGTCCAGTCCGGTGCCGCCCGGGCAGTGGCGTCTGCTCTCTCTGCTGGCAAGATACCGGCTGGTGCCGTTCACTCTGAAGTGATGGTCATGGTGATGGATGTCGACCTGAACGAGCATGACCGACGCGCGGTCACCCGTGCCGCCGAACAGGCCGTTGGTGAGGCGTTGGCGCAGGTCTGGGGGTGATATGATGGCTGAGAAACAGTTCAAGTTCAAAGGTGTCTACCCGGCGCTCGTCACACCGTTCAATGAAGACGGCGTCGACGAGGAGCAGTACCGGGGGCTCATTGACCATGTCATCCATGCTGGCGCCACCGGCATTGTCCCATGCGGTACCACCGGCGAGTTCACCAGCATGACGTTCGACGAGAAGGTGGAGGCAATCCGTATTGCCTGTGAGGCCGCAAAGGGGCGTGTGCCTGTCCTCGCTGGCACGGGCGCGGCCTACACCGGCGATGCTGTCAAGCTCACGCGCCGTGCAGCAGAGCTCGGTGCCAGTGCGGTGCTGGTCGTGACACCGTACTTCCTGCGGCCCACAACAAAGGAGATCTACGAGCACTACGAGCGCGTCGCAAATGCAAGTAGCCTGCCCGTATTCGTATACAACATCCCCCAGGTCACAGGTGTGAACCTCGACTGGTGGCTTGTGGACGGCCTCCGCGAGATTGATGGCATTGCGGGCATGAAGGACTCCAGTGGCAACCTCGTCAACCTGACGACCATCCTTGTCCGGAGGCCTGAAGGGTTCCAGGTGGTCATCGGCCACGACGAGGTCGCACTACCAGCCTTTGCTGCTGGTTGCGACGGGGCAGTCCTTGCCAGTGCGAACGTGTTCCCCGACCGCTACATCAAGATGCAGGCCGCACTTGCTCGCGGCGACCTGAAGGAGGCCCTGATAGTCCAGCGCAGCATCCAGAAGGCGGTGCGTATCATCGTCAACAAGGGTGGCGGCCTCGCAGTAAAGGCAGCCCTCAACATGATGGGTGTGCCTGTTGGCGATGCCCGCAGACCCCTCCTCTGTGGTGACTCGTTCAGGTATGAAGACCTGGACGAGCTGCGCACGTGCCTGGAAGACCTGCGCCTGATACCACGTGGGCCCGTGAGGTACCGCATGGGTGACAAGTACGTGGTGGCAGAGTCGTACCCGAAGGCTGTCGGTCTCGTCCCAGACGAGGTCCCCGACCTCACCCTCCTGCATGGCGAGTCGCTGTGCGGTGAGGGCCAGGAGGTGGCACATGTAGACCTGGTGCTCGGCATCAAGGACGGCCCCGTCCAGGCCGCTCTCGACATTGTTGGCAAGACCACTGAGGGGCACCACTCCTGCAACCTCGTAAAGGACCTCGAGGTGACGGTCGTCTTCGCCTCCACAGTAACGATCACCCATGAGCGCCACAGGCACCTCGTCTATGATGTGGCCCAGCATGCTGTTGCTGACGCCGTACGGCGGACCATCACCGATGGCATCCTCCCTGAAGAACTCCTGGACGACATAGTCGTGGTGGTCAATGCCTTCGTGCACCCCAACGCGAACAACCCACGTCGGGTGTACATCAACAACTTCCGTGCCGTACGGCATGCGCTTAGACGTGCCATAGAGGGCCGACAGACCGTTGACGAGATTGTCGCCCGGCGCGACTCGGCCCGTCACCCGTTCGCATACAACCCGTGACGACACGACGGCCATCCATCTGGTGGCCAGATACGCCGTGGCCAGATGTTAAGCCGGAGGGCCCGAAAAGTGCCTCTGCGGCCCACCCTCCACACCAGACCAACGCGTCCCCCCGCAGGAGCGCTCGAAACACCATTTCCGGGGCCTTCTGGCGCGCCCACTTGCAGGTGTCTAGTATA
>JALVPN010000178.1:4278-10196 GCA_027031765.1 Promethearchaeota archaeon | reverse complement strand
GGGAAGAGTGGGGAGTTGCGGTGGCCTCCCCAATCGTATCTGCAGGGTCGGGGCATGACTGTAGATCCTGTAGTAGGAGCACTGCAGGGCATCAGAAAAGAGCGATGCAGAGTCGAGAGGCGGAGAACCGTGAAGGTTGACTCCAGCCGTGAGCAGCACCGGAGCGACTGCCGTCACTAGGGCTTGGGGCGAACAGGACACTGCACGAATGGATGGCCGGCGTAGCATTATAAAGGACGGGCAAGATACGGTTTCCCGAGTCCTGTGATGATAGACCCTCCGATATGCGGAGCGAGGGGTTGGTGAAGGAAATGATTGAAGCCCCGCGCGTTCCTAGTCTGGGAATGATAGGTGTCATCCCCCCTGAAGGCAAGGAGGACAAGCGCATACAGAGAGTAGCTGCGGGCGAGAAGATAGGCCCCATCCTCCGGGAGGCTGTACTTGAGGCCACTCTCACGTCCTTTGAGATGCTGACAACAGACCCTGAGCGGTCGCGTCTCCTTGCTCTTGAGAACTACACGAAGATACAGCTCACAGTCCGTACACTGTCCGAGGACTCGGAGCTCCTCAGTTCCTTGAAGTCGTCTTACGGGCCCGTTGTGATGGCCAACTTCACCTTCTCACTCAGTCAGGTGACGGATATCCTGCCACTGCTGGTGCTGGCTACCCACTTGCAGAGGCCTGGGCCGCTCGACTCTCCGGACATAGACGGTGAAAGGATCAGTTCAAGGTTGCGCCAGCTAGTTCCGCTGGCAAGCGATGAGATCCCCGATGCTCTAGCCATCAGAGATGAGCCCGGCCAGTACAACAAGATTCTCTCACAACTTGTCATAATGTTCAACATAGGGATGCTGTTTGCAGTAGTATTCCTCACAGCGACCATTGCGAGGAGCAGGACTGGCCTGACACAAGTGCAAGTGCGTGAGCTGGAGTACCTGCTGCGTGACTGGGGACAGGAGGCCATAACTCAGATCTACCTGATGAACGATGAGAACCCGTTCAGGGCGCCTCTTTCAAGGTTCGTGGGATTTCGCTGGAGGGCGATGACTTGGCGTTTGACGACGAAGAACAGATGGCAACAGACGGAGAATGACGGCCCTTGACCACCTCCCCATTCTGCCCCGGCGAGATAGTCCTGGCGGATTTGAATCCCACTGTCGGACATGAACAGAAGGGGATTCGCCCCTGTGTCATCATCTCGGTGCCCACAAAGGAAGTAGGCACAGGGCACACTCTTGGTCTTGTTGTCGTCGTCCCGCTCTCTACCAAGAACAGGAGCTGGTGGACTGTTGTCCCACTTCGTAGGTTCAAGACAGGACTCCACAAGGACTCGTTCGCACTGTGTCACTAGGTGCGTTCAATCTCTGTTCAGAGGGTCACCAAGCGGATAGGGGAAGTGGACAAGAGGGATCTCGCAATCATCAGGCTGGTGCTCCTGCGACTGTTCCTCACCGAGTAGGGGCGGTATGCACTGGACGGACAACGAACCCATGGGCACTCCGTTCTCCCAGTACGTACCTTGTGACACTTCACTGATTGACGCCAGTCACCGCCGGGGAAATCGGCACTGTTGCGCCGCGACAGAGGCGAGAAACCGGGCACAGGATGCACTGTCGATGCCGGGATATGTTCCAAAATGGAGAACAGTTCAGAAATGAAGCGGATGAGGAATGCGAAGCACCTTCTTCTCTCTGGCATGTTTTCTAGATAATATGGAAACGACCCTGTACTCGGGCGGCACCAGTACGTTTGCTGAGTATTTGGTACACGGCGAGCAAGAAGGGCCCCGGCTCTCAATGGAGTTCCGGTTCTGGTCTACAGGACAGGGATTTCAGCGAGTCTACTCCATCAGCAGTACTTGTCGTCTATGATGACCTGAAGGCCTACCAAGAGTCCTCTCTCAGCTCGCATCGGAAAGGCATGCTATCTGTGACGCCACGATTAAGGAGTGTATGGGACGGCACGTACTTGTGTGTTGCTAGAGCTAGCAGTTCCTAAGCAGGTAATGTGCACATGTCGGCGGTGATCCAATGTTCAGATGGAATACATGCCAGCAAGAAATAATAGTGATATTTCCAGCGTGCACGCGAGGGGTCTGTATTGTCTACAGGGTTCACAGCTGATACGCTGAGCATTAGTCAGGTCTTCTCTGGAGACGATTTGTACCGCGTTTCGGAATACCAGAGAAAGTACTCGTGGGAAGAGCAAGTAGACGACCTGTGGTCTGACTTGACCTATGCCTTTGATCTGAAGATCGACTCCTACTTTCTGGGAACAATTGTCATTATCCACAGGTCTGAGACGCAGAACACGTACTTTGAAGTAGTAGACGGCCAACAGCGCCTTGCAACGCTCTCAGTCCTCATCAAGGCCATGTATGACTACCTTGACTCGCTTGACAAGCCACCACAATATCTTCAGCCACAGCATCTAGATGGGTTGCTGTTCCATGTCGACTATACTTCCGGGAACAAGGAGCCACGCCTCACACTGAATGATACCGATAATCAGTTCTTTCAGCAGTACATAATGCAGGGCCAGCACAATCTGCAGAAGATAAGGGCGAATGCCCGTACGGAGTCGCAGAAGCGCTTGTACAATGCCTACAAGTTCTTCAGGAGCAAGATAAAGGATATGGTCGCGTCTGAGGATCCGCTGTGGATTCCTCGGTTCTTCCAGTTCCTGTGTGGAAAGGTCAGGTTCATCAGGATCAAGGCATCAGAGGATGCTGACGCGTTCCAGATTTTCGAAACAATCAATGCCCGTGGCACTCCGCTTACGAACGCGGCACTGCTCAAGAACTTGCTCTTCTCACTCGCAAAGAGGGAAGACATGCTCAGCCAAGTGAGGAATATCTGGACTCGTATGGAAGAACGCCTGGAAAGCGAGAAAAGCCTGGAACAGTTCATCAGGTACTACTGGATGTCGAAGTTTCGTCATCTGAGACAGAGGGACTTCTACCGTGGAGTCAAGACAGACCTGCAAAAACAAGACCCGTTCCGGGAAGTTGTCCGGAGTCTGGATACAGAGTCCCTGAACTACCATATCCTGACCCATCCCAAGAAACAGGATCTGTCAGCACCTGTGTACGGCGCACTGCAGGACATCAAGGCGCTGAGGGTAACTCAGGTCTATCCGATCCTCCTCTCTGCGGCATCACGGTGTCCAATGGACTCAGAAGAGTTCAGCAATCTGGTGACTGCTGCACGGTCGTTCATCGTCCGCTATTTCATATTCGGCGATGGAAGACCGAATGCATTTGAGCGGACAGCCACTTCTCTCGCAAGAGACCTTCGTAGTGAGAGGGTGTCCATTGCGAAAGCCATCCAGAAGCTGAGAGAGCTTGCTCCAGGTGACAAGGAGTTTGGTCAGTATGTCAGAACCGCTCATCTGAGAAAAGTAAACGTTGCGAAGTGTGTTCTTCGAGCATTCAACTCATACTTTGACAAGAGTCGCGAGTTCGAGTACTCTTCAACCGTGCATCTCGAACACATTCTTCCACAGCACCCTAACGAGGGCTGGCTACCGTACTTCAGTCCAGATGAGATTGAAGAGTATGTCCACAGGCTTGGGAACCTCACTCTACTTGACTTCAGGCTAAACAGAATGGCCAGCAACTCTCCCTTCCGCAAGAAGAAAAAGGAATACAGGAAGTCACACATAGTAATAACGCAGTGGCTACTTGAGGAGGACAAGTGGACACCAGAGGCTATTGAGAGGCGACAGAAGAGGTTCGCGCGGGTAGCACCGAAGATCTGGCCACTATAGTCGCTTTTCGGCTGGCGGCTGGAGGCACTCGGCGCCTGACGGCCGGAGAAATTGCGCACGGTGTCAGGACAGCACTCTACTGACTACAGCGAAGGTGTCAGCTCTCTACTGACTGCAGCGAAGGTGTCAGCTGACCCCCCATCTGCATCTCTCAAGTACGGTGATGCTGTTGGGATACCAGTCTATGGGTCTACGAACAGGACTGTTGCCACCGATAGCCAAAGGAAGGGTGGAACCCCTGGAACCAGTGCTGGAAGGACTTCAGCAATTCCAAATCCAACCCACTTGAAGGCGGCGCGCATCGATTCCCAGCGGCGAATGGCATGCCCATCTGGAAGCCTGAGCATATGTCTGACCATATCCTGCCACATGCGCACAAAGCTGTCCGGGAGGCTCCGCAGATATCTGGCCAATTCATATGCATACCCCTCCCAGCGCCCTACTGCTTCTGACACCATTGATGCGGTGGCCTCGGCTACAATCGTGCCCACCTTGTGTAGAACCTTTCTCAGCAACTTGAATGTCGCCTCCGCCTTCGCGCCCCATATCGACATCGTTCGCAGGAAAATGCACTCTTCGAAGATCAGATCCCACAAGGGCGGCCCTTCTTCTACTAGTTCCAACTTGATGTGTTCGTACATATCACGGTAGAATGGCTGCTCTTTCAGTCCTCTGCCTTCGAAGACACCTGTGAACCGTCTAAACTCTCTATAGAAATCGGTAGCTCCCTCGTCCAGTTCCTCAGCTCCATAGAAGCGTGCAAGACTCCTCAGTACGTCGGTTCTGTCATGGCCATAGTGCTCGTCTGCGTCGCGCTCACTCCCAGCCATGAGCCGGTCGAACACAGAAGGTACAAAGAGATTGAAGTGATGTTGGAGACCTCTCAGATTGATGTATTTCCGTTGATGTGGGTCATCGTCAGTCGCTCCTGCCTCGCCTTGAGGCACAAAGAAGAACACTGACGGGTCAATCAGAAGGTTTGGAGCAGACTCCTGCGTGAGCTCTTGCAGGAACCACATGCTGTGTGGAAAACCGTAGTATGCCATCTCACTAGTTTCCTCCCAGAAGCGGCAATCGCTTCTCGACTGCCATGCGGCTTCGCGGCCCGATAAGCATTTCCAAGGAGAAGGCTGGATGGTAGTTCAGCCCAACCATTGGTATCAGAGATGGATCTGCACATCTGTTCGGGCTTGGCACTCGCTTGTGAGCAGCCAGACTTAACCCCAGAGCGGGCGATTCGTTTCAGTGGGGCGGCTGGTCATTGAGAGTCGGCAGTCACGGGACTAGGCCTTGCCCAGCAATGACGTAGGGGGAGCAAGGCATGGGACGGTACGAACTCCGACTCGGCAACAGTCAACGCGGTGTCATAGGCTGGAACTGCAGTCATCACCGGAATTGGTCTGGCCCGCTGGGCAGGGTTGTCATAGGTCAAAAGTGCCTAGACGCCTGCCGCAGTCTTCGAGGTGAAACCCACCCACGGTATCAGTCGATGTTGACCCTTCTGCCGTTGATGAACACCATCTCTGGTCTGCTGTAGAAGTCGAAGGGGTCACCAGACCAGACAACGATGTCCGCATCTTTGCCCCTCTCAAGGGAGCCCACCCTGTGCTCAATACCAAGGATCTCGGCCGGGTTCATTGTCACACAGCGGAACGCTTCCTCCCGGGTGAGGCCGTACTTGACTGCGTACATAGGTAGGAGCTGGAAGTGCAGCATGGGGGTCAGCGAGTCGGTCTGGAGTGCGACCTTGACACCGGCCCTCACGAGTTTCACCACCGTTTCGAACGAACGCTCACGGGTCTCTGGCTTGGACACCCAGAGCATTGTGGGCCCGACCACTGCTGGGACGCCCGCCTCTGCGATGAAGTCTGCAATCTTGTGGCCTTCCGTGCAGTGGATCAGCACGAGCCGGACGTCGAACTCCTTCGCGACTCTTATTATGGTGGCGATGTCGTCCGCACGGTGAGCATGGGCGTGTAGTGGGATTTCACGCTTGAGCACCTTGGCAATGACCTCCATGCCGATGTCCTTTTTCGGCGGTGCGGGTGGTGCCTCTCCCTTCTCTTTTGCCTCCCGTGCCTTCTGTCCGTACGCCGTCCACTCGTTCAGGTAGTTCTGCCCGTCGGTCAGGGTCTTCCTCAGCAGGGCAG
>JALVPN010000178.1:0-4268 GCA_027031765.1 Promethearchaeota archaeon | reverse complement strand
CCGGAGCCTGTGGGCTTGATGACGAATGCCTGCCCGCCAATCACATTTGCCGACCCGGGCCCTGTGTTCAGACACGTCACACCACCCCTGACCACTTCTTTCAACGAGGGCTCGAAAGGGTTGAAAGAGTCAATCCCACGCAGTTCGGGGGTCACTGGGTTCACGTACTCGTTGCCGTCCTCGCCGGCCCAACCAATACTCCCATCGAACAGGCCTTGGTGTGTGTGTGCATCGATGAACCCGGGTACCACGAACCGGCCCTCCGCATCTATCACCTCCGCACCCTCGGGGGGCCGGATGCCATCCCCGACGCGGCTGATACCGGACTCGTCGAACACGATGGTGCCGTCCTTAATCCGTCCCAGTACAGGACAGTCAATGGTCGCGTTTGTGATTACTATCATTGCATCGACCTTGAGTCTAGATGTCCCACGTACGAGAAAAGCCTTCTCATAGACGCTACAGAAGGTCTATGCCGCGACCACGCGTGTACGTGCATCTAGCTCTGTGTCAAGGGCTAGGCCGTGACACCATCTGAAACGCCCACGCGGGAAGACCGGGCCAGTCTGTCACGTGGAGATTCGGTGGGTGTCTTGCTTCACTCGCGTTGGTGTGCCCGCCTCAACCGGGGTAGGAACCTCCCGGTCCTGTCCATGTACTCCCGGTACTCGTTGCCGAAGCGGGATATTAGGTCTACCTCCTCTGCCACAGCGGTCTGGTAGTAGCCCGGGACGCCGAGCAGCAGCAGGCCTGTCCCGAGCGAAGGGAGCAGCAGGAACAGGCCAACGAAACACAGACAGTACGAGAGATACGATGGGTGACGGACTACTGAGTAGGGACCCTTCTTGACAAGCGCCCTCGCGTCCCCTTCAAGCCGCAGGGTGGGGTCGGTCCTGCGTGTCGCACGCGACCACAAGTGGAGGGCAATCCCGGACTCGAGCACGACGAGGCCAGCCGACCAGCACCAGACCGGTGGATCGAAGAGGGGGATCATGAGTGAGAGCACCGACAGGACACCGGGGACAGACCAGGCCATCGACAACAGGAAGACGAGAAGGAACGCCAACATGGTCGTGAGGACCACTGCAGCAAGTGCAAGAGGGGGTGTTGGTGCATCCGGCTCGTGCATTGCCCGAGTACCATACCGTCTGAGCCCCTGCACGTCCAGATAGATGTGGGCGGCAACATCAACTGTGGCCGTGACCGCGACCAGTGGACATACAGTGTTGAGGTCAATCATCTGAGACCATGCGGCGTGGAGCCCGACCCCCCTTATGAGGGTTGGCAAAGGCGGGGTCATGTCCTGGTCACAGGACCCCGTCAGTCAGGGGGTCCACATCGGAGGCGAGATGGCGTCCAATGGTGTGACGTGTGCAAGACCTCTGCTGGACTGGACTGGCTGGGACGGGGTCTCCTGTCGTTGTCCGAGAGCACCCCATTGCCCGTCGGCACACGTTCCGTAACTCGGGACTCGCTCGAATCGACCGTGGCTGAATGGCTGCGCCGAGAGTGACCACACCTGACGGACCGCCACGACTCCGGGCCCTACTCCGTGAGCGTCTGTTGCAGGCTCCAGGTCCTGCCCATCTACCTACTGGTCGTACAGATGTGTCAGCACTTGTCGTACGTAGTCCGTGATGTCACCTAGCTCCCCGCTGATGAGCTGCAGGACGCGCATGTTGTCAGTCTTCGGGTAGCCGTAGACGAGGATGTTCCGGAACCTAACCATGGCCGCAAGCCTCTCGGCCAGTGCGTGGTCAACGATGCGATGTCGCGCCAATATCAGGAACAGCTCGGCATAGCTCTCGCCCCTCTCAAGGCCCATCGCAGACACCACGCGGGCGGCGATGTCGATACAGGGCTCAATGACTTCGAGCAGGGAGTACTTTGCAGCCTGCACATCCTTGAAGCTCGAGAGGAAGGCATCAGGGGCCATCTGTTGGTACTCTTCGAGAAACTTCAAGTGCCTCTCAATCACATCGACCTTGCTCTCAATGATGTCCCGCGACATGCCTCTCTCTCGTTGCCCGGTCCTCCTTGCCCTGTCGTAGCGGTCGTGGTAGTAGCGCATATCAGAGTACTCTTTCATGACGCGCTTCTCGAACTCGACTCGACAGCCCTCATCCTTGCAGTGCAGAATGACGCACTGCCTGATGACACTGAACAGGAACCTTGCGGGCCTGCCGTTCAAGACGCGGATGTCAAAGGGGCCACGTACTCTCCCCTCAAAGTCTCGCGCAATCTGCCCCTCGTACAGCGCAGGCGGCCGGAAGCCCTCCTCCAACAGCAGACCAATGTCTATGTCCCTGTACTCATCCGTCCTCAATACCGACCCATACAGGTACGCGACCATGACCTCCGGCCTTCTACCAAGGATGTCTACGGCCGCACTCGCGAGCTCCGAGACCATCGGAGGCGGCGCGCTGTTGTCACCTTTCAATGCATTCATGATTCCACCTTGGTCGTCGCCATAATACTTGTGGTGCTCCGTTTCAGGGCAACGCTTGCCCCTCGACTGGACTCCAGCATCTCCATAGAGCACTGAGGCCCTCATATTCCTGCGGTGCCGGACTGTCCCAGCCAATCATGACTCCTCCGGGGCCCGCCCGACCGGATTCGTTCACACGGCTCTATGCAGTATTCCGTCCACATCCGTCCAGAGCCCCGCACATCACGGTCTGGATGCGTGTGGCGCAGGACTACCGACACGGCCGTGTCACTCATGAGGCCTACCTATCAAAGATATCGTGGCCGCAACGTGCTATCCATGCGCGCCCATTGGTGCCCCCAACAGACATGCCGAGTACGCGTTTGGCCAGGTGTTCGTTCTCTGCCAAGTGGTCGTATATGTCCTCCGGGATCACTAGGACGCGGTGGTAGTAGGCGTTCCCAATCTTGAGGCACTTGAACAGCTCGGCAACCAGTTCTTTCGTCTGTTCGTACTTGTTGCGGAGGTGCCTGCCAATTCCTTCGATTGCGCTCGGGTCAACAATATTCTTGAGTTCGACGAGGTACACGTTGCACTTGCCGCTGTCGTATCTGACATACATGAGGTCGCAGTGTGACAGGTGAGTCTTCTTGAGGTCAGCGAGCCTCTCGATGTTGATGACTAGATACGGGAAAGCGCCCCCTATACGAGTCATGCAGTCGTTCTCTTCATACTCTACCTCAATCCTCTGCATGACTGTCATCTCCAAGGCCGAGCACCCAAGCTAGCAGTCGGTCTACGACATCGGTCAGACTGGGAATGTGCTTCGTGAGCTCGTCAACGTCTATGCTCGAAACGCGGATTCCGTCTTCCCCCGGTTCATAGTAGTAGAACCTAATGTCAAGGCTTCCAGCCCGTGCTGCATACTCGGCCAAGGACTCAAGAAGCCCCGGCTCAATCTGCAAGTGCTGCATTTCTAAGATGCCGGTTATGAGCTGGCGGACTCTCTCCTTGCTCGGCTTGTACTTCTTCATGTACGCCATTGCAAGGACGACGAGGTCACTGTGTGTGCTGAACACGACTTGATGTCCGTACTTGCCGGCAAGGGCGGCTAGCGTGAGCCCCATTAACAGCTGGGCTGAGTAGTGCAACTGTGCCTCGGGCTCTTCGATAATCACCCTCGACCCTGGTGGTGCCGACAGGAGCGGCAGGAGGATTCCCGTGACCTCTCCGGCTAGGGCTGATGCCCACCTGACTGGCACGGTACACTCGTGGGTCGTATAGACCAGACCCTCCGCCCGCCTGAATGTCAGCTGACCCTGTAGTAGAGGGAGGAACAGGTCGAGCACTCTGCGGTCATACGAGTTCTCAGCAATCATGGACCTACCCCTGCTCAGCCAAGACATGTATGACTGGAGAACAACATCCGACTCGTAGAGAGAGCCGAACAGAGCCCTGTACCTTCGAACCGGGTCCTGCGAAAGGGACTCGAGCTGGCCGATAACTGGGCTCCGTCCAAACGGGATGAACCGGACAGCACTCCTACCGTATGCCTCAGCATATGCATCCGCAAGCGGCGTGCATATCGACTCGTCTACGAACTCCAAGAGGACATCCTTCAGCCAGCTCTGGATGCGGAGTGCGGCTACAGAACGGGTGACGGTAGGGTGCCTACTCACAACCCTGTCCACCTCTCGGATCATGGTCTCCGGGGTCTTCTCCGATAGGGCTGTCCTGCTCAGTTCTCTTAGCATGTCGCTTGAGAGGACTCTTTCAACCACCTCACGGTGGACCCTGGTCGAGAGGGTCAGCTGTTGTTCCAGTGCCACATCTCCCCCCG
>JALVPN010000177.1 GCA_027031765.1 Promethearchaeota archaeon | reverse complement strand
GTACAAGGCTTATATCCGCACGTACAGACGAATGATAGGGAACTAGTGGTCCCTAGTGCTGGGCCATGAGGCCTGCGTCCCACATGGGGCTTTCAGCGCCCGGGTCGGAGCAGGATGGAGCCGGGTGACAACTACACAGAGGTGATTCAGGTATGACGCCGCAGACGAACGACATTGACAAGGTGTTCAAGGCACTGGGTCATGTCACGCGGAGGCGCATCCTGCAGCTCCTTGCCGAACGGCCACGGTACCCGTACGAACTGGGAAAGCTGCTGAACCTGCACAGACGCGCAGTGCTTAAGCACCTTGACGCACTGCGTGAGGCTGGTCTCGTGGAGCGCGAGCCTGGTGAGAGCTCCTTGGGTCCAGACCGGGTCTACTACCGCCTCAGCGTGAGCTTTGAGCTGTCAGCCACTATCCTGCCAGACGTGTTCGTGGTGCGGCTGACCCATGCTGACAGTGCACCGCGGGTGACCCGGGTCCCGACAGCAGACACCGGGCGCCTGTCAGGGGCCAGCGCGGTGCGCCGCCTCCTTGAAGAACTGAGGCGGGTTGACACCCGTCTGCGCGAGATTGAAGACGAGGCCATGAGGCTCACTGCGTTGAGGAGCCGCCTCGTAAGAGAGATTGAGGCGGTGGCCCGGGCCTGTGGCCGGAGTCCTGAGGAGTGTCGTCGGCTGCGGTCTCTGCTCGAACCCTTCCCGTCACTTGTTGATGACGCGTTGTCACGCCACCTTGCTGACTGGACACAGTTTGTCCGTGAGATGCTCGCAATGTTCAGGCGGGCCCAAGACGAAGGTGTCGGGGACGGTACTGACTGAGCGACTGAGCGACCGCCCCGTGCTGCTGGACAGACGTGTGCGGAGACTGCCACTGGGCCTGAGCCAGTCGGGTTGACTGGTGCCTGCACTCTCAGGCCTGAGGTGATGTCCTCCACGTCGTGGTACTGTACAGCTGGAGGGCTCCAGTGAGGGGTCGGAGTGGGACTGCTGGTACGTGGGCCGCCGCGCTCCGGGAGCAGACCTACCAGTTGAGGGCAATCCCCCAGTCAGAGTGCTGCTCGCTTGTCATGCTGGGCACGTACTCGATTGGGTTCGTGGGGAGGTCAACGCCAATTGCCTTGCGGACTGTGAGGTACCGTTTCCCCCGGGCTGCTGAGAGGGTGACTATTCCCTGCGCAAGGGAGAAGAGCTGGTTCATGGACACGGTGTCTGTCGTGTCATTGTGCACGAGATAGAACTCGACAGACCCCACCTTGACACTCTCCTCCACGCACTCCTTGAAGAACTGTACTACATCACGTGGTGCAAAGTCAATGAACAGTGGTGTGAGCCCTTCGAACAGCACGAGGTCGGGCGCAAGCACATGGCGCAGTTCACGCAGTGTGATGTTAATCTCGTGCAGGTGGGACGAGCACGAGTGGCTGCCGAGGAGCTGCTGGCCATAGTTGACCTCGAGTATCTGGAACTGTTCGGACTGGCGTGCTGCGAGCTCTGTCATGAGCCGCCTGTTCCTTGCCTCTGTGACGACGTTGAGGACGCGCATCCCACGGGCCATCGCCTTTCGGATGAGGGTGAGCATGAACAGGTCGTAGTGGCTGTCCTGAGTGGCGGTCACTACGAACACGTAGCCCGGGGGTGGTCTGGACAGCAGGCTGTCTACGATGCTCCCCTTGGGCGAGACAGCTGCTGTTTCCATGTATCACACAGCTCCTCTCATTCTGGTGGGAGTCCAAGGTGCCTGCGGATTGTGGCCACGAGTGCCCTCCCTGAGAATGGTTTCACGATGTACTCGTCGGCGCCGGCCTCCCGTCCTGCCTCTATGTCCCGGGTCAGTCCCCTAGCCGTGAACATGAGGACCGGGACATTGCGCAGGTCGTCGCGGGCACGGATCCTGCGGCAGACCTCAAACCCGTCAAGCTTGGGTATTATGACATCCAAGAGGACAAGGTCTGGGTGCACCTCGTCGAGGGCCTCTAGAGCGGCCTCGCCGTCGTTTGCGACAACGACCGTGAAACCGTGTCTCTCAAGGAACATCTTGGCAAGGTCGGTGGTCACAGTGTCGTCGTCCACTACGAGGATGGTCCACGTCCGGTGTCTGTCTGTTTCTTGAGCCATGTGTCTGACCTCATTCACTTCCCTACACTATTGGTAGCAGCTCGTAGTCGAGGAACCCTGACGCGAGGTTTGGACGCACTGCTAGGAAGTTGGTGCGCGGGATAACCCCGTACACGCTGAGCACACCGTTGAGCTCACACACACGCAGGTGCAGGGCTGCGGCCACGGTGCCACTCTGGACGCCCTGCTGCCTGCTCAGTATTGCGACCGCCGCACGATGTGTCTTGGGCAGTGATGCTATCACCTCCGCCATCATGCCCCGTACTACCGGTGCGTTGTATCTGTTCTCTAGGGTGTCCAGAGCGAAGAGCTCTGTCACCTCCTGGCCAAACATCCTCTCCAACTGCCCCGACTCGTACCGGATCTCGTTCAGCGTCTTCCAAGGGTCGTCGTCGATGTTCCGCACGTTGCTCTCGCCGGGCCCGCCGTACCGGCCGAAGAACACCACCTGCTTGTGCACGGTGTCCCTGTCCACAAAGTGACTCAGCCCTTCGGTGAACCGTTCTGGCGACCAGCCCTCCGGCAGCACTATTATCGCAGGTCTGCCCAGCTGCAACTGGTTCGACAGGAACGGTATGTATATGGTCTCCAAGTACGGAGCACTGAGACTGTCGACCTCGATCAGACTGAGGCGCCCCCGGGGGAAACCGCCATTGGTGAGGCCATCGAGGCTCTCATTGCCAGTCGAAATCGTATGGCCAGAGGGGTCTTGGATTGGTTCCCTCTCTACCGTGATTGGTGGGTAGCGGTGCACATACCACGGGATGTAGGTGAACCTGCCGCCGTGGAGCGTAAACAGGAAGGTATCCTGTGGCAATTGGTATGCCCGCAGTTTCTCAATGACGAGCTGCCGGTATGTGCGGTTGTCGGTACGGCACTTCTGCAATACAACGATGGTGTCTGCTGAGTACTCCAGCTGCCTGTAGAAGGCTTCCTCACGAGAGCGCTCCGCTACAAGGACGAGGTGCTTCTTCTCCCTCCTAGCCGCGGCAAGTAGGGCCCGCTGCATAGTGGTCCTCCGCTGCCCCGGCAGTGCCTCCATGAGGTCGGTCCACGAGTCAATCACCACGATCCGGGCCTCCAGAGGCCTCATGTCCAGACCGAAGAGCAGTGCCAGCGCCTCACCAAGGCCCCTCTCGGGCGGCAGGTCACACTCCGTGGCCTCCCATGATGGACACTCCACAATGCGTCCGTCAAGGCCCTCGGGACGGCTGCCTACTACTGATGGCGACCCCTCAGAGTCTGTCTGGACGAGGACCGCGTCCTTGAAGGCGAGCAGGACCTCCTGGGCGAGCATGGACTTGCCAGTACCAGATGCACCTGTGACC
>JALVPN010000176.1:2582-28126 GCA_027031765.1 Promethearchaeota archaeon | reverse complement strand
CCCACCGGCCTTGAGAAGGTACTCCAGCTCTCTGCGAGCCCCTTTGCGATAGTCTTCGAGCACAACGCAGTCCGTGTCCTGATGATGCTTGTCATCGGGCCGGTCTTCTGGTGTGCGGTGCTGTGGCTCTTGGCCGCCGAGAAGACACCTGGTGAGTCACGCACCGCCCTCATGGGCATTGTGCTCCTCCTCATTGCCACGGGGGCGACTGTTCTCTGGACATCCTATGACCTCGCTACCGGGAACTTCTACTTCGACCCTGCTGCCGACTGGAACCTGGCCGCGGAGCTCGGCCTGCGTGCCCTCGTGCTGTTCGGCGTCCTCGTCCTCGCCACCGCACTCATCGCTCTGGTGCGACACGCGCGCGGGATGGGTACCGGTGGCTGGTGGTTCCCGGCCGCCCTGGTCCTCATGGCCATGCAGTACTTTGTCTACGACGACCAGTTCACACTGATTGCGCTCGTCGTGCTGGCGATGGTCCTGGCAATCCCATACAAGGTGCTCTCACGGACGGATGAGGACCTGCTGATAGTGTACATCAAGTTCAGCCTGATGTCCGTGGCAATCGCAGAGATCCTCTCGACCGCGCTGAACCTCGGTGGGATCTGGGTCATCTACCTGACCCTCGGCTGGAACGCGGTGGAGTTCCTGGCCTGGGTACTGCCACATGCCATCGTCGAGATACCGACGTTCCTCTTCGCAGGAGCCGTGGCACTGAGGATTGCCCGGGACATGGCAGAGCCGATTTCGAGGGAGGACTGGTCAGCAGTGACGCGTACTGCGATGGAGATACTCACCAGCGGCCGCACGTGGAGGACGTATCTCCTCCTGCTGTTCTTCCTCCTGATCGCGGCCCTGATAGAAGCCTACGCCACACCGGTCGTAGCCACCATGCTCCTTACCGGATAGGTGGCACAGGTGGGTATGTGGGGGCTCTCCGAGAGTCCGTGTGGGCCCCCCGCCAGTCCCTCTTGGTACTGTACCTGTTGCTGTGCCTGCGGGCCGCTGCTCCACCTACCGCGTCTCGTACATGCAAGGCCGTGGCCGACAACAACATCAGCGGCTCAGGTCGGGCCCGATGGATTCACATCTCGTCAGCCGTGCACGCACCGCTCCGGGAGTTCGGCAACAGACGAAGTGGGTCTAGATATTTGGGAGCAGTATGTCCGACATTAGCTTATATTCGGTAGTTTCGTAGGTGCTATCTTGAAAGTAGAAGGCGCTCCGTGTAATGCCTTCACGAAGACCACATGGCCGCGCCAGTCATGTTGTTTGTAGGTGCAGCCAGTGACACGAGCGCTAGTGAGGTATGATTACAATGTCGCATAGAGGAAATGGTCATGCACTCCTTTCCACAGTGGCGATTGTCATTTTCATTGTATCAATGTTCTACACGGGAGCACTGGCGGCGGTCCCCAGGACCACCACAGACAGCGCTCCCACCGAGCTAGAGCACACACAGTACGCTCAACCGCCACCACCGCCACCGCCAGGACCACCACCTGAGAACGGTACGTCTGTCTGGTGGCATCAGGAGAGCAACAGCGCAAGTGACGAGTGGACATGGCAGAGCCAGGACTGGCTGTTCGGGCCGAGGCCGGAGTTCGATGTGTTCCACCAGAACGGCAGCATGTTTGGGCCTGACGACTATGCCGAGATTGGTGAGCAGATCACGGTCTTCATCACCATCCCCAAGGGCACTCTTGCAGGTGCAGGCCTCTCGTCAGTCCGGTTCGACGGCTGGTACATCTCCGACGACTCCAACTACTCGGCGGCCTTCTCCATGTCTTTCAATGTCTTCGACCCAGTGAACACGTGGTCGTCCCAGACGTACATCTGGAACTACTCCATATCGACTGCACCACTGCCAGAGCCGCCATTCGTAGACCTGGTGCCCCGTGACTGCAGCAACTCCAGTAGCTCGATGACCTACTACGTCACCTTTGCCGCATCGTTCCAGCCGAATGCACCTGTTGGGCTGTACTCCATCGACTTGGTCGTAGAGGACACAATGTCACGCACGACGTGGGTGCACGCAGGCCCAGGAAGAGGGCCCGGACCAGGGATGGGTGGCCCAATGGACACTGGTCTCGCGGTCGGCATGGCGCCGTCGCAGGTGATGGACAAGGTCTTGCACGGTGCGTACACACTGGAAAAGGTCGACCTCGAGGGCGACACTCTCTACAGTGTAAGCCGGGGCAAGGACTTCATAATGCGCTTCAACATCACAGGCGAACCGCCCAGTCTCGTGACCCTTGCCTTTGACCCACCGTCGGGATACGATGCCATGGTCAACGACACGGGCTGGCACCCAGAGGTGAAGGCCGGTAGTGGTGGCTGGGTCTACAATGATACTCTGGACCTCTACGTCTGGAACGCCTCTCTGCAGGCGAACTACGTCACCGAGGTGTATGGCGAATACCAGAGGCCAGAGTGGGTAGAGCTGACGAGGTCCGTCACGGTCAATACGACGGTCCTCAAGTCGGCCTGGAACGAGACCAAGAAGGACTATGACTACTGGGTGGAGTACGAGGTCCAGGAGGTGCCAGCCCAGTACGTCATGGTGTTCAATAGTACTGACTTCTACATGATGATGGGCTATCACTACCGGAGCTACCCGTACGACACGGTGCATCCCGACAGGCTCTACAACGATGACGTCTTTGCCACCGAGCCGCTCCCTGACGACATGCCGGTACTGTACGAGCTCAACGAGTCGCGGTGCAACTACTACACGGTCAACAAGACACACGTCGTTGAGTTCGTGGGCCACTTCACAGACAAGATGCCAAAGTCGTCCGGTGACATGCCGCTCGTCTTCCAGGACACGGTGATGGGACCGGACAATGTGACGCGTTACTGGCCTGCGACCAACGGGCCCGTGCCCCTGCAGTCACAGAGCGACTACGAGATGGCCAAACAGATTGCAATTGACTCGCCTGTGACAATTGCGCGTCTACTGCTTGAGGACGGCACTGAGCCACCGGGCTGGCTGTTCCTTGCAAGGCCTGGCACCAACTTCATGGTGCGTGCGAGGCTCCAAGGTGGCAGTGAGATTGCCGACGACATCGACGGTGCGAGGCTCACGATGGATGCCTGTACTGGCATGTGGACTGAGGACGAGCGGGTATGGACTACCATACGCTACGAGCTGACATACGACATGGACACGGGAGTGCCCACACTCAGGACATACAACCAGACAGTAAAGGAAAACATGACATACGGTGTCTACACGGACTATGTTGAGGTCACCAAGACTGGCTGGCACTACGAGTACAACAAGACCACCAACCGTAATGAGCTGGTCTATGGCAAGTACACCAAGTGGGAGGACACCCACGTCGAGGGATGGCCCTGGGAGACATGGTTCTACAACCAGCGCACCGGGCTGTGGCAGTCTCACTGGATTGACATCACCAGTGCGGACGCGCTTGTGAACTTCACTTTCTGCCAGCCCACCGGTTTCATGACGTGGCAGTCGGGTGGCGACCTGTACGTGCAGTTCCTAGTGAACATGACCGAGGGCGTGCCCGAGACCCAGTACTTCTGGAACTTCCACTTCACCAACAACACTTGGCATGAGGACCCCTCCCTTGGATGGGGCGAACACAAGGTGCTGTCGTGGTCACGCGAGCGCGTCTACAGCTTCTGGTACCACGGTGAACGGGTCTATGCCGACCCGCTCGGTCAACGGGTGCTTGCTTACAAGTTCCTCAACAGCACACTCTACGACGACTACATGAAGTCTGTAGAGATCCCATACATTGTCCTCAACGGCCAGAAACTGCCGATACGAGTCCACCGGAGCTACAACCCAATCAGTCGTGCGGACGAGATCAGGCTCCTCAGCTACGAAAGCCACGACTCCACAACCGGAGAGGACATCTACTACTACGAACTGCTCAACGGTACGAAGATCCACGTGACATCGACCAGCGTGGTCTACCTGTACAACGTGACAACGGTCACCGGTGATACCTTCATCACGACCATGGACCAGGACTACGGTTGGCACTACAATGGCACTTGGTATCCAAGCTGGATTGACATCTACGGCAACGTCCATCAGGGCGGGGACGAGTACCAGCGGCCAAACCTCCTAAGCTTTGAGCTCTACGATGTGGTATTCCCGAACATGACAACACCAGTTCGGTACCACCTACGCTATGGTCGCGACAACGTGATGCTGGTGGCTGACTACTGGTGGGAAGACGCCATTGGTTCGCATGTCGTGCTCGACACCCACGGGAACCTGTACGAGCTCCGCTGGAACGACGCCACGCGGAACCACGAGATCAAAATTGGCGGCAACTGGAAGGTCGCCTCGTGGCCGGAGCAGTACATCCCCACCCCCTATGGTGGTGTGGACATCATCGTCTTCACACGCGACATCCATAAGGACTGGTACACCACCGGGTACGGCGGTCAGGAGGTGCCATATCCCGGTGCCAAGGCCTCTGACTACGTGGACCTCGACAACATCGAGTCCCAGGGCGGCAAGGTCCCCACGTTCAAGATGTTGCGGTTCAACGAGAGCCTCTACCGGGTCTACAACATCTCTGACCAGTGGTATGTCGACATTGACGGCAGCACCTACGAGCTTGAGGAGTTCTACGTGTTCCACACTGTTGCCAACCACACGGACATCTGGCTTGAGGACGACGCTGCCATGTACTTCACGAACGAGGTGGGTACCTTTACGGGTTTCCTTGAGTTCGCCCCACTGGAGTCCTTCGACTACTTCACAGACGACTACTATGGCGGCTGGCCGATGCACGACGAAGTGAATGACAGCGATTACTTTGACCTCCTCAATGGCACATCGTGGCTCGCTGAACCGACACAGGTCGTCCTCATCTACGAGCTGGCGTACAATGGCACCACCTTCTACACTATGAACCGCTTCCCGGAGTCCCAGACGGACAATGACACTGAGTCCTTCTACTATTATGACCTGAACCACACCAAGGTCTACGTCGACAGTCAGGACCCACTGCCCGTGGTGGCCACATACGTGACCTACACGTACACGTTGCCAGGCGACGAGATATGGTTGTTCGACTTCATGAACAAGACGTACCACTTCCACTCGGCTCACGACTACATCGATGCCTACCATCTGGTCAATGCGACGTATTCGGGTGGTGACCTCTTCGTGCCATTCGACGAGAGGCACCAGAGCCGTCCGACCTACAATGTGACGTACCTCGGCAGCTTTGTGAACCTGACCTACCACGAGGAGCTGATCTGTAGGGTGCGGGTCATCTGGGGCATGGCAATGGTCTACGGCCCTGTGCCAATTGAGAGTACCGTCTACAGGAACTTCAACGACTTCATTGTCGGTACGCCTGAATGGGGTCTGTGGGGCATCACTAGCTGGGGTGTCGACCCAACGAACGGTGCCCTTGACCTTGACGGCGACTTCGAGACCACAGACGACCAGTACTACATCCTCGAACGGTACACTTCCGTGAACCAGTGGAACCACACATGGAACTTCATGGACGTGGGCCTCACGTGGGACCCGAACGCTACGGCCATGGGTGACGAGATCAATGTCCACTCGTGGATGGGCCTCGACACCTTCTCGTGGCGCTGCTCGTGGAACCAGACGTTCTACTGGTACCACGCTGATACCATGAAGCCCTTGAACGCAACAGAGATGGCCGAAGTGCAGGACACCCTCTACACAAGCGAGGGTGAGCCCAAGCCTGGCTACTGGGACATCGCATGGATGGGGAAGAACATCACGTGGGCAGACATAGTGGCCGAGGCCAAGGAGCAGGGATGGGACTGGATAGACGTGGGCGGCCAGTCATGGACCTGGATGTCCTTCGGCATCACGCAGGACTATGGCACTGCCTACCAGGACGGCAACGTGACGCACTGGCTGGACGTCGGCATCGCCTACCAGTACAGTGGCCTGATGGTCTGGGAGGACGACAACAACAACGGACTCATGGACGTCGACCTCACGAACCCCGGCTCCGGCGAGCTGACCCACTTCCTCGTACCAGACAGCGTTGAGAACGTCTCGTTCGTCACGCCGGGCATGGCCTACGGTAACCCCAACGCCACCGGCCACATCCACGTCAGCATCACCGATGAGGTCACCTGGGGCGTGAGCTTCTACGACATCAACGGCACAGTGTTCCCATTCACCAAGTACGCGTACTGGGACTGGTACGACGAGATGGTGACCGGTACCGACATGCGCACCTTTGACGAACGGCCCACCAAGGTGACCATCGATGAGTTGACCTTCCTCGTCCACTTCAGGGGACACCTAAATACGACATCCCTCAACAACTGGGCCGAGATAAAGGTCGACAACTACGTCGGCAACTGGGACGTCGACATGGTCGGTGGCAAGGACAACCTTGAGAACCGCTCCCTCGCCCTCAACTACCTTGCGGACGTCAGGATGTCGGACTTTGCCTTCAAGGCCAACGGCTCCTTCGCCACGAACGAACAAGTGGTCGGTGCCGACGTCTTTGCCATGGAAACGGCGGGTGCGAAGTTCGCCGAGATGATCATGGGCGGCACGACGTACAAGTGGGGCAAGAACAGCACCACCCCGTACGACGTCGTCAGCTACACCACACCGCTCGGCACCTTCCAGACCGCCTTCGAGTCCGACAACGGCATGTCCGCTACGGCGTGGAGCTTCTCGTCGAGCCAGTACTACGTGAGCATCGGCTTCCCGGAGTGGGAGGGCTACGATGTGTTCCAGGACCCGGTCTTCGTCAGCTACGTCTCCAGCAGGGGCACCTCGTCCGGCGGTGAGGCGGTCAGCTTCGGTACATTCTCGGTGTCACCGAGTGTGCCCCAGGCGAACCAGCCCGTCGAGGTCGGTGTGGACATCTACACTCAGGTCAGCATTGACTCCGTGGAACTCCAGTACAGCCTCGACCAGATGACGTGGTACAGCACCGACATGTCGTGGGTTTCAGGGAGCTACTACACGGGCACTGTCCCAGGCTATCCGCAGGGCACCACCGTGTACGTGAGGGTCGTCGTCCACACACAGGAGGGCGACTTCGTCTCGCCGACAATCTCATACACCGTCGGTCAGGGTGTGACTACCACCACAACGACGACCACCACTACCACTGGCACCACGACCATCACCCGGACAACCCCAACTACCACTGGTGGCGGTGGCGGGCCACTAGGGCCTAGCAGCGAGATGCTACTGGTGGTCGGCGGTGGGGTCGTCATACTGCTGTTGTTGGTATTCGTGCTCCTGCGTCGGCGTAGGTGACCAGTCTAGCCACAGAGAGAGGGGTCATCCCCCCTCTTCTCCCCCTTTTTCTTTCCTGCCTGTCTCAAGTGTTCTAAGTGCTCATCGGTCGGTTGTGTCCATGCACGTCACATTGCTTGGATGTTGAGACCGTCAACGGGTCTCTCCCCTACCGCCGATGTGCGTCCCCTGTCGCCGCCTGTCCTTTCCTTTCTGGCCGTGTCCTGTTCCGCAGTGGACCGCATACTATTCCGGAACACTGATACCAAGCTTGGGCAACAGCTTCTTCTCAAAGAACTCGACCCCGGTCATGTGCCCCTCCAGTGTGGCGCTGAAGGCATCGTACGATATCCCGACAACAGGTATCGCATTCCTTACTATGATGCAGTCCTTTCTGTCAATGCCAAAGCTGACCTCTGTCAACCTTGCGTTGGCCCTGAGTAGCTGCTCGTACACGTACTGCCGGTCCTCGTCCGGCAGGTCCGTCAGCTCAAGCACTCTCGTAGTGAGTGTGATCCACTCTGTCCCGGGGAACACCTCGATCTCTTCAGTCCGCGCATTCGTCTCGAAACGGATACTGAACGTCTTACGGCCCTTCTCCTCGAAGCTCATCTCAAGCCTCTTCAGGTACTCCTTCGCGATGAACCATGTGGTCGTCATACCATTCAACTCTCCCGTCTTGAGACGGGCGCACGCCACCGGTGTCCCACCCGGTAGTACATACAGTGCACATCATACTAGTAAAAGTCTTCGCATTTCTTGGGCCCCGTCCGACCACGTATGGAGAAAACGCTCACAACAGGGTGTCCCTGCCCCCTCCCACATGCCGGCCTACGGGCGCGCCACCGCAACCCTCACAGCTGTGCCGTCACATCATGCAGCATTCTACTCGCCGTGTCGGGTACCCGCTTCCCGCGACGCCCGCATCCTGGTGTAGTACCGGGCAAGTGCATCAGGCCTGTCACGGCCGAACCTCCGGTCGAGCTCCTGCCTCGTGACCTTTATCATCGATGGCCTCCCATGGCAACAGTGGTCCCGGTTGGGTGTGCTGGCGAGCTCGAGCACGAGCTCGCGGATCTCCTCCCTGTCCATGGGGTGGCCCGCCCTGATGGCCGAGTGACATGCGGTCAGCTTGACGAGTTCGTCCATGAACTGTTCTTTTGCTGCCTGTCCCCCAAGTGCAACCGCCCTGTCGACGAGTGCCAGCAGCTCGCTCTCGTCTGCACGACGACCAAAGACCTCCGGCAGCGTCGACACGAGGACCTCATTGCCCCCGAAACTGCTCACTGAGAACCCGACCTCCGCCAGCACGTCCGCAATTGACAGGATGCGCTCTGCATCTCTCGCGTCGAGGTGGAGGACGATGGGCTCAAGGAGTTCCTGTACTGCGATGCCCCCCGTGCGCATCTGCTCCTTCAGCCGCTCGTAGACTATCCGTTCGTGTGCTGCGTGCTGGTCTATGACGAGCAGCCCGTCCTCAAACTCCAGGAGCAGGTACAGCCTGTGGAGCTGTCCGATGATACGGAACGCGCCACCAAACAGGTCAACCTCTCCATCGACCCCTCTGGGTGTTTCGTCATGGAGGACGGTCTCTTCGGTCAGTCCCGGCCGCACGGCCGCGACTGGTAACTCAAAAAGTGGGGCCTCCTCTATGGGGCGGTAGGGTGTCTCCACAGGGGCTCCCACGGCGTCTTCGAGGAGGGTGGCTTCAGCGGGTGCCCTGTCCTCTCCGAGAGCAGCGCGTACCGCACGGATGAGGGCCTCGACGACAGTGTCCTCGTCCTGTACTCTGACCTCGCGTTTCGTGGGGTGGACATTCGGGTCAACCCTCCGTCGGTCGACCTCGATGTTGAGTGCACAGACCGGGAACCTGCCACGCATGAGGAGCGTGGAGTATGCGGTCTCGAGGGCCCTGCTGAGCCGTGGGGCACGTACTGGGCGCTGACAGACAGCAAAGTACTCCCTGTCACGTGTCCCCCGTGTCACCTCGGGCCTGAGGATGAACCCCGTGATAGTGATGCCCTTCTCGGTGTGGTCGACTGGGATGAGGGCACCAGCTATCTCACGGCCCCACAGGCACAGGACACGTGCGCGGGGCGTCTGACCGGGGGGACAGTCGACCACGGTCCTGCCGTCCCGCACCAGTCTGAACCCGACATCCGCCCTTATGACCGCGTGGCGGGTGACCACATCGTGTACCTTCTGGCCTTCGCGTGCCGGGCTGTCGAGGTGCTTCAGACGTGCCGGCGTGTTCCTGAACAGGTTGGTCACTGTCACAGTAGTACCGTGTGGTCTGGCCGCGTCCTCAATGTGCGTCTGACCACCACACCGTGCGACAAGGCGTGTGCCGACCTCTTCGTTCTCGTGGCGTGTCACTATTGTGATGTCGGCCACGGCCGCAATGCTTGCTAGGGCCTCTCCCCTGAAGCCATACGTACTGATGTCGCCTATGTCGTCAGGCGTGCGTATCTTGCTCGTGGTATAGCGCTCAATGCTCAGTGGACAGTCCTCACGCAGCATCCCGGTGCCGTCGTCGGCCACCCTGATGAGTCGAGTCCCACCCTCCTCTATGGCTATGTCTATGTGTTGTGCCCCGGCATCGAGGGCGTTCTCAATGAGCTCTTTGACGACCGACGCCGGGTCCTGTACTACCTCGCCGGCAGAGATGAGTGTGATCACTTCCTGACCCAGTGGCCTGATGAGTCCCACAGATGGTCACCCCCGCCCAGCTGTGGCCTGCTCCCATGACGCGGAGTACTCCGGCCGACCGCCCACGAAGGTTGCCTCCACCGTGGTCTGTCGTATCTCCTCTGCCGGCACCCTGAGTATGTTCTTGGAAAGGATGACAAAATCAGCCCGTTTGCCCACCGTCAGTGAGCCCAGTGTCCTCTCGACGAACCCTGCGTAGGCGCTCTCCATGGTGTAGCACCTGATGGCCTCCTCCACAGTGATACGTACCTTTGGGTTGGGGTGCGTTGTGGCTGACCATATCCCGTAGAGGGGGCCGTATGGCATGCCGTCGGAGCCGAAACAGACGCGTGCGCCGTTGTCGAGTGCGACACGGAACATGTTCATCTCTGCGGTCCTCTCCGGCCCCAGGCGTGTCTCGTACAGGCCTCCCTCCTGTTGCCACCTGCCAACGAAGTTCGGTTGCATCGACAGGATGAGGCCCAGGCCCACGGCGCGCCTTATCTGCTCGACACTCATCATCTCAGCGTGTTCAATCCTGTGGCGCTGCTCCCTGATGCGCGCCCTGTCACCAATGTCCTCGAAGGTGGATATCACCATCTCTATTGCTGCGTCACCGATGGCATGTGTCACGGTCTGGATGTCGTTTTCCACGGCCATGCGCACGATGCGCTCATACTCCCTGCGGCTCATCAGGGATCGGCCACGGTTCCCTGGGTCATCTGTGTAGTCCTGACTGAGGGCCGCTGTGCGGGCGCCGATAGAACCGTCTGTGAACACCTTCACACCGCCCACCTTGACCATCGGGCTCCCCATCCCGGACGTTATGCCGAGCTCCACCATGTGCTCAATGTGTTCGACTGGCGGGTTGACGGTCACACGCACCGTGAGCCTGTCATGTCGCTCCGCGGTCCGGATGTGCCTGAGGTACCCGGCTGGCGCGTTGTCCACTGCCGCCGTGACGCCACACCGGTTGAGTATCTTACAGCCCGTGACCGCTCCTTCCACGACCTCTTGGTCACTGGGCCGGAAGCGTTCGTTCAGCCCCTCTATGTCCTTGAGCACGCCGGTGGGCCTCCCTGCACTGTCGCGTTCTATTCCCGGCGTGTCCGGTGGGAGTGCCAGTGCCTCAAGACCCGCGGTGTTGACGACCACCATGTGTCCGTCCACACGTGTCGCCATAATCGGGGTCTCGCGGCTCACCTCGTCGAGGTCGCTGGCAGTGGGGAACCGCCTGTCGTCCCACGTGCTCTCGTCCCAGCCGTAGGCCCGGAGCCACTGTCCGGTCTGGTGCTTTGCCAGTCCCTCCCTGAGCAGCCCCTTCATCTCCGAGAGTGACCTGGCGCCGTGCAGTTGCACCCCCTGTGCCTTGAGGCCATCAGCGGTCAGGTGCGTGTGCGCGTCTATGAAGCCCGGTAGTATGAGCTTCCCGCCCGCGTCGATGACGCGCTTCGCAGAGCTCACGAGGCCGGCAATCTCCTCCTCATCGCCTATTGCGAGGATCTTGTAGCTCTTCACGGCGAGCGCTGTAGCATATGGGTTCTTGGGGTCCATCGTGTGGATGTCGGCATTGAACACGATCAGGTCTGCTTCCACTCTCATGCCTGGCTAGCACGCACCGAGGACCCCACACATATCACTCTTATCACTCTTGCTTTGACAGCGCTGTCACGCCTACCTACCTACTTGCCTACTTGCCGGAGGCAGCACGCACCTTCTCCCAGTCAGCTAGGAACCGGCGGATCCCCACGTCGGTCAGCGGGTGGTTCACCATCTTGTCAAGCACTGCCGGTGGGATTGTCGCGATGTCGGCGCCGATCATTGCGGCCTCGTATACGTGTAGCGGGTGCCTTATGCTGGCCACGATGACCTCGGTGTCGAAGTCGTAGTTGGCGAAGATCTGCACCACGTCCGCCACAAGTTGCATGCCCGTGTGGCCCACGTCATCGAGGCGTCCGATGAAGGGTGACACGAAGGTGGCCCCGGCCTTGGCAGCGAGGAGGGCCTGGTTGGCGCTGAAGCACAGTGTGACGTTTGTCTGGATGCCCTCCTGTGAGAGCACCCTCACGGCCTTCAGTCCCTCCCATGTCATGGGGACCTTTATGGCCGCGTTGTCAATCCAGCTGTTGAGCTCGCGCGCCTCGCGTATCATCCCATCTGCGTCCTCACTCACGACCTCCAGGCTGATGGGCCCCTTTACGAACGAGGCGATCTCTTCCACGAGCTCCCTGAAGTCACGCCCCTCCCTGGCGACCAGGGTCGGGTTCGTGGTCACACCGTCCACCATTCCTCTCTCGTGCGCTCTGCGTATGGCGTCAACGTTCGCCGTGTCTATGAAGAACTTCACAGGTACTCACTCTCTCATCGTGTGCTGTCCGTCGCGGTTCTCCCAGTGCATGTGCGTATTATTTGTTCTCCTTTCCCCTCTCAGCCGCCGCCCTCAGCCGGCGCACCGCCTCCGCAATGTCGGGTGCCCTGAACACTGCCGAGCCGGCAATCAGGAAGTCCGCCCCTGCACGTACCAGGTCCGTTGCGTTGGCCTCACTCACCCCACCGTCCACTGCTATCCCGACCTCGGGCCTGTGCTCATCAAGTAGGGCCCTCAGTCTACGTACCCTGGCGATGGTTCCGGGGATGAACTCCTGGCCACCGAACCCGGGACACACGCTCATGAGCAGTACAGACTCGACCTGGTCGAGGAGCGGTACGACCCACTCCACAGGCGTCCCGGGGTTCAGGGTTATGCCTGCCCTCACCCCGAGGTCGTTGACGAGCTGCACGGTCCGGTAGACGTCGTGTGGTGCCTCGATGTGTGGGTAGATGAGCGAGGCACCCGCCTCCACAAAGGCCGGGATGTACCTGTCCGGGTCTGTGATCATGAGGTGTACGTCCAGCGGCACATCCGTGAGCTCCCTCATCTTCCTGACGACCATAGGCCCAAAGGAGATGTTGGGGACAAAGTGGCCGTCCATAATGTCGCAGTGGAAGTAGTCCGGCGAACCACGTTCCGCGGCCCGGATGTCGTCTTCGAGCCTCCCGAAGTCCGCTGAGAGGATTGAAGGTGCAATGGCTATGTCCATCTCTCGACCACTCTCTTGTCTGCAGCACGACAGAGGGCACACCCGCAGTTCTTGAATCTGTGGGTGGCACATCCGGACACGGGCCACGGCTGACGTGTTGGAGATGCCTGCGGCGCAGGGAGTCCCCGCTCAGCACAGCGACTACTCCCTGGAGCGCACCTCGTCCTGCAGCTCCTTAAGCAGGACAAGGGCCTGGAGTGGCGTCATGTTGTCAATGTCCAGCTCCCGTATCCTCTCCACCACCGGGTCGTCGGCCACTAGGGCCTCAAGGCTTGTCTGTGCCGGCTCCGACACTGTGCTCTCACCGAGCTGCACCACGTTGTCGTTCTCAATGCGTGCGAGGAGCTGTCGTGCCCTCCGCACAACGCTGTCCGGTACCCCTGCAAGGGCTGCAACGTGGACACCGTAGCTCCTGTCAGAGCCGCCCTCGACCACCCTGTGGAGGAAGACAATGTGGTCGCCGACCTCCTTTGCAAGGGTGTGTACGTTCTTCACACCGTGGTACATGGACGCCATCTCTGTCAGTTGGTGGAAGTGTGTCGCGAACAGCGTCCGTGTCTTCATCCTCACGATTTCCTCTGCGACCGCCCATGCGAGGGCCATCCCATCGAAGGTGGAGGTGCCCCGCCCAATCTCATCGAGGACGACCAGGCTGCGTGGGGTCGCGTTGTTCAGGATGTTCGCTGTCTCGACCATCTCCACCATGAATGTGCTCTGTCGGGCCGTGAGGTCGTCGAAAGCGCCCACCCTCGTGAATATCCTGTCAACGAGCCCGATCTCGGCCCTCGTGGCAGGCACGAATGACCCCATCTGGGCGAGCAACACGATGAGCGCGGCCTGTCGCATGTACGTGCTCTTGCCTGCCATGTTCGGCCCGGTCACAATGATGAGGGTGGGCCCGTTCTCACCGCCCATGTCAAGGCTGTTGGGGACGAACTCGTTCGGCCCGATCATCATCTCCAGTGCCGGGTGGCGCCCGTCCTCTATGTGGATGCGTGTGCCTGTGGTGACCACGGGCCGCGTGTACCTCCTCGTCACTGCGACATCGGCAAGTGCTGCAAGCACGTCCACCACCGACACCGCCACAGCGTCGCGACGCAGGCTGTCCACGCACTCCCGCACCTGCGCCCGCAGCCGCTCGTAGATCTCGTACTCGAGCCTGTTGATCTTCTCCTCGCCTGCCAGCACAGCAGCCTCGCGTTCCTTGAGCTCCGGCGTCACGAAGCGCTCGGCGTTGGCGAGGGTCTGCTTCCGCTCGTAGTCGTCCGGTACCAGGCGCAGGTTGCTCTTCGTCACCTCGATGTAGTAGCCGAACACCTTGTTGTAGCCGACCTTCAGGGACTTGATGCCAGTCCTCCGCCGCTCTCGCGCCTGCAGCGAGGCTATCCACCGCTTGTCCTCAGCTATCGATGAGCGCAGCCGGTCGAGCTCCTCATCAAAGCCATCGCGTATCATGCCGCCCTCGCGGACCGTGACCGGCGGGTCGTCGACGATGGCCCTCCGGAGCGTACTGCACAGCTCCTCAAGGGGGTCGATGCTGTCGAGCTGTGCACGCAGCAGGTCTGTGGTACAGGACGCGAGCGCCGTGCGTATTGCTGGCAGCCGTTCAAGGGCCACACGGAGAGCGACCAGGTCGCGTGCGCCTCCAGTACCGAACACCACCCTGCCTGTTATGCGCTCGAGGTCGCCGAGTCCCCGCAGGGAGTCCATGAGCTCCCGTCTGGTCATCGCTGACCGTGCCAGCTCCTCCACAGCGTCCAGTCGCCTCTCAATCTCCGCGGTGTCCATGAGCGGCTGGAGGATCCACTGTCTGAGGCGACGTTTGCCCATGGGTGTCACGGTCCTGGAGAGCACAGACAATAGCGTGCCCCGAGTGGTCCCGTCACGGGCGTTCCTCACCAGTTCGAGGTTCCTCTGTGTGGTGGCGTCCACCACCATGTGTGCATCGAGGGAGTACGTGCGGATGTTGTCCAGTGTGACGGCATTCGCCCTGTGCACCTCCTGTAGATAGGCGAGCACGGCCCCGGCGGCACCAAGTGCCACCGGCTTGTCGGCGAGGCCAAACCCCTCCACGGTCGCCACTCTGAACTGCTCCTTGACCCGTGCCTCGGCCTCCGCGGCCAGGAAGTCTAGGTCACCCCTGACCGTCAGCCGTGCCCCGGTCCTCTCGAGCACCTGGCGGGCCGCCTCGTCACGCACCATGGTCTTCGGCACGAGTATCTCTGCGGGGTTCAGGCGGGCGAGCTCGGTCGTCACACTGTCATCAGTGATGTTGCCGGACACCTCCGTTGCGATGAACTCGCCGGTCGACACGTCCACCGCTGCGATGCCCACGCGGCCACTGTGTCCCACTACAGCAACAAGGTAGTTATTGGTCGCATCGCTGAGCATGGACGGCTCGACCACGGTGCCGGGGGTTATCACTCGCACGACTTCGCGCCGTACAAGGCCCCGGGCCTGTGATGCGTCCTCGACCTGGTCGGCCAGGGCCACGGTATAGCCGGCGTCCAGCAGCTTCGCCACGTACCCTTCTACAGAGTGGTACGGGACACCACACATGGGCCACTTGTCGACACCCTCGCCCCTGGATGTCAGCACGATGTCCAGGACCTCGCTTGCTATCTTTGCGTCCTCGTTGAACATCTCGTAGAAGTCGCCGAGCCTGAACATCAGTATGCAGTCCGGGTACTGCCTCTTCAGCTGGAGGTACTGCCTGCGCATGGGTGTGGTCTTACGCACCATCGCTCTCAACGAGGCTCTGTCGCTACACACTTAAAAAGAGAGCAGCTGGTCAGGGCCCCGTCTGTGTCAGGTGTTGTCCTCTGGCCCCGCAGGTACTCTCAGCCAGGGCAGGCGGCGTGTCATGCAGTGTGTGTCGTCATGGGGGCGGGACGCCACCGCTCCGATCCGGGACGGCAAATCCAGAAACCGTAATAAGCCGTGCAATACCCTTCGGTGGCGGGTTGCCATGAAGACACTAGGAGCACCAGACACCACAGAGCTGGCCGGAGGTCTCGAGTCGCCATCGCATGTGCGGGTGAGCCTCGCCGCAGCGATGACGATTGGCAAGGTGCCCGGTAGGTTCTACCGGGACGCAAAGCTGTACTGCATCAATGTGCTGCTGACCTATGATGAGGGCTGTCATGCCAAGTGTGCGTACTGCGGGCTCTCTGGGAGCAGGCAGACCGACGGTGCATGGACCGACAAGAGCTTCATCCGTGTGGACTGGCCCATCGTCCCTGTTGAGGACATCAAGCAGGCCCTGCGCGACGGCACCTGCCCACATGTCGAGCGTGTCTGCGTGTCCATGATCACGAATGCACGGGCCCGTGAGGACTGCATCCGTGTGGTCTCGGAGTTCCACGAGGTCATCCCCCGCATCTCTGTGCTCATCACGCCCACCATTGTCACGAAGGACTGGCTCGTGCGGGTGAGGGACGCTGGCGCTGACATGATCGGGATCGCGGTCGACGCAGCGACCCCCGGACTCTTTGACAGGCTGCGCGGCCGTGGTGTCCGCGGCCCCCACAAGTGGGACATCTACTGGCGCACGGTCGAGGACGCCGTCGACGTGTTCGGGGCGTTCAACGTGGGCGTGCACCTGATTGTCGGCATCGGTGAGACCGAGGAGGAGATGGTCAGGGCCATTCAGCGGGCGCACGACATGGGTGCGCGCACGCACCTGTTCTCCTTCTTCCCCGAGGAGGGCTCCGCAATGGAGGACCACCCGCAGCCGCCACTCGGGGCCTACAGGCGCGTGCAGCTCGCACGGTACATCATCAACTACGACCACGGACGGGCCGACGGCATGCGTTTCAACGAGTTGGGCCAGATTGTTGACTTCGGACTGTCACCTGCTGCCCTCGACGAGCTCATCTCCATGGGCGATGCCTTCATGACCTCTGGCTGCAGGGGCGCCACCATGGAGAATGCCTGCAACCGGCCCTTCGGCAACTGCACTCCCTTCCAGGCATCAATCGGCCACTGGCGGAACTTCCCAGTCCACCCGGAGCCCAGCGACATAGAGCTGGTCCGGCAGCAACTCAAGGACTACTCTCTCACATACGAGGTGGATGACCTCTCCTATGACGCTGACGACTGACCTCTCCAACACCATCGAGCACTGCATGACTGCCGATGAGGACGAGCTCGGCCCCCTCTTTGATGAGGCCTTCCGCACAGCCCGGGCACACTTCGGCAACCGGATTGCGTTCCATATGCCCGGCATGGTGCACTTTGACACCGACTTCTTCACCGCGACCGACCCGTACCGGTTCCCCAGCATCTCGGTCTCCGGCACTCAGTGCGCACTGGACTGTGACCACTGTTCGGGCAGGCTCCTCGAAACAATGCTCCCCGCCACCACTCCTGATGCCCTGTGGGAGACCATGCTCCGTGTCAGGGAACATGGTGGCAAGGGCTGTCTCGTGAGCGGCGGTTCCACCCCGAAGGGGAACACCCCACTCCAGAGGTTCATACCGGTCCTCAAGCGTGCCAAGGAGGAGCTCGGGCTCGACATCGTGGTACACACCGGTGTCGTATTGCCAGAGGTGGCACGTGGCCTTGCAGAGGCCGGTGTCGATGGTGCAATGCTTGACATCATAGGCTCAGACGAAACCCTCCGCCAGGTCTACCACCTGGACGTGGGGGTGGAGGTCTTTGACAGGTCGATGTCCCTGCTCGAGGAGCACGGGGTGCCAGTGATGCCACACATAGTGGTGGGCCTGCACTACGGCCGGCTCCTCGGTGAGGCCGAGGCCATACGGATGATTGCAGCACACAGCCCTGCCGCGGTCGTCGTGGTCGCGTTCATGCCCCTCGACAGGACGCCGATGGCACACACCCGGCCCGCACCACCAGTGGACATCGCACGCGTGATACTCGCGGCGCGGCTCGCCATCCCGGACCGGCCTCTTGTCCTCGGGTGCGCACGACCGCTGGGGGAGCACCGCCGCACGACCGACATCCTTGCGATACGTGCCGGCGTCAATGCCATTGCATACCCCACTGAGGAGGGCTACGAGTTCGCAAAGAGCGTAGGACTGGAACCGGTCATGTCGGTGGAGTGCTGCACGCTGCTCGGTCGTTCGCTGCTCGCTCACGAGTGAGCCGCACGGGTGGGCTGCACCTCCTGCTTGTCCATCCGCCTCTCCACGGCTGTTTCCGATGTCACACAGTACCACAGTACGGGCACAGGGCTCTTGCGACACTGTACCGCACAGCATGGATTGGCGGCATGTCCTCCCCGGTCTTGGCCCTTGGTGGGTGCACATGACTACAGACATTTATTGCGCCGGCCCCGGCACTTGTGGTATGAGTGTGGTGCGGTTGTGCACCATGCGGGGTGTTCATCGACAGTGACGCGTTGGAGACTGCTCGACACCGGTGTACTGACCGGTGCTGAGAACATGGCCCTTGACGATGTCATCCTTGAGTGTCATGCTGATGGCAAGTCCCCCAACACCCTCCGTTTCCTGCAGTTCAGTCCACCGACGGCGCTTGTGGGCTATCACCAGTCTGTGGAGCAGGAGATCCGTGTTGACTTCTGCAGGAGGAACGGTGTGGACATCAACCGGCGGATAACGGGTGGCGGTGCAATCCTCTTCACGCCGACCTGTCTGGGGTGGGAGCTCTATGCGGAAAAGTCCGCCCCGGGCATCCACGACCTGCGCCTCGACCTTGACCGTCTTGCGCGGCGCATATGCTCGGCCACAGTCAGGGGTCTGAAGCGCCTTGGTGTGGACGCGGAGTTCAGGCCAAAGAACGACATTGAGGTGGGCGGCCGCAAGATATCGGGCACTGGTGGTACGGAGCGTGGTGCCTCGTTCATGTACCAGGGCACCCTGCTCGTAGACTTCGACGTCGAGCTGATGCTGCGGACGCTCAGGATACCCATTGAGAAGCTCAAGGACAAGGAGGTCGAGTCGGTCAAGAGACGCGTCACATGCCTGAAGTGGGAGCTCGGGTACGTGCCGCCGCTGCCGGACATCAAGGCCGCAATACGCGCGGGGTTCGAGGAGGTGTTCGGTGTCGAGTTCGAGCCCGGTGGCCTGACGCCCGCTGAGTCCGCACTATTCAGGGAGAGGCTCCCGTACTTCCAGTCTGACGAGTGGGTACACCTCGTGCGGCGACCGCCCAATACCGGTGGCATGGTGTCGGCCATGAGGAAGCTGCCCGGCGGACTGGTGAGGGTGTCGCTTGCGGTCGACCTGGTCGGCAAGTTCATCGTCAGCTCCTTCATCACTGGCGACTTCCAGGTGTTCCCACAACGGGCAATCATGGATCTGGAGGCAAGGCTCAAGGACACGCCCTTGGACGATGGTGCCGTGCGCACAAGGGTCAGGGACTTCTTCAAGGAGACCGGGGCCCGGATATTCGGCGTCACTCCCGACCAGCTCACTGATGTGGTCTTGGAGGCGCTGAAGAAGTCGGCGCTCACACGCTATGGGGTCTCGCTTGACGAGTCGAACCACATAATGACCGTCAACTTCATGCCCGACGAACTCGACAGCCAGTGTTTCGACTTCGTACTGTTGCCCTACTGTGCCAAGCTGGTGGACTGCGCGTACCGCCGCACTGAGGGGTGTGCGGTGTGTGGCGAGTGCACAATCGGCCCGGTCTACAGCCTTGCGCAGGAGCTCGGCCTCCCGGTGAGGACAATCCAGAACTACGAGCACCTGATTGAAACGATAGAGGAGTTCGCTGCCCGCGGTCACAGGGGCTATGTCGGTTCGTGTTGCGAGGGGTTCTATACGAAACACCATGACGACTTCGTGGCCACAGGCATGCCTGCCCTCCTAATCGACATTGACGACTCGACGTGCTACGAGCTCGGTGAGGAGCAGGAGGCCTACGTCGGTAACTTTGAGGGCCAGACCACGCTGAAGACCGACCTGATCGAGCGGGTACTGAGGGTGCTCCATGAGAGGGGCCTCCTGAAGGGGAGTGTGTCACAGGATGCAAGAGCAAGAGTATGATGTGGTCGTTGTGGGCGCTGGCCCCGCCGGCTGTTCCACCGCCATCTGTTGCGCCGGTCTTGGGTTCAAGGTGCTCCTGGTCGACAGGCGCGCCTCGCCAGGGGACAAGCCGTGTGGTGGTGTGCTCCCGGGTGTTGCCGCTGAGACAATCGAGGACATCGTCGGTGAGGCACTGCCGGAGTCTGTCATGGCCAGTCCTCCGGAGCTGGGCCTGTTCTACGTGCCACCGAGCGGTCCCGAGAACGGGGGGCGCGTCAGGGGCTACAGCGTACTGAACATCGACCGTGCAGAGCTCAACCGCTGGCTCGCACGGCTCGTCACTGACGCCGGCGTCAAGACCCTCTGGGAAACGAGTTTCATCTCGGTCGAGGAGGCCGACCGGCCTGTAGTGCACCTGAATAGTGCTGGCTCTCACATCTCCGTGCCGACAGACTACGTGGTCGGTGCTGATGGCGTGCGTTCCCGCGTACGGTACACCGTGACCGGGCAACGACACATGCCGGTGACAGTCATCAAGCAGGACCGGTGTCCGCGCAGTGGACAGTTCGAGGACGACTTCTATGCCTTCTTCAACGGCCATGTGTCACCAGCCTACTCTTACGTGATCCCCAAGGACGGGGGACTCCTCATCGGCACCGGCAGCACACCGCATGACAGTGTGGATGTGTCTGACCGGCTCCTGCGCTTCTACGACCTGTTGCAGCGGGACTTCTCCTTCCAGGGCAGGCCCACCTCCTCGGTCCTCTGGGCCATACCGTTTGGGGCAGTGGTCTTGGGTAGGGGCAGGACGCTCCTCACTGGCGATGCAGCGGGCCTCTGTAACCCACTGTCTGGCGAGGGCATCCGACTGGCAGTCGAGAGTGGCGAGAGCGCAGCAGCCGCGATACGTGCAGCAAGTGAGGGCGGTGACCTGTTGGAGGCCTACTCTCGTGAGGTTTCCGGGACTGCTGACATGGTGCGTTCCCTCACAGAATACGTCGTGGAGCTCGACGACGATGGCCGTGAGGCCTTTGTGCGTGCCGAGCTGTCCCGCTGAAGCGGCCAGCCCCCCGTCCTACCACGACTGTCAGGACATAGCCCCCTGACACAGGCACTGGTCTAGGACCCCAGGCAGCCCCGGTCACAGGGGACACGGGGCCGCCTATGTTCGGGGCCCGTTCTCGTCTGTGTGGTGTGTCAAGTGCCCGCCGGTCAGTACAGGTGACACGCGACCATGTGACCGTTGCCCGCGTCCTTGAGCTGGGGCTCTATCTGGGAGCACTTGTCCGTGGCATGCTCGCACCTGGGGTGGAACCTGCACCCTGGTGGCGGGCTTATCGGGCTAGGTATCTCTCCCCGTGGGACGGCCTTCTCGCTGCGCATCTTCGGGTTCGGTACCGGGATTGCCTGGATGAGACCCTTGGTATACGGGTGGAGGGGCTCCTCATAGACCTGGTCCTTGTCGCCCATCTCCACGATCTTACCGAGGTACATGATGGCAATCCTGTCACATACGTACCTTGCGGTGGCCAGGTCGTGGGAGATGAAGAGGTACGTGAGGTTCAGGTCCTTCTTGAGGTCAAGCATGAGCTCGAGGAGCTGGGCCTTTATCGACACGTCCACCATTGCCACGGGCTCGTCTGTGACGACGAACTCGGGGTTCAGCACTATCGCGCGTCCGAACACCACACGTTGCCTCTGACCACCACTGAGCTGGTGGGGCTTGCGGTCGTAGAACGCACTTGCTGGTGACAGTCCGACCCTCTCCAGGACCTCCTCCACTGCCGTGCGCCGCTCCTCCTTGGTACCCATCCCCTGTACGCGCAGTGCATCAGCAATGGCCTCACCTACAGACATTCGTGGGTTGAGTGATGACGACGGGTCTTGGAAGGTGAACTGGAGTTTCCGCCTCAAGAACCGCAGATGGTCACCAGTGATCTCTGACAGGTCCAGGCCTTTGAAGATGACCTTGCCCTCCGTGGGCTCGATCAGTCTGACACACAGGCGGCCCATCGTTGTCTTCCCGCTGCCGCTCTCACCGGCAAGACCGAGCACCTCGCCACGCTCTATGGAGAAGGACACGCCGTCAAGTGCCTTGACGAAAGTCCGTTGTCTGGTCAGCAGCTGTTCCATGAACCCCTTCTGGACGGGGAAGTATTTCTTGACATTGACGACCTCTATCAGTGCCATCTCTTACGCACCTCCATACAGGTGGCATGCCACGACGCCACCGTTGTTACTCTGTACAAGTTTCGGCACCTTCTTCTTGCAGATGTCCATCGCCTTTGGACACCGCGGGTGGAACATGCACCCTGGCAGTGGTTCCACCAGGTCCGGTGGGGCCCCAGGTATCCATGAGAGCTTCTTGTCCGGTTTCGTCACGTCCGGCACCGACTCTAGCAGGGCCTGCGTATACGGGTGCTGCGGGTCCTCAAAGAGCGTTTCCGTGGTCGCGACCTCGCAGATCCTGCCAGTGTACATGACCGCGATGTCGTCTGCTGTCTGGGCGAGGACGCCGAGGTTGTGTGTGATGAGGATCATGGTCAGGTTGAACTTCTCTTTCAACTGGGCCATCTCCTCAAGGATCTGCGCCTCGACAATCACGTCCAGGGACGTGGTGGGCTCATCTGCAATCAGGAGGCGGGGACGCATTACCAGTGACAACCCAATCATCACTCGCTGCCGCATGCCGCCGCTGAACTGGTGCGGGTAGTCCCCAATTCGCTCCGGGAGTATCCCGAGGCTCTCGAGGACCTCCTTCCCCCGTTCAAGGGCCTCGTCCTTCTCCATCTCAGGGTTGTGTGCCTGGAGGATCTGGACGAAGTGGTCTCCGATTCTGAGCATCGGGTTCAACGAGGTCATCGGGTCTTGGAAGATGTATGCAATCTCCTTGCCACGCACTGCGCGGAGAGCCTCCTCGTCAAGCGCTGTTATCTCGACCTCTCCCTTCTTGAGGACGCCGTTCTCGTATGGGATGTCCTCGTCCAGGTCGAGGAAGACCCTGCCGTCCACTATTTTCCCGGGGTAGGGTACGAGCCTCATGATGGCGCGTCCCAGTGTCGACTTCCCGCAGCCGGACTCACCGGCAAGGCCGAGGGTCCTGTTCTCTCCCACGGTGAGGCTCACACGGTCCACTGCCCTTGCGACTCCTCTCCGTGTGACATAGTCTACAATCAGGTCTTCGACTCTCAGTATGTCCTTCACTGTGATCACTCCTGCAGCTTTGGTGTGAGGATTTCGTTCAGCCCCTCGCCTGTCAGAGTGAAGCCGAGTGCGAGGAGTACCACCATTATCCCTGGGAACGTGGGCACCCACCAGTAGCCCAGAGTGATGACGTCGAAGCCATAGGTGAGGTCCCAGCCCCAGTCGGCGATGTCGACAGGCAGCCCCAGTCCTACGAAGGTCAGTCCCGCTGCGGTGAGGATTGCGTCGGCGAAGTTGATTGACATGACCACTACTGATGACGGCAGCACGTTCGGCAGCACGTAGCGCAGCAGGATGTCGCGGTCGCGTGCGCCCATTATGATTGCCGCTTCCACGTATGCCAGCTCCCTAATGGTGAGGACCTGGCTCCTGACGACCCGGAAGTATGACGGGACGTATACCACTGCTATTGAGATTGCCATGTTGACCACGCCGGGCCCGAGCATCGCTGCAATGGCGATGGCAAGCACCAGGCCTGGGAAGGCGAAGATGCTGTCCATGACGAGGGACACCACCTTGTCCACGGCACCGCCCCTGTACGAGGCCAGGAGGCCGATGGGGACACCGATGCAGAAGCAGACGATAACTGACAGTACGGCCACCTGTAACATCGTGGCGCCGCCTGCTATCACGCGGCTCAACATGTCCTGGCCAAGACTGGTCGTGCCCATCGGGAACTCCGCACAAGGCGGCGTGTTGGGGTGTCCCATCTCAATCTCGAATGGGTCGTACGGTACGATCCAGTAGGCTATCCACGTCATGTAGACCAGCGCCAGGACGATCATGACCCCACCGAGGACCATGTATCCGGGCGACTTGTACTGCTTGAAGACAGGGTAGCCATCGATAAGCAGTAGGATCATGCCTGACAGGACAAGGCCACCACCGGCAATGACGCTCCACATGGCCAGCCCCTCGCTCCGGTTGATGACGAGCGAGATGGGCAACATGGCCACGATGGCCGCAATGCCACAGAGCAGGGCAAACGGGATTGGCCCCTGTCTGACGAGGGTCTTTGCCTTCTGCCACAAGCTCGCAATGACCCTTGCTAGGAACACCGTACCGGCCGTGACGAACGTACCACTCACGACTACGACTCCGAAACCCTTGTATGACCTGAGCGCCAGGCCCACAAGGGTCGCGACCAGTGCGAGCGTGAATGCTACTAGGACCAGCAATACGGCACACCACTTGCGTGAGTGCTCACTGATGCTCTGCTTGGCACTTCCCAGCTGATAGAACACACCGTTAACAAGACTTGCCATGTGTCTGTGCACCCCCTATAGTCGTATCCTCGGGTCCAGGTAAGCGTACAGCAGGTCCATGACCAGTGTGACTATGCTCACGAGTATGCCGTATACAACGACAGCCCCCTGGATTCCCGTGTAGTCGCGGAACGCAATCCTCTCAACAAGATACGTCCCGAGGCCACGGATGTTGAACGTCGTCTCAGTGAGGACCGCACCAGCAAGGAGTGCTGCGAACTGCAGTCCAATCATCGTCAGTATTGGGAGGAACGCATTCCTGAGCGCGTACCTGTACGTCACTGTCGAGTCGGAGAGGCCACGCGCCTCTGCGGCCACCACGAAGTCTGACCGGAGGGTCTCAAGCATGTTCGTCCGTGTCAGCCGGATGAAGATACCGCACAGCACCGTCCCCAGAGTTATGGACGGGAGGATGAGGTACGACAGTGCGTAGAAGAAGCCAGCGACGTCACCAGCCAAGAGTGTGTCAACAGTGTACATCCCTGTGACACGTGGTGGTACTCTCCACCGTGCTGGGAACTGGCCGTTCGGGGGCAGCCACCTGAGCTGTATTGCAAAGATGTACTGGAGGATCATGCCCAAGAAGAACACTGGGATCGCATAGGTCACGATGCCGAACAGCCTGATGCCGTGGTCGACTGGCCTGTCGTAGTTCTTGGCCGCCTTGACCCCCAGCAGAACGCCGAGGAGCACAGCAAACAGCATGGAGTATATTGTGAGCTCCAGTGTTGCCGGGAACCGCCCTGCAATGTGGGTGCTTATGGGCTCAAAGCCGTACATAGAGAGCCCAAGGTCTCCCCTGAGAAGCCCCGCCAAGTACTCAAAGTACTGTACTATTGGCGGTTTGTCGAGGCCGAGCATGCGTCGGTACTCGGCCACGACCTCAGGGTCTACCTGCCTCTCAAAGTGCAGGAGCACTGGGTCTCCCGGTAACACCCTGAGGATGAAGAACACGAATGTGAGGAGCAACATCACCATTGGGATGGTGAGGAGAATCCTCGTCACAACATATGACCTCAGAGACATTCTGACCACCGGTTTGTCTTCTGTTGTCTGGTGGCCGCAAAACCTAGTCTTAAGGGCTCCGGCTTGAGCCTCAGCAGAG
>JALVPN010000176.1:0-2572 GCA_027031765.1 Promethearchaeota archaeon | reverse complement strand
GCAGAGTACTGTCGTATGTGTCCGGCCACGCCTCGGTCAATGCCGTCCGTGCCCACCTACCGTCTGGTGGCCTGCGCCTGTGTATGTCCTCGCACCGGGCACATCGACACATCGATAGTCTCACTTCAGCTCGTCGTGCTGGGCCGCTGTGTCGAAAAGTGGAGTGGAGGGGCCGCTCCTGCCCGGGTGCCAGTCCCTGTTGATGTCATCTACGTCCTGTTGTGTTGAGAAAAAAAAGGAGTGGAGGTGCTACCGTAGTAGCACCCTGTTGTTCTGTTCTAGCTCTCCCAGTACAGCAACCAGTACCTGAACTGTACCGTGATGTCCAGGACAATGCCACCTATGTTGGCCTTGCTGGCTGCAGTGGTCTTGCCCTGCCAGAGGGGTACGATGGAGCACTCGTCAGCCTGCAGGTCCTGGAGCGCGTAGTATGCCGCCTGCCTGTCAGCCGACTCCGTCGAGGAGCGGCCTGCGAGCCAGAGCGCGTACTGTGCTACACCACCTGCCGGGTATGTCTTGTTGTAGCCCATGTTGAGCCAGCCGGCGAAGGGCAGGAATGCGTAGTTGTCGGGGTCGATGTAGTCTGGGTACCAGCCGTAGATCATCAGAGGCATGGTGCCCGCATTTCTGGCCTGGCGGTACTGTGCCCACTCAAGGGCGTGGAGCTTGACGGTTATGACGCCACTGCCCTCAAGGCTGTTCTTGTACACTGTGGCCTGTGCCTCGCTATGTGGATAGTGCCCAGATGACTCGTAGTAGAGGTCCAGGACGAGCTTGTGGTTCTCGTCGTAGCCATAGTTGGCGAGGGTCTGCCTCGTGTACGTGTAGTTCGCGTTGCCGTACTTCTGGAAGGACGGCTTGTGGTACGCCATGCCGGCAGGTATGATGCTGTACAGCGGGTCAACGGTGCCATGGAAGACGGTCTCGGCCACCGCAGTCCTGTTGATGGCGGCCGCAATGGCCCTGCGCACCTCAGTGATGTTCAGCGGGTAAATCCTCTGCTGGAAGCACAGGTACTGGATGGCTGCGCCAATGCCCTCCCAGACCTTGAACTGGCTGTTACCCTTCAGCTCGTTCAGCTGGTCTGGAGTGAGGTGCCTGTACGCCACATCAATCTCGCCCGTGGTCAGCGCGTTGTAGAGTGCTGCCTCGGATGAGTAGAACTTGATGATGACATCGACCTTCGGGAGTGAGGAGTTCCAGTAGTTCGGGTTCTTCTCAAGGCGCATCATCACGTCCTCACCGCCCTCGCGGGTCCATTTGGTGAGGGTGAACGGCCCGAGCCCGTTCGGGTGACACTCCCTGACCGACTTCGAGGCGTTGTAGCCCACGTAGTGGTCGAGTGGAGCATACTTCGGGTGCACCATGTAGGACGCAGCACACGCCATCAACTGGAGGAACGGTGCAAAGCTGATCTTGAGGTCGAACTTGACCGTGTAAGTGTCAACGACCGTGACGCTGTCAATGATGTCGCCATAGCCGATGCCGACCTGTGGTCCATCAGGGAGGGCCATTCCCATGTTCCTGTCGAAGGAGTACTTGACGACAGTCGCGTTGAAGGGAGTGCCGTCCGCGAAGGTCAGCCCTTGCCTCAGGTCGAAAGTCCACGTCTTTCCATCGTCACTCACATGCCATGACTCGGCCAGTGCACCCCGGATGTCCTCCGACCGTGCGGAGGTGCCCGGGATGATTTCCACCAGCCCCGCGCCTAGACAGCTTATCATGCTCCATCCGAAGTAGTCCCATGACTGTGCAGGGTCAATACTAGCCTCGACTGCGTCAGTGGTGCCGACTACGATGGTGTTCTCTCCTGAGGGGAGACCACCAAGCAGTACGTAGGCACCGACTGCGCCGCCTGCGATGACTAGTATGACCACTAGTGCCACAATCTTCTTGTTCATCTTTTGGATATCCTCCTGAGTTCACGCAGATGCGACGCTGTCGCGTTGTGTGTGTCTAGAGGAGTGCAGTTTCCTCTATATAAGTAATGCCTCCCTTATAGCCCTGTCGGAGTCCCGGACGGTGGTATGAGCTCCACGGGACCGCCCCACAGCTGTGGTCGGACAGGCCAGGTCACCACGGTGGTGGCATGACACCTCCGGCTGCGACATGCCCTGTGTTTCCCAGTCGTGAGGGGTCCTGCTTGTGGTGCCTGCCACCTGTGGCATGCCGCCACGGCGTCCTCTAGGACAGTGTAGATGAAGGTGGGTGGCGCTGTTCACGTCACCGAGAGGATTATATGGGTGCCCCGAGGACGTGACGACGACCTTCTCAAGCACGGGGGTGTCCCTCTCATACCTGGTAGCCGCGAGCACGATGTCGTCGTGGTGGGGGCTGGTCCCGCCGGGTGTAGCGCGGCCCGTGTGGCTGCGCGTCATGGTCTGGACGTGCTCCTACTGGAGAGACGGTCACAGGTCGGCCTGCCAGTGCTGTGCGGAGAGTATCTCCCGACGCCCGCTGAGGTGTCCCGTCTGTTCCCGGGTTCGGCCACTGCTCCGCGTGCGGTTGATGTGGCCGGCCGGTTTGTCGTGCAACGTTGTCGGTCGTTGAGGCTGTACTCGCCTGGTGGACG
>JALVPN010000175.1 GCA_027031765.1 Promethearchaeota archaeon | reverse complement strand
GCACCAATCTTCTTCTTGGACTCCCGGCTGTACCTTGCAATCTCACCCAGTGACCGCGGTGCCCTCCGGAGCCGACATGCGGCATAGACCGCAGCAGCAGCGGTGGCATCGATGGATCTGCTCCGGACACGACGGTCCACGATGAGTCTACGGTACAGCTTTGCAGCCTCGTCCCGGATGCCCTGGGTGAGGCCCAGCTGAGAGCTGAGACGTTCAATCTCTGTCATGGCCTGTGCCAGGTTGCGGTCGAGGGAGCTGTGCACCCGTGTCCGTATCTGCCACTTCCTGAGCCTGTGGATCTGGGCCCGCTGCGACGCTGTGAAACGTGTGCCGTGTGCGTCGTGGTCACGCCAGTCAATCACGGTCGAGAGGCCCTTGTCGTGCATCGTATGCCTGAGCGGTGCACCCGTCCGGGCACGACTGTCGCGCTCGTCAGCTGTGAATGCCCGCCACTCCGGGCCCGTATCAATATGGCGGTCGCTGACCACGAGCCCGCAGGACGCACAGATCAGGTCGCCCTTCTCAGCGTCCTGTACCAGGTTCGTACCGCCACACTCCGGGCAGACTGTCGCCAGTCCACCAATGTTGACATCCTCTCTGTGTACTCCATCTGTCTGAGCTGCCATTATACTACTTGTTCCCTCCATGGTAGCGTGCTGTCAAGGGGGTCAGACCCCCACCATTCTCCATCCTCTCAAATCCGCCTCGCAATACACTTTCTTTCTTTCTTTCTTTCATTCGTTCGTTCATTCGTTTGTTCGTTCGTTCGTTCGTTCCGGTAGCATTGTTATGTGGAGCTTCTTGACGAGCTCCTTGTAACGGTTCCTCACTGTCACCTCAGTGACCCCAGCGGCCATGGCGATGTCACGCTGAGTAACCCGCTCGTCCACGAGGATTGATGCAATGTAAATAGCTGCTGCCGCAAGTCCTCGCGGGTCGCGCCCTGTCACCAGGGCCCTCTGTTCCTTCGCAGCCTCAAGGATTTCAAGGACCTTCTGTTGTACTCTGCCAGGAAGACCGAGCTGGGCGATGAAGCGTGGCACATAGTTTGACGGGTCTGAGATTGGCATCCGCAGCCTGAGCCGCCCCACCAGGAGCCTGTAGTGCTGACCAATCTTCTTCTTCGAGACCCTTGAGTGCCGCGCAATCTCCTCAAGCGAACGCGGCGCTTTGCGTATGCGACATGCAGCGTAGATTGCCGCGCCCACCATGGCGTCGATGCTCCGGCTCCTTGCCAGACGCTTGACAATCAGCTGCCGGTAGAGCCTCGCCGCAAGCTCCTTTATGCTCTTGCTGAGTCCCAGCTGTGATGACAGCCTGTCCAGTTCTGACATCGCCTGTGCAAGGTTCCTGTCCACAGAACTGTGCACCCGCGTGCGGATCTGCCACTTGCGCAGTCGGTAGATCTCCGAACGTCGCCGCGCCGTGAACCGCTTGCCCTGGGAGTCGTGGTCACGCCAGTCAATCATTGTAGAGAGGCCCTTGTCATGGATGGCGTAACTCATCGGTGCACCGGTCCTCGACCTGGCCTCGCGCTCGTCGGCGGTGAATGCCCGCCACTCCGGGCCCATGTCAATCCGGTGGTCGCTGACCACAAGGCCGCAGGTGCCGCATATCCTCTCGCCCTTCTCAGGGTCCTGTATCAGCTCGTGCCCGCCACACTCCGGGCAGGTGAACTCCTCAGTGCCCCTGATTGTCTGGCGTTCCCTGCTGCCTGTTGGTCGTGATGCCATCCTGTCTGTTTCACCTCTCTCATACATATACGGGCTGTAGCGTTTGCAGTGTGACGTGTGGGCGAATCAAGGCATCAAAACTGCGCTGGGATGTGGCGCGGTGTACTGGTCTCTCTGCGAGTCCCATCTGTTCCGCTACATTTATATACTACACCGTAGCCTTATAAGTTTTTCGGCGACGCACAGGGAAATACAAACACAACTAGCCGTTCGTCCCTCCCGGGCACACATAGATACGACCACTATTAAGTCTATCGACGAGAGAGGGCGGGGTGTCAGCACTACTGGCGCCGACAGTAGCGGCCGGCAGACAGACTGTTATCTTGGGACGAGGAGCTCCGTGCAGCAGCTACGCGGTGAGTCTGCTGAGGGCACGACGGCGCAGCACCTGCTGCCGTGAGGGGCGGTGCAGTTGACCGTGACAGGGACGACAGGACCATGCCCGGGTCGGTGGCGTGTGCCAATGGTGTGCCAAGGACATGACGGTGCCGACATGACAGCCCAGGACATACATTGAGAGCATACATTTTAGAACCAAAGGGGGAAACGGGCTCCGTACACGGTCTGCTCCGACAGGAGTGGGACCTACTGGCTGCAGGTGTGAGCCATGTCCGGTCGCCTAGTGTACCCCTGGTCGGAGGCACTCCTCCAATACCGTTTCCGTCACGACCACCCGCTGGACCCAGACCGCCTCAGGCTGACGTATGTCCTCTCTGACATGGTGGGGCTCCTCGACGAGAGTGTCGAGGTGGTAGAGCCCCCGGCAGCAACACGCGAGGAGCTCGGGCTGTTCCACTCTGCGGAGTTCATCGATGCGGTCAGGGCCTGCGATGGGCCGGACTACTACGACCGTAGACACGGCATTGGCACGCCAGACAACCCGGCCTTCAGGGAAATCTACGAGGCTGCGACACGCTACGTTGGTGCGACACTGGAGGCCGCCAAGCGTATGGTCCAGGGGACACGCATGGCATTCTGCATCTCTGGAGGACTGCACCACGCCCAGCGTAGCGAGGCATCGGGTTTCTGTGTGTTCAACGACGTCGTGATTGCCATCAACTACATCCAGCAGGAACGGCCCTGCAAGGTGCTGTACTTCGACTTCGACGCACACCATGGAGACGGCGTCCAGAACGCATTCTACAGGACACCGGATGTCCTGACGGTCTCGGTACACCAGAGTGGGAGGACACTGTTCCCGGGCACGGGACATGTCTTCGAGTACGGCGCCGGCGAGGGGACAGGGTACTCGGTCAACGTGCCACTGTCACCCGGTGCTGGTGATGCCGAGCTCATACGCGTCTTCAACGAGGTGGTGATACCTCTGTCCAAGAGCTACCGACCGGACCTACTGGTCACACAGCTCGGTGTCGACGGCCACTTCCTCGACCCACTGGCCCAGCTGGCATACACTAGTACGGGTTACGAGCATGTGCTGAGGGGCCTTGTTGAGCTGGCCAAGACGTGCGAGATGGGATGGCTTGCTCTGGGTGGCGGCGGGTACCACCCCGTGAATGTCGCGCGCCTGTGGACACTGTTCCTCGCACTCATGCTCGCCCGCGATGTCCCACGTGACCTACCTGAAGAGTTCGTGGCCATGTGCAGGGAGGACGGGTACCGGTCGTTCCCCACCACCTTCCGGGACACCGGCCAGGTCCCACAGATGTATGTCAGTGCCGGGACGGTTGCAGCCGCGCTCGACAGGACCCTCGCAAGGCTCCACAAAGAAGTATTCCCGTACCACGGACTGGCCTGAGCCTGCGTCAGTCCCAGAAGGTACGTACCGCCTGACACGGCAGGCACACAGTACCGCTACAGGTAGGTCAGGCCGTCTGCATCTTCGCATCAATCCAGGCACGGAGGGCCTTCGTGACCAGGTCGGATGCAGCAGATGTGATCAGTGAGTCCGCGTCCTCACATAGGAGAGACGACGGGTCAATGCCAGACTCGGCCATACGCAGGAGTACCGGGTAGACCAGCAGGCCGATTGCCTCGACAGCAGCCTCTGGCTCGGCACAGTCAATGTCGATTGCGGAGCGCAGTAGGGCTGGCACGTGTACGTCCGGGTCGCTTGCGAACACACTCCGCAGCACCGGGGCCTCGGCGTGGACGGTCACGTCAGCAGCGCCACAGGTAGACTCCACGCTGGGCACACCATCTTCGAATGCGACCATATATGACTCGTCGGTGTCCCAAGTCCTGATGCAAATCCGGGTGGCCTCGTAGGAGCCGCCCACAGCGTTCATGTGCCTGCGGAACTCCTCCTCCGTCATCTCACCGAGCCTGCGTGCGGTCTCAATGCTGACTCCCATCGCTGCACGGCACCCGTCAATAATCGGGCTGAGGAACTCCATGAGCAGGTACCTGTTCTCCCGGATGGCATCCACTACCCTTGCAATACTCTCCTCGAGACTCGCACCGTTTGTCAACTTTGTCGTGCCGGTGGGTCGAGGATTCCTAAATAAAGTATGTGCACGCGCACACGGGCACGATGAACAGACAACGGCAGTACGGAGCACCAGTGAGCAGGATGATACGTGTCCCGTGTCGGACCTTGACCCCACATCTTGCCACGCACCGTGCTGGGCAGTGTCGGTGCGTCTGCTGCACACTCCCACCCTAGACCCACAGCCCGTGCGCAGCTGCCCATCGGACGGCGCCCCTTCCCACCCGCTAGGCCCTCCGTTTCCCGTGGCACCCACTACCAAAATGTGTATTACTAGCACTCAAGAAGGACACCGCACCCCGATAGGAACTGCCGGCCATGACAACCGACATTCACACACACCTAGGGACCGACAGGATGCAGATGTCGGAAGCGGATCCGGAAAGGGTCGCCGAATATGCAGACACCCTCGTGAGGAGGATGGACACGTTCGGCATAAGGAGGGCCGTACTCACGCCCTGCGACCCCTGGGTGTCGAACGAAATGTGCATGGAGGCCACCGAGATATTCCCAGACAGGCTCTTCAGCGCCTGTACAGTGCAACCACGGCCCATCGACCGGGCCCACCAACAGCTCGCAGAGTTCCTCGACCGGGGCTGTAAGGCCTTGGTACTGGACGGGCAGCTGTACCATCCGGAGGACCCTGCTGTGATGGCCCTGATACGCTCTGCCGTGGACAGGGACACCCCAGTGTACTTCCACAGCGAGAACACGACCCCAGGGACGACCCGCTTCATCGAGCGTGTTTCCGCGGTCTATCCAGAGGGCAAGTTCGTCATTCTCCACATGGGCGGGCTCTTCGGGTTCCCCACAGTCCTCCCGCTCGTCCGCAGACATAACATCTGGCTTGAGGTCTCCGTTACTCTCGTCAGGCTCGTCGAGTCACCACTGAGAGTCTTCCTAGACGCCCTAGTGCAGGACATGGGCGTGCGCAACCTCGTCTTCGGCTCCGAGCACCACAGCGAGTACCCAGACCTGATGGCAGCCCTCAACACCATGGGCCTGAACGTCGAGACCAGCCGAAGAGTCCTACAAGAGAACGCCTGGGTAATTCTCGGTATCGACTATGCATGACCCGGGGTCTACGGTTCCCAAACGCGAACAGCAACATATGGACAGACCACCAATGTAGGGACAACGGGCATAATGCACGATGGTGCATGGTTGGGTGCTGGACGTGAGAAGAGAAACATGGAACAGAAACGCAGTCTATGGGCACGAGGGCTCCCGGAGTGAGTCACCGTCATTGTGACAGACACGACACGAGTCGTCATGACAAGGACTAGGTCCTCCCAGCAGCACAGCACGGTACACGAGTGTCACGAGCTGGTGCCAGTCAGGGAACCCCTCAATGTGTTCGGTGCCGACAGCGACCGTCGGGACTCTGGTGATGGCTCTGTTCCCATGCACCACAAGTTGTGTGCCGACCTCCTCCTGCCGCACGACAACATCCTGACCAAGGCTGTCCAGGTCGGCAGCCACGCGATGCACCATGTCCAAGACGACCTGGCAGAACGGGCACTCCCGGTTCGTGAACACCGTGACCTGTACGCCACGCTTAGGCGGCCTGTCTGAGACCACTGTGGCACCCCCGACCTGGTCTTCGTGACTGCCATCCTTCACCCCGGTACCACGAGCCCGCACCTTCCATCTCCTGACCAGTCACAGTGCACTACTCTGCGAAAACGGGAGGTTTCAGGTGTACACAGTCACTAACAGTGTGTACTTGGCGGAGCGGGATTGCTTCCCACATCGGGTGGCCCTTGTTCCCAGACCGCTCAACAATCACCAGGGGCCCCGTGGCCGACTCGAACCACACCTTTGTGACTCGCCCAAGCGGGAACCCACGGAAGTCCTTGACAAGCTTGCCTTTCAGGAGCCATCGCACATTGTCTTGATCCATCGTCCTCGCGTGCTGTGCGGCAGCGACCACTGAAGAGGCTGTGTACAACAAGGACAATTCACACGTATCACCAGCACCGTAACGCGCCACGGACACGGGCCTTGTGTGGACAGCAGGCCACACCCACACAACTGGCAGACCTGAATTCCCGTACAAGAATCGCAGGGGAGACCCAGTTTCCAGTCGCAGGCCTCTCTCGCCAGCACTACAATTACCAGATCCCCTTGACGTGATAGTGGCGTTGGCTCACAGACTACAGTGGGAGGCCCGTAGCAGCCCACAGCACGAGGTTCGAGACCACCGGGAACACGAACCAGACGATGTAGTTACCGGGCGGGGCTGTGAACCTGTCGAGTGACTCTGGAATGAAGCTGAAGTAGCCCCGCTCCACGGGCGCCCACTGCCAGAGCTCCTTCTGGGCACACAGGTATGGCTCCACAAAGAGCAGGTCCACAGCCATGCATACAAACCCTGAGCTCACAGGCGGTACCAGGCCCATCGAGTGGCCCGGTAACGACACCAGCAGCGACGCCTGCACCGCAAACAACCACATCAGCGGGATCCAGAACGGCACCCTCCCGACGAAGAGGCCGTTCGCAGGCGTGTAGTGATAGTACCCCTTGCCTGAAACATAGTGTTCGCCAGCCGTTGCCACCGAGAGCACAAAGACCACCTGGATGAATACCGGCCAGCCGAAGACCTCCCACAGCATGTAGCTTGTCGACGCACCAAGCAGTAGGAACGCTACTGAGAGGACCACGCCCAGTGCCACTGACATGACGTATCACCCCTACTCCACTTCGTCACCCGATGTCAGGAATGTCCCCCCGGTCTTCGTGTTCCGTCGCACCACATGCACAGCGTTCTTGAATGCTCTCCGTGCCTGCGCAGTCCGCTCCCTGAACCACACGACAAAACGCCTCCCCACACGCTCCGTTTCAATCACGCCTTCCGCGAGGGTCTCCTGCAGGTCAAGGAGGATGTCCAGCACCTTGCCCACGGTGCGCCTGTCCACACCCGTCAGCCGGGAGAGCGCGCTGATTGAGAGTGGGTGCTCCTGCTGCCGGATTGCCTCGATGACCGCTCTCATCGCTTCCACGAGACCAACTCGCGGCACCTCTGGGAGTGATGCGTTGATCTTCATCGTTGGCTCACTGGTACACTGCCGCGAGACGATATATACGTTATTATGTACACATTATAGTGGACTCATAATTGTGTACATAGTTAGGACACGACACACGCCCACTACTCCTGAGCGGCATCACGTTGGGACGGTTGGGACCAGACATGCTGGGCTTCTGAAAGACCTCCGCCCTTCGGCCAGAAGACGAGCAACAGGCACTCGTGTGCAACGGCCATCGGTCCCTCGATTCCAGTCAATGACAGTACGGTCGGTCATTGTGGTCACTCCTGCAAATATATCCTAATCCCAGATGAAATGCTGGCCAACGTGCATGGCCAACATGGTCACCACCGGGTGATGTCCTAGTGTCGCGGGGACTGTCGTATCACTGGTCGGTCAGGGGGCTGCCCATGAGAGACCACATTCAGGACTACCCTGTCCCGGCTCTTCCATGAAACTGGTCAAGGGCCCTGAAGAACTCGCGTGTAAGAAAGGCCCTGTACTTGAACCCACCCCAACCAGAGGCGACCATCAGGCGTTCCACATCTCCGAGCAGCTGCTCCCGCGTCATGAGAGTGACATCATAGATCTCGTGCCGGTCAATGATGTGTAGTGTGCCACCTACCGCCTCAGCGAGGAACACGAGCGAGCGCCACGGGATAACGCCATCAGGGCACCTGACCTCAAGGCGGACATCCAGTACGAAGCGTCGGAGGCGGGTGTCGAGGCCGGTCTCCTCGCGCATCTCTCGCTGGGCCGCCACCTCGATGGACTCCCCCGGAGCGGCACCGCCCGATGGCGCCCGGTATATCCCGGAGCCCTGATAGTCGTGTTTCTGGATGACGACGTACCTGTCACCATACACGATGAAGCAGGTGATATCGTGGTTGCGGCCCTTGGCAGCGCTCCGACGGACGAGCTCGCACTCAAAGTCGAAGAAGTCTGCTGCAAAGGTCAGCCTGCGGGGCCTGCCGTAGCGGGCCACAACTGATGCGTAGTCCTCCTTGTCGAAGTCGTCCAGCGTACTCGCCGGGGCACAGGACTGGCCGCCATGGCAAAAAGAGTTGTGATAGGTGAGAGCGTGCGCCTCAGGGGCATGCTACAGGCACCACGACTGTCATGAGGAGAGGACATGTCCATGAGCCGTGCAGCCGACAGTGCACCAGAGGTCTGTCAAGTATGCTCCATGTGTGAAGGCTACGGGTCATGGACGCCACGACATGCACAGCATCCCACAGGTCTCCACAACAACTATTTGATGCCGCGCGGAGAAGAGAGTACGGAGGACTTGATGTGAAGGAGATTGGCGGCATAAGGATAAGGGTCATTCAGGGTGACATCACCGACCTTGAGGTGGACGCTATTGTGAACGCTGCGAACTCCGACCTCTGGATGGGGTCGGGCGTGGCCGGCGCGATCAAACGCAGGGGCGGTGAGGAGATTGAGAAGGAGGCCATGGCACAGGGGCCAATCAGGCCGGGTGAGGCTGTCGCCACTACTGCGGGCAGGTTGCCGGCCAAACGGGTGATACACTGTGCAGGCATGCCACCTGGTGGTAGGGCCCGTACCGAGTACGTCAGGTCATCCGTAAAGATGGCACTCGAGCTCGCCGCCGCCGAGGGCCTCTCCACAGTGGCGTTCCCAGCGATAGGCGCCGGGGTCGGAGGACTTGGGACAGACGAGTCCACACGCGCCATCCTTGAGGGGGTGGCTGCAGCCAGCAGGACTGTGAGCAACGTCCGCGAGGTCATACTTGTCGGGTACAGCGACCGTGCCTTCAACGAGATCCGCACGGCTGTCGAGCAGTGGGAGGCGACAGGGTGAGCAGCCACTGGGAGATTGGAGGAGTACACATCACTCTGGTCACTGGACCATACGACGACAGTGAGATGGATATGGCCGTGAAAGCACGTGACCTACCAGTGGGGCTTGATGCAGGAGGGAGCATGGGCCCCTTTGGTACAGTCGGGGGCTTCGGCATCAGGGTACAGGAGGCAAGCAACGCGAAGAGCGTTGAGTACTGGCCGCCTGTGACAATGAACGACCCTGACAGGAGAGGTGCCATCAGTAGTGCCGTGCGGTCAGTCCTTGAGAAGGCCGAGGACATGGGCGCCGAGAGGATCGCATTCTATACCCTCGCTCTTGAGGTGGGGCGTGTACCGAGCTGGGAGGTGGCCGAAGAGATAGTACGGGAGCTCTACAGGCACGCCCACACTACCTCGACCCTGAAAGAGGTGGTCCTGGTCGCGTCGTCACCAATCCAGGCCAGCTCGTTCAACTACGTACTGGACAACGTCGACATCCTCCGCGTCAGTGAGGGACATGTGCGGCACGGTGGAAACGATATGGACGCCCCCTGAGGACACTGCACATCAGAGGACGGCGGGTACGACCGGTCGTAGTCCCACTAGTACCGGACTTCAAAGAGCTTTACCGGTGCGTCGGCTGTGATAACATAGTGTTCCTCGTTGGCCTCAAGGAGCACGTGGTCACCAGGTCGGAGCTGGAGGGTCTCTGCACCATTGGTTATCTGTGCGGTCCCCGAGATCACGTAGATGAGCTGGCGTTCCGGGTGTGAGTGCGGGCTCCGCGGGACACGACTGTGCGGGGCGACAATACGCACGCCGGCCACGACCGGACCCGACAGGGCATCGTAGACATCAACTGAGCCACGGTCACCGTCCACATGCAGCGGTTCGATGTCCCTCTCGTTCACAAGTTCCATCTCTTGTCACTCCTAGGCCCCCACTGTCCGCAGTGCTGGGGCAAGAAGCGCAGTTCCAGCACGGGCCCCGTAGCAGTTGCACGGTTCTTATCTGTTTCGTCAGTCCCACTCGCTGCTGTTTCAGTCTTCTTGGAACGGTCAAGCCCGTCAACTCCAGTGAAGGAGGCTCGGAAAACAGCACCTGAACCCGGAGTCCCTCCTGCGCACCTTGGGAGAGCTTGTTGGACCAGAGCAACTGTCCTGTCAGGACAGACTGTGAGACCAGCTAGATGTCAGTCCCAGGATGTAGGGCAAGTGTGGCTTGAGGGACTGGACTGTAGCCCACAGCCAGTTGGAGCACGGGCCAGAGTCCAGACCAACGTACCTGGACAGTACTCTGAACTGGGATAGAGGAGTCCAACCATCGACTCTTGACTCTAACGT
>JALVPN010000174.1:15853-28255 GCA_027031765.1 Promethearchaeota archaeon | reverse complement strand
GCGGGATGCGATGTCCATTGACTCGGTGACCAGTGTGCGTGGTACTGGCAGGCCGGCACGGGAGAGGGCCCTCAGCGTGGAGGCCTTGTCACGCATAGTCGCGAGGGCTGCTGGGGGGTTCACAACACGCACACCGAGGTCGCCAAGGTCACGGAGCAGGGCCAGACGGTGGACGTAGGTGGCGGGGTCGGCGGCACCGAGGTCGAGGACGAGGAGCATGTCAAGAGACCGGAGGTCAGCACCCTGAGCTGTGACTGCGTGGCCGGAGGGGCCGATGTCCTCGGCTATGAGCCAGGGGAGTATGTGGGTGGTCTCCACGCCGTGTTGCTGGAAGGCAGCACCGATGGCTGCAGCACGTCTTGAACGGGGGTGCGAACTGAGGATGCCGACTCGTGACACCACTGGGAACACCGCACGCAGCAGTGTGATACGGACACAACGAGTCCCTTTTAACACCTCACACCACAGGCCCGGTGAACACACATGACACTGTTCAGCGACGACGAGATGGAACGGATACGACAGGTGATGGGGGGCGGTGCCAACAACGTGCTGATAACGTTCAGGAACGAGCACGGCCCGACGAGGCTCGTCAGACTGTTCGAGCAGATGGTCGGTGAGTTCGGGGCCGTGGCCCGGTGCACCCACTGGTGGTCTGGTGCTGGCAACCTTGGCCTGCTGGAGTGCGAGCTGGACGGTGGCAAGACGGTCTTCGGACAGTGGGCCCTGGGCGACAGGACAGAGCTCATCAATGTGCTGGAGGTCGAGGGGGACGAGGTCGTTCACATAAAGGACGGGTTCGATGCCGGCAACGTGGCGTCCTCGGCGATGCGCGCAATCCGGATTGGCGAGACGGGCGACCGTGACTAGTCGCCTGACCGGGGCCCCACATGCCGGGTCTAGTCAACAGTGAGGGTCTTGGAGAGGTTGCGCGGGAGGTCCGGGTTGATGCCAAGGTCGACCGACAGGAAGTAGCTGAGCAGCTGGAGGGGTATGACGTCGAGGATCGGGTTGATGAGCACCTCCGACTTGGGGACGACCAGGTAGTCGGTCTTGCTCTTCACGTAGGGTGTCAGCGAGTCCTCATGCTCACCCACTATGATTGCCCTGCCGCCCCTGCATGCCACCTCATTGATGTGGTTGATGACCATCCAGCTGTCCTCGGTGGTGGTGACGAAGATAACCGGGTAGTTGTCGGTGACGATGCTGAGCGGCCCGTGCTTGAACTCGGAGCTGTACATGCCCTCGCAGTGGTTGTAGCATATCTCCTTTATCTTGAGGGCCCCCTCACGTGCGACGCCATCGGTGAGGCCGTAGCCCAGACAGTACAGGTCGTGTTCGCCCATGAGGGTGGGGGCGAGGTTCTTTGCGAGGATGCCCGTCCTGTCAATGGTCTCCTGTGTCAGACGCGGGAGGTCGTCACGGAGGGCACTGACGAAGCGGTCTGCCTCGGACTGGTCGAGCATGCCGTTGCGGGCACCAAGACGGGCGGCGAGGTCTGCAAAGATGACCGTCTGTGAGAAGTAGGTCTTGGTGGCCGGGACACTGACCTCGTAGCCACAGCCCATGGGGATGTATGCGTCGGCACCGAACATGAGGGAGCTGCCAATGACGTTCAGGACACCAAGTGTCTTGCCAAGGCCCTCGCGCTTCACGAGCTTCAACACGTTCAGGATGTCCTTCGTCTCTCCGCTCTGTGAGACGAGGATGCACAGGCTGTCCTCTGTGAGGGTGCGGGCGTACATGGGGATGAACTGGCCGCCGATGGCAGGGGTGACCGGGATGCCCGCCAGCCGGTTGAAGTAGTAGGTGCCGACGATGCCAGCATTGTATGACGAGCCGCATGCGACAAGGTAGATGTGCGAGGCATCCTCTATCAAGCGCAGCCACTCCTCGCTCTCGTTGCTGTGCAGGAGGCCCATGACGTCGCGTGCGACCTGCGGCTGCTCGTTTATCTCCTTGAGCATGAAGTGGGGGAAGCCCCCCTTCTCTGCAGCGTGGGGGTCCACGTTGGAGACCTGTACTGGACGGTTCAGCTCCTTCCCGTCCTCGACACGGTACACCTTGACACTGTCGGGACGGAGGACGACCATCTCCCCATCATCAAGGTAGACCACGCGGTTCGTGAGCGGGAGGATCGAGGGCAGGTCACTGGACACTATGGTCTCAGTGGGTGCGACCCCGGCCACAAGGGAAGAGCCCATCTTGACAGCGTAGATCTCCTGCGTGTCTGCCCGTCCCACAGCATATGCGAAGGCGCCCTTGAGGTCACGGGTGGAGAGACGCACCGCCTCGAACATGTCGCCGGTCTGTTCGTAGTACTTGTCGACAGCGTGGACGCAGAGCTCACCGTCGTTCCACGAACGTACTGTGTGGCCGGTCTCTATCAGTTCCTGTCGGTACTCATAGTAGTTGTGCAGGTTACCATTGTGGGCGCCGTAGAACTCCTCAGTACAACCATAGTGTGGCTGTGCGTTCACCTGCGTCGGGGCACCATAGGTGGCCCAGCGGAGCTGTGCAATCCCCCTGTCACCAGGCATCTTTGACAGGCCGAGCCGGGCATCCACCTCGTCAATCGTGCCGACATCCTTCTTGAGGTAGACCTTGCCCCTGTGCACGGCAGCAACACCCACAGAGTCGTATCCCCGATAGGTCAGTTTCCGACTGCACATCACGAGCAGCCGACCAATGTCGTTCCGGTCCTGGGTGACAATGCCTGTGATACCGCACACTGTAGACTCCTCCTAATGGTGCACCCTACGTCTCAGCTGTCGGCCGGAGGAAAGATAAACGATTCGGAACTGGCGCAGGTGCCAGGTCCCATGTGTGTCCATCGCCCCACGACGGGCGGACCGCCACCGGGTCACACCGACATACCAGTGACGCCACTGTCAGCGCCCACAGGGATCTGCCGGGACTGTAGTCTGGGCGGTGGTGTGTGCACGACCGTGACCACCCGCAGGTGACGCGGGCGACCGGACCTCCCGGAGCACCGGAGGACATGCCCTCTCGGCCACCTGACAGCCAACGGCTGCACTGTACGGATGCCGACCGGGAGAAGAGCTTTTATCACCGTTTACGGAGCAGTTGACTGTTTCACAACACCCCGGCGTGCGAGGATGGTCAAATGGGCAGACAGAAACGACAGGCACTTCTACTGCACCCCTTCCGGCGGGACCTGTACAGGGTGTTGTGCGAGAACCCTGGCACCTACCTCCTTGAACTTGTCGACATACTGGAGTCACCACTTGGCACCCTCACCTGGCACCTGAGGATTTTGGAGAGAGAGGGCCTTGTCAAGAGCATCAAGTTTGCCGGGAAGAGGATATACTACCCGCGTATGCTCAGGTCCAAGCAGGCGGAAATGGCCTACCTCACGCTCCGCAGCAAGACCGCCCAGAAGATCTTCTCGTACATCGTGAACAACCCCGGCTGCTACCAGGAGATGATGGCAGAGTCCCTGGGGGTGCACCATGACACTATCAGGTGGCACGTCTCGCGTATGCAGGAGGTGGGGCTCATCAGGGTCGAACGAGAGGGGAGAAAGAAACGGCACTTCCTTGCTGAACTCGGCGAGGCGCTGATTGAGGGCAGCCTGAACGTCATCTCCGAGGCCTACGTCATGTTCCTCATGGAGAAGCTTGAGGAGGGATGTCTGAACCCGGAGATTGTCGAACGGAGCGTCGACCAAATCACAATAAGGATAGACTGTCCACAGCGCGGCAAGGACTGTTTCATCACAATCAGGCTCCAGGAGTGGCAACTCGATGACGGGGGCATTGAGACTTCCGACATGGCCCCCGCGCAGCCCCAGGTCGGCGCAGAGGGCACCTAGTCAGGACTAGAAGAGGCCGGACTGGAGGAGGTCAACAATCCTCTGGCACAGTTCTTCAGGCCTGTTGGCATGGGTCCCAGCGACCAGCAGCCGCTGTTCGTCCACGCGGATGACGAGTAGGCTGTAGGCCCCGGCACGCACCACCACCCACCGGGTCGCAATTGAATACGTCAGCCCGTTCGCAAAAATCGAGGCAGCAAGACCTGCCACCTCAACGCTGTCGGCGAGACCTGCAGCCATCACAGGCAGCCCGTCAAGCGTCACGAGCATCGCGCGTTCGACCTCCGGGAACGATGCCATCAGCATACTGAGGAGGTCTTCCCGTGCAAACTCCTCGGCAGAGCCCATCAGCATCTCGGCCCGCGATACGGCTGACCGCGCTACCGGGATGAGCCGCTCGATGTCCAGTCGAGAGGTGCAGTTACGGCGCAGCACCACTACGATGTGGAAGTCACGCCCGACAACAATGAGTACGGTCTCGGTCTCCGTGGTGTGTACAAGACAGTCGGGTGTGCCGCCGGTCACCTTGTCCATCGCAGCATCGCCGGCCCACACAAGGGCAGCAGAGACCGTTGCCGTGACGTCGGGGATTACTGAGTCGTCGCGTGACACTGACGCAACAACGACGCCCTCACGTGTGCTCAGCACCACGGCACGTATACAGTCGTCCATCGAAATCGTCGACTCAAGGAGTCGGGCCACCTCACCAAGGATGTGTTCGGACATTTCAATGACCGGCCAGGGGTTGTGGTTCTTTGGGACATTGTGATGACGGCTTCCGCCCCAGGTACCGGCCCACCCTGGTACGCAACCGGGTGCGGTCATCCGCATTGCCGGCCGCCACCACAACACCCGGTACACAGGTGCCGGTGCCGTCTTGCGGTAGAATGTACCACGCACGGAGTTATTTATAGGTTCGCGGGTCACACGGCGTCGCTGGGATGTGTGCAGTCGCCCTGTCAGGGTACTGACGAGTCCAGGAGCTCCAAGAGCCGTGATACGGAGGAGGTCGGTGCGGAACACATCCCCCCACGACAGACATGCGCCCGCGGTAGCAATCCTGTCTGCCAGGACCTTGGGGCCGCGCCCGACTGGAGACCGGGTGTGGACTGACCGTGGGGCGGTACCACCTGGACCAGGACACCCGGCCGGTAGTCCTCCCGCACAGCACTCACCATCGACCGTGTGCCGGGCCACTCCGGGCGGCCCTCCACCACCACGAGGGCAGTCGGCCCGATGATGAACCCATGTGCCACGAGCATCATTGTGAACGCCGACGGCGAGCGCAGGATGTCCCCCGCGAATGCGCGCACTGTTTCTATGGCGGCACCCCGCAGGGTGGGGTCAGCGAGCAGCAGGTCAAGCATGGCAAGGTCGAGGGCTGCAATGGAGTTCCCAGAGGGCGTGGCCCCGTCGTAGGCGTGCTTCGTAGCGGCAATCAGGGGTTCCGCGTCCCTCCCAGTAAGGAGCAGGCCCCCACCGTCCGGGTCACGGAACAGGGTGAGCATCTCCCCGGACAGCTGGTGTGCCTGTTCAAGGTACTGCTCTTCGAACGTGGACTGGTAGAGCTCAAGGAGGCCCCAGATGAGAAAGGCATAGTCGTCCAAGAGACCAGGGACTGCCACCTCACCATCACGGTAGCGGTGGTAGAGACGGCCGTCCCCAGCAATCATCGTACGCAGTATGAAGTCGGCGGCCCCCCGTGCTGCCACCAGCAGTCTACTGTCGCCCACTGCACGGTAGGCCCTAGCAAGTGCGGCAATCATGAGGCCGTTCCAGTCGGTCAGCACCTTGTCATCAAGGTGTGGCCTTACCCTGTGCCCCCTAATCTCCAGCAGGCGTCCCCGCGCCCTCTCAAGGGCTGCCTGCACCTCATCAGTGCTGAGGCCCAGGTCTCTTGCTGTGCTCTCCACCGTGCGTGGTGCGTACAGGATGTTCTGCCCCGTCAGACTGCCGGTCGCCTCCCGGACGAAGTTGCCCTCCTCCCGCACCTGGAAGTGGTGCGCGAACACCCGGTAGTCATCCCTGTTGTCAAGGGCTCTGCGGATCTCCTCAGCCGTCCACAGGTAGAACCTGCCCTCCTCACCCTCGCTGTCCGCGTCCTCGGCCGAGCAGAACCCGCCGCCATCGTCCAGCAGTATCCCCAAGACGTAGTCAGCAGTCTCGCGCACCACACCGGCAAAGTACGCGTCCCCACACGCACTGTACGCCTCAGAGTACGCGAGCACTAACAGTGCCTGGTCGTAGAGCATCTTCTCAAAGTGTGGCACTCGCCATTCCGCATCAGTACAATACCTGTGGAAACCATATCCGAGGTGGTCGAACAGACCCCCGCGCCGCATGGCCGTCAGGGTCGTCCGCACCATTTCCAGTGCACGTCCCTCACCTGTCCTCGCCCAGTAGTGCAGCAAGAAGACGAGCTGGTGTGGGCTGGGAAACTTCGGCGCGGTACCAAACCCGCCGTTGTGCTCGTCGTACCTATCAGAGAGGTCCGCAAAGGCCTTGTCCAACACTCCAGGCCCAAGCGCCGGCCCACCACCAGTACGCCTCCGTCCAAGGGCTGACACCACCTCCCTGGCCACACGCTGGACCCGTTGCCTGTCATCGGCCCACGCCCTCGCAACCGCGGGCAACAGCTCCAATAACCCCACCCGGCCTGGAGAGCTGGTCTTCGGGATGTAGGTCGCAACGAGGAAGGGCTCCCTGTCAGGGGTCATGAACACTGTGAGCGGCCACCCACCCGTGCCGTTGATGAGCACCGCAGCACGCATGTAGACACTGTCAATGTCGGGCCGCTCCTCCCGGTCGACCTTGATACACACAAACCACCTGTTCAGCAGCTCCGCGACCTCCCCGTCCTCGAAGCTCTCCCGTTCCATCACGTGACACCAGTGGCACGTGCTGTAGCCAATCGAGAGGAAGACCGGTCTGTCCTCCCGGCGGGCCCGTTCGAAGGCCTCATCACACCACGGATACCAGTCTACAGGGTTGTAGGCATGTTGCAGCAGGTACGGACTCTTCTCACCGGCAAGTCTGTTAGGGGTCCTGACAGGCAAGGTCTCACCTCGTCCTTAACTATCGTGAATGCAGTATTAAGTCTGCCTGTGCGGTCCGGGCGGTCGCCCTGCGGTCTCGTCCCAACACCGAACGACAGGGGTGGCTCCGGGCCCCCGGTCCCGGGACGCAGGTGCGGTCACGGTGGCCTGCGGGAGTGCGCGCTGGACACGGCCCGTCCAGAAGTGTCATCAGGCAGGCACGCACGTTATAGGTGGGTCTGGTGGTATTGGGGGATGGTGGTGGCCGGGCGCTGTGGGGCCGTGCGTCGGACGTAGATGTGGTGGAGGTCCCACCTGCACGTTGTCGACGTGGCAGTGATCGGGGACAGCACGGGCCAGTACCACATTGAGCAATAGGTTTAAATCAACGTCAAACGGCACCCGTTGTCAGTCCCCTTGGAGGAAGCACAGTGAGCTCAAGGTCGAATATCCTGGCATCGCTGGTGATAATTGTCATTGTCTTTGGAGCAGTTGGCGGTGTGCTGTTCCTAACTGAGCAATACGAACCCCCACGGGTGGCAATTGTGGTAATGAACCCGGGCTTCGAAGACATGGGCCTTGGTGCCCAGACGAAGGTCGGAATGAACAACTTGGCAGGCGACATCGTTGTCGCTTTTGATGACCCGAGGGTCTTGAGGGACGGGGCGTTCCCGACCACGGCAGCGGAGGCAGAGGAGGACATACGCGCGTTCGCGCAGACAGGACGCTACCTCATCATCATTGCAGTCGGCAAAGAGCTGGTGCCAGCTGTAGAGACCGTTGCACAGGAGTTCCCGAACCAGAACTTTGGCATAATCGGGGGGATTTCGTCGCTCAAGAACGTGGCGTCTACATCCTTCATCCCAGAAGAGGCGGCATTCCTTGCAGGCTTCATTGGTGGGCTCATTGCGTTCAGTCCGCAACTGAACAACACGGGACGGGTCGCGATAATGGCCTCCTATGAGGAAGACCCGACAGTGGGCAGCCTTGTCTACGGGTTCCTTCAGGGGCTGCAGCTCGTGAACAGTTCGGACTACCTCAGAGGCCGGGTCACCCTCGTACAGCCGATAGTGTACCTTGAGAGCTACGAGAACATAGAGCTGGCGAACGAGACAGCATACCATCTGTACATGGACGAGGAGGTATCGCTCATCTTCGCACCCATCAGGGGCAGCATTGTGGGCCTCCGACAGGCCATGCTTGCAGCGAACAAGACCTTGGGCGACCCGAACATAATGCCGCTCAATAAGACGAGGATGCCGCTCGCAATTGCGGCGGAGGGCAACCTCGACTACTACGGCAACCCAGACCCGGACATCCTGTCTGGCCCGAGCTGGATCACGACCAGCGTCGTCTTCAGGGCCGACATGGCGGTATACGACATGCTCAACGAGACCCTCTGGGGACAGTTCAACGGGACAGAGATACTGGAGTACAACCTCGCGAACGGTGGCGTCAACCTCACCAGCTTCGAGTTCAGCTCGACATACATCAAGAAGGCCAGCGAGACGTACATGCCGCTCCTGCGAGGGGTCAGGGAGATGATACTCAACGGTACCATCTCGGTCGACCACTACAGTGGCTGAGACAGAGGTGCGGGGGCCCAAGGCGGAGGTCTGCCCTGACCGGCCCGGCCACTGACTCATGGCCCCAAGACCATGACCCCCACATGGCCCACCCCCACCGACACGGTACTGTCCCAATGGTGGCATCAGAGTTGGATGTGCAGGACGCTGTGCGGCTCATCCTCCAAGCAGGCTGTCTGAAAGACCTCCCCCGTAGTGGGTGGGTCACATCTGGCACGTGCGCAGGCCAGCGGCCGGAGGGTGTGGCGGCGCACATCTGGGGCACCACCCTCGTGGCACTGATCATTGGACGTCACCTAGAGTCGACCGGTGTGGATGTCGACCTGGCTAGGGCCCTAGCAATGTGCACGGTCCACGACCTACCGGAGTCTCTGCTCTCAGATATCCCCAGGACCGGGATTGAAGGGGTCGACCGTGCGGTACACGACACGAAGGCGGCATGTGAGGGTGCAGTCCTTGAGCACCTTGTCAGCGGTCTTGGTGCCACTGGTGAGTGGGTCAGGCGACTGTGGGAAGACCTGAGCGTGGGCGAGTCTGCGGAGGCCAAGATTGTCAGGGACGCGGACGTGATAGACATGCTGGCACGGTTGGTGGCACTACGCAGGTCCGGTGTTGCAGAGGAGTGCCTCCGCGGGTTTGTCAACAGCGCGGCCAGGCACCAGTGGGCCTATGATATCTCCGCAGACATCGCCGCAGAGCTCTGCAGGACCCTTGCAGGACACAGCATGGACGGTGATTGTACGCGGCGCCCTGACTGAGGGGCAGGCCGGTGGACTCCGGGTCCGACCAAGGGGTATACTAGGAGCGGCGGGCAGTCGCGCCAACCGGCGGCGAGCCCACCACGGCACTGTCCTGTCCAGAGGTCAGTGGGCGGCCGTATTTCGGCACATCAAACCTTATTAACGCGCATTACCAGACGCTCACTGCGAGGCAGTTCCTACCGTGGTGCAGGACATTGATCGGTGAAGACCTGAAAGAAGTCCAAGAACAAGTCCGGAGGATAGTCGAGGACGCGACCGACATAGTCGCCGGTATCAAGGCCTGGATTCTCCTGTCAAAGGAAGGACTGCCCATCGTGTCAGCCATGGGAGAGGGGTATGAGGAGGCTGAGATTGCAGCGATAGCGGCATCCATCCTCAACGTTGCGGACCTGGCGGCCGAGAAGATGGAACAGGGCGAGCAGGAGCAGGTCCTCCTCACGAACGAGAAGGGCCTGATACTCATGAAGAGCGCCGGTGAGAAGGCAATCCTGATGTTTGCTGCCACGCGGAAGGTCAAGCCCGGTATGCTGGTGCTTGCTGCCAAGAACGCGACCGAACAGATTGCAACAGTGCTGTAGGACACCGTCTGTCCCCAAGTAAGTAGCCACAGGTCATCCATTCATTTCATAGCAGTCATTTCACAACAGTCCGACCAGCCAGAGGACGCACTGGACTGCAAAACGCTCATTGTCGTCCGACTGGTACAGGCCACTGAAGGCCCAGTTGTCAAGGAAGAAGTTGCTGCCAGAGACAATCAGCCGAGAGCCGCTCTCAGACTCCCTGCCCACGACCACACTCCTCTTCACCAGGTGCTCATTGCCATCGCGGTCACTCACTCGGATTTGGACACGGGCAATGCTGTAGCATGGCAGGGAGTGGTTGAGCGTGCAGCCGTTGTGGTCAAAGGAGGACACCCCGCGGGTCACGGGGTGGTCGGACAGGTCGGACACGAGGGCCGTGGACGCAATCCCACCAACGACGAAGGTGACCTCAGGGACACGTCCGTAGTCCAGTGATACGTTGAAGCCGAGGAGGAGCCGGTTGACTGCGGGCACATTCAGACTGTTGTTGTCAAGTGCTGCTACGAGGAGCGACCCGCCATCTGCAAAGTAGGAGTGGTAGAGCTGGATTTCCTCAGCAGTGTACTGCATGGGGGGCAGACGTTCCCTGCCGTATGCATCGTGGACACGGGTGCACGGGTCAAGTATCAGTACGGCATCATGGCGTGCCAGTCGTTCGGCGCTGAGCTCGCCCGGCGTATCGATCTCCTCAACAGCAATCCCCAGTCGGGTGAGCGAGCAGTACAGGTAGCGGAACTGGCCATACACAGAGTCGAGCCACCAGAGGGAGTGACTGACATCAAAAAGGACCCGGGCACGGGGGATGTCAAGGTCGAAGGAGAACTGGGCACGCACAGTCAGGTACTCGTCAGCAACGAGGGTCACAAGAGAGCGCAGGTCTGTCATGGCCACATCCGAGACCACATTCAGCTGCACTATCAGGAGCCCGGTCTGGTTGACCGAGAGGACTGGTGGGCCGTGAATCCACGGTGCAGCCGAGCCCGTGTAGAAGACGTCGAACGTGACGTTGGAGGAAGCGAAGACGGATATTGGGATGGTGTACGTGGAGTTCACGAACCAGCGTTCGAACTCATAGGGGCCACGTGTTGGCAGGGCTGCGACGACCAGTGGGAGCCGGTCCCTGCGTGGCACGTGCTCAAGGTACTCCAGTGCGGCGTCAGGGTCGACCAGGCCAGCGCCCACCTCCCAGTCCTCTCCTTCGAGGTGTCTTGCACTGGCAAGGAGGAGTGCCTTGACCATGCCGGGCGTCCACCGCCAGCCACGTTCTGCACACCGTGCGATTATTGCCGCTGCTACGGCGCTCACCCGTGGTGCGGCAAAGCTCGTACCGAGGAGCGTTGCGCCCCCGCCTTCAGAGTAGGAGCCCAGTGCCGAGATATCGGGCTTCGCTATACGTCCTCTCAGCGGCCCGCGGGCAGAAAAGGAGAACGGGTTCCCGGCACTGTCAACAGCTGCCACGGCAATTGCCTCCTGACACAGTGCTGGCGACTCGACAGATGTGCCGGCCACCCCGGTCTGTCCCGTATTGCCCGCTGCTGCGACGACACACACGCCCTGTCTGAAGGCCCAGCGCACAGCGTCTTCCAAGATGGAACCATTCGTCGGGCTGCCGCCAATGCTCAGGTTGATGACCGTACAGCCAGCCTCACGCACGGCCCAGTAGATGGCCTCTGCAATGGCAGTGACGGAGGCGATATTGTCTGATGACACCACCTTGGCATTGACGAGGGCCACCTCAGAGAACTGGGTGGCCACCAGCCGGGCGACGTATGTGCCGTGTGGCGACCCCTTGGGCTCGCTGTCTGTGGTCGAGTTGTCATCAAATGGATATCCGAACTGACGGTTGATGAAGCTCCGCGCGACGACTATGCGTGGGGCAAGTGAAGCGTCAGGAGTTATCCCCGAGTCCACTATCGCAACCCGCGCCGACAGGGACATGGGGTCTGGGGGACGCGGCCATACTATAATGACGCCGTAGGATGCGAGGAGCACCATAGTCATCAACAGGACTGCCGTGCCCCTCCTAGGTGGCCGGTAGCCGTCAGTGTCGTTGACCATGGGTATCACCAGTGTGCAGGTAGCAGGGCAGCTGCAGGGCACGTACGCGTGGCACGGACTTGGGCCACTGTTCCCGGGGGCGCGACCAGCGGCATGGGACGGCGCACCCCTGGCATGGAGTGACCGGCCTGGGGACATGGTGGGTTGTCACAGGGAGGACGGCCCGGGTGGTCAGCCGCGACGACCAGTACAGCGCCCACTATCAGAATGATAGGTGCACCCAGTCCATAAAGGCTGTTCCGACCACGCAAGCGGCCTGCAGTGTCGAGTGGCACTGTGCACCCGGCAAGACCGGGCGGCGCAAGGACACAGCGCACGCGACCCGGACGCACTGGACAGCACTCCACCGCACCCAGCTGCGACCCACTGCGCCACACCACACCCACAAGCCATATAATCGCTTGTGACGGCAGGGCGCGAGGAGATTGCGGTGCTAGACGACCCGGACCTTGAAGAGATGAAGGAATACGACGGCATTGGCATCTTCGTGCCGGGTACGCTGTTGGAGAGAGAGGTCTCGCTCAAGTCGGTGGCACTGGTGCTCGT
>JALVPN010000174.1:13028-15843 GCA_027031765.1 Promethearchaeota archaeon | reverse complement strand
GCCGCTCCGGCGGCTGGCGGCGCGTCTGGGCGGTGTATATCCTCCTATTTCCGCGGTGATGTGATCTTTGTGTTTGGGAGTATTGGCATCATCATGTTCATGCTGGTGCCCATGATCATGGAGGGGCTCGTCCGTATCGACCTCAACACGGGAGCGGTATACTTTGAGCCATTTGCATTCCTGCTGCTCACTGTTGCAGAGCTCGGGTTTGTAGTCCCACCAATGTACTATGTCCGCAAACGCGGACTTCGGGCCCGCTCCCTCGGTGTCAAGGACATGGCGGACATGCGCAAGATAGCGCAGGGCCTAGGAATGGGCGCCCTGATGCTAGGGGCAAATTTTGTCTTCACGTACCTGATGCAGTGGCTCCTCGGGACAACTGGGGGGACTGGTGAGGAGTCCATGTTCAGGGGTGTGACCCCATCCGAGCTCGTGCTGTGGATAGTCGTGATGTTCGTAGTCGTCGGCTTCAGCGAGGAGCTGCTCTTCCGTGGGTTCATGCAGCGGCGCCTGGAGATATACTTCAGGTCGAGGAGGACGCACTACAGGGAGCTGGCCCTCGTGATAACGAGCCTGGTCTTTGCAGCAGTCCACATGGACCTTGTGGGCCTGCCGGCGAGGTTTGTCCTCGGCCTATTGCTCGGATACCTCGCACAGAGGCAGGACTATTCGATTGCCGGCGCCTCGGTGGCACACGGCCTCAACAACGCCATTGTCGTCGTCTTCGCAACGATGGGATACTAGCAGCAGGGGACGACCTGGGACACACTGGCCGGGACTGGTGCGTGGCGCCAGAAAAAGGGGGCTGCATGCGGGTGGACCGCCATCGCAGCCCGCAGCTAGCACAGGACAGCACGACACGAACAGCACATGCCGCCGGTCATTGCCCGCCACACCGTGCGGACACGGCATATGGGGCCGGGTGTGAGGCCATCACTCGCTCTCGTACTTGAACGCGACCTTCACATTGACACGGTACGCCACAATCTTGTTGTCCTCGACCTTCACGGTGAAGCGCACCACATCCATGCCGACAATTCCCCTGAGCGTCTTTGAAGCGATTTCAAGGGCGCTCTGGGTGGCGGCCTCCCAGCTGTCAGGCGAAGTCCCAATCAGTTCAATCACTTTCACTACAGACATCGGTAGCAACTCTCCTCTTCCGTTGAGTGTATCAAACGGAGCACGGTGAAATGGGACGCGGTGACTTAAGGCTCTTCCTGCCCCGGGCCACGCTCGGCGCCGCAGACAGGACGAGGACGCACACGAATGGCGGACAGCCAGTCCCCACTGGGTACCCTCCCCGGTGCAAGGCACAGGCGGTGGCATTCACGGGATGGGAGGTGCTCACGGTAGTGTCAGGCCAAGGTCTGTCGCTTTGCAAAGATCACCCATGCAAGGAACAGCATTGCGAGGGAGAACACGAATATCCGCACAATCGAGTCCGTGAAGCTGGCGAGGGCAACACCCTTGAACGCCGTGTCGATTATCATCACCCGGCCGAGGTTGAGCGGGTAGTACTCGTCAATGACACCCACGTCCATGAAGCCAGTGCCGACAATGAACGAGGAGAAGAGGAGGAACAGGAACGACTGGTTGGCCTGAAGACGCGTCTTGCAGAGGGTGGAGATGAACACGCCGAGGCAAGACCCGGAGATAGCCATCAGGGCGAGCACAGCGTTCAGTGTCAGGTAGTCGGTGTTGGGGACAATCCCGAAGAGGCCCATCCAGAGCAGGAGGAGGAACTGCGCCTGCACCATGCCCAGGACAAAGTACGCCAGCGACTTTGCGAGGATTGACTCCATCTTTGTGGCAGGGGTCAGCAGCATCCGGTTGAGTGGGACGTCACCCACTATGGCCTGCGCCGCGGTCGCTGCTGTGGCGATGAAGGACGAGAACACAAGGAGGAAGACACCAAAGGTGGCTGCACTGTAGTCACCAACGGGCTCGAACTCGCGGATCTCGTTCATCCGCACCTCACCCTTGACCCACCCGTGGTCAGTACGGAAACGCACTACAACATCATCGAAGGCCGAGAAGATGGCGCCCTGTTCCTCGAACTTCGTGCTCGAGATGTGCACTTCGACAAAGGCAGGGATGTCGCCAGTGATGTTCCCCTCGAAGCCATACGGTATCACCGCATACGCGTCCACCGTATCGGCGTACAGCGCATTCAGGGCCTCCTCCTCAGTGTCGTAGCGCACCACAATGAAATCCGGGCTCTGTTCAAGGTACCAAGTGAAGTTCTCAGAGAGGTCCTCGCCCGGGAACGTGTCGGTGGGGTCAAGGTCGACCACACCAACTATTATGGCATCCTCACTCTTCGTGGTCGAGGTGTCCTGGCCAACCCCACCCACCCGACGCTGGTTGAGTGCGACCCACATCGTCCCCATAATCATGCCAGGCAGTACGAAGACGAGCAGCAGGGCGAACTTGTCGTTCTCAATGAGGCGGAGCTCCTTCAGGAACATCGACCACACCCGCCAGAGCTTTGTATTGTTCTTCCGCTTCACCGACAAGCGCGCCACCTCTCTGCTGACTGGCACGGTCTGTCCCACAAGTGACCACTTATGCCTTTTGTGCACTGTAGGCCCAGCGCACGGTCGGGGAGCGACAGGCCTGGCGTCCTTCCGCGCAACACACCACACACCCAGATGGCATGCTGGCCCCTCCAGGGTCCTCTGTCAGGACGTGCCGTCGTCGCCTGTGCCCAGCTACCTCCCAAGGGGACCCAGCAGGCCCAGGACATCCGCACACATGAGGAGGTACAGTACGAGCGGGCCATCGCGGAGTTCCGCTACGCCCTCCGGCTCAATCC
>JALVPN010000174.1:9681-13018 GCA_027031765.1 Promethearchaeota archaeon | reverse complement strand
TGCCTCAGCCGTTGCCATGACCTCGCGGCGTGACATGCGTGCACCCCCGGCAAACATGCGCCCCATCAGGTTGCGGATACCAAGGTCGCCGAATGGGAACACGCTGAAGTCACGCAGGCCCGAGATGCACAGGGTCTCGACTGTCCAGGTGCCGATGCCCCTTATGGGTAGGAGCACCGAGGAGACCTCTTCAAGTGGTCGGCCGACGAGTGAGCCCAGGTCCAGGTCACCCGAGACGACAAGACTGGCCACTGTGCGCACGTAGTCGGTCTTGTAGCCGAGTCCAAGGGCGCGGAGCTCTTCGGGGGTGGCCCCTGCAAGGCGCCCTGGACTTGGGAACGAGTACAGCCGCTCACCACCAAGAGTGTGGATGTCACCGAGGGCCTCCACAAGGGAGCGTGTGACAACGTTGGCGGCTGGGTACGACACCTGTTGCTGGAGGACGGTCTTGACCAGGGCCTCAAATGGGGTGTCAGCAGTATACGGTCGGATGACGCGGACGGCCGGGAGGAACTCACAGAGGAGCGGGTCGTCCTCGATGGCTGCGTGGGCACCGCGCATGTCAACGTCTAGGCCGAAGACCGTCGTCACCTTCGAGGCCAGCGAGGAGGGGTCCACGCCGTCCGACGACTGGACCACAAGGTCCCGGCCCTCCTGCGACACACGCACGGGCACACGGCGGTCGTCGACGGTGAGGACGCGGGAAAACCTGCCACCAGCAGTGCACTCCGGGACGGGCTGGATGTCGGGGAATATCCACGAGTGGACTGATGCGAGCATGTCGTACTCCCCAGGTGCCCGCACGCGGATCTCCATGGCGACGCGTCCGGAGTGGGGGAGTCCTGAAATACCTTCCGGGCGGGCTGTGAGTGGGGAAGATTATTATCAGGAGGGGTCACAGACGCGGTGCGGCACCCGTGGGAAGCACGTGGCGCTACTGACGGTGACAGAGATGAGCTCTACTGACCCGGCCCATTCGTGGCCCTCACCAGAGACTATGCGACTGGTGGGACTCATTGTTGCAACGGCACTGCTGAATGTGGGGCTGTTCTTCATGCTGTACTTCTTGGCGCCCATCCTGGCAGGACTCGTCTGTGGGTACCTCGTACAACGGCGGCGTGCGTCTGCAGGGGCGGCGTTCCTTGGGGCCCTTGTGGTCTACGTCCCCCTCAACTTCCTCCTTGCAGACAGCATTGCACAGTACCTGGTCGAGTCCGGCGTCGCAACAATGGAGGAGCTCCAGGGGATGCTCCCTGTATTCTACGCAGACCTTGTGGTGGCCGGGCTAGTGATGTCGCTCCTGGGAGCACTTGGTGGTCTTCTCGGGGCCCTCCTAGCGGGTAGCAGGCGCAGGCCGGGCGGACAGCTGGTGCCGGTCATCACAGAGTGAGGGCGTCAGTAGCAGAGTCTCAAGGCCCCATGAGCCGTCGCCTCACGTGTCAACAATTATCCTACCGGGCGTGTAGTCAGGGTTGGGGCCGACAGTGGTGGTGCGCATCGGGTTGCCGAACATCTGCCACTCGATGGTGCTGAGCGCGGTCTCTGAGTCGAAGGAGCCCACGTTCTTCGAAACCAGGTCTTGGATAGTCCTCTTGTCCTGCTGCAACAGGTGCTCGTAAATCGCCCTGTCAACATTGACCTTCACGAGGCCAATGTACGGGTATGTGTCGAGGAGGTCCAGGAAACCGAACTTCCAGCCGTCGCTGTAGGCGCACTCCCGCCAGTCGTCAAATGGACGGATGTTGTTGGAGGTGTCGAGTGTCGCACCCACGTAGCAGGCGCCACCCTGGAGGAAGGCTGTCAGTAGTGGCCCGTCCCTCGCCGTGCTGCATGCCTCCGAGTATACGACCGGGTACCCCTTGAAGCGGAGCGACTGGACGTCCTCGTAGCTCATGATGACGGAGTGGACGGACTTCCACGCGTCAGGGGTGCCATGGATCCGGGACGAGTATACGCCGTCTGAGAACTGGAGTATGAACTCGCAGACCTCGAGGAGCAGCTTGGCGTCGGGACTGTACTTCTTGAGCACCTCGACGTCGAAGCCGAGCTTGACAAGACCATCAGTGTGTCTGCTGGACCTACCGGGTTGGCTGTCGAATATCACAGCGATGTTGCTGTCAATCACATCAGGGTCCATGTGGTACAGCACTGTCTCACGGTCTCCGAAGACGCGTCCGACCGGGGTCTCCGGGAGGCCATCACCGTCGATATCCTGCGTGAAAAAGTCTGTCCACGCATCGACACCATGATAGGAGATGCGGACAGTAGGCGTCTGCTTGCTGCTGCCAATGAGCAGTAGGCCGTGGTGGAAGTTGGGGTCGTACTCCCTGCGGACTGCACTCATCATGGCACTCCAGCTCAGGCTATCGAGTGTCACAAAGGAGGCGCCGAGCTCCCCGGCCTTCTGTCGGTAGGCCTCAGTGTCCTCTTTCCCGACACGGCCGCATACCACGAACAGCCGTTCCAGGGACTTGCGGGGTATCTTCGAGACCCCGAACTGGAGCTCCTCAGGGGAGCGCTTCTTCCTTATCTCCTTGTAGATTGCATTGAGCCTGCCATGTCGTCTGGCTTTTACTATGATGTTCATGGGTCCAACAGAGTTTCCCGATATTGCAGATAATAATGCTTTTGGGTAGGATTACTGCATCCAGTAGGCCACCCCAGCGAGGGGTGAATACAGTGGTGAAGAAGTCTACAAGAGCGCATGCACCCAAGCACATCAGGTGCAGACATGCTCGCCACAAGCCGGGTGCGCAGTCCCCTCATCCGCTCACAATCCGGCAGATATTCGGACTCGCCGGACTGCTCCTAGCGACGAGGTGGCTCCTTAAGAGGTGTGTGGGATTCGATTGTGGATTGGGGTTGAGTACCATGTCCGGATAGTATTTCCGTTCGTCCTTTCTGAAACCCGACTGAAGTGGTTGTTTGGGGCGGACTCGGCAAGGCCCCGGCCAACTTTCGAACCTGATGAGGAGCTTCCTTGGTCAAGCATGGTGACCTATCGCCCCGAAGCGCCATTGATTGGAGATAGTGTGATTCGTCATCCAGGTGGATACTGACTTGATACTCGGGAACTGTCGGAGAAGATCCGGGAGGAGTTACAGGAACTCGCCAAGATGGCTGAACAGCGAGGTGTGAATCTAGACAGCGTGCTGGCATTCATCGGGCTTGTCATTGACAATTACGTGACGGAGCCAAGTCTGCGCCGTGATATCTCAACGGCAATCTGATGTGAATCTCTCTGGAGTTGAATTTGCTTTGTCTATGCCGTCAGCTGTTCAATGTACTCGTTACGCTGGCTCCAAAGGATTGGTTGTACGCCTGTCCTGACCATGGA
>JALVPN010000174.1:9021-9671 GCA_027031765.1 Promethearchaeota archaeon | reverse complement strand
TCCGTATCACCACCAATCCAGCCCCCGACAGCCATTCCGGATGCCAACTGAGTGTTTCGATTGTCCGCGAGCATGTCCAAGAGATTCTTGACATCCTCAATGGGCTACCTGAAATCGTTTCGTCGGCGTTTGGATGACTGACTGCTAGGGTGATCCTCATGATGATTTCCTACCGACCCGATTCGACCGACCTGTGGGAGTCGTCCTCTGCCATCGACTGGACAACTCTGTCCGAGGGGTACGTTATCCGTCGACCACAGGCGGATAGTCTTCTTGAAAAGTATGGCCTGGGGGTTCTGGAACGAAGATACGATTTTGGTAAGATGGCAGTAACGCACCGGGTTGCAATTACGCAGGCAGCCCAAGAGTTCCTCTTGTTCTATCCTCAGCTCCGACGGGTTCTGCAGGTCGCGCTGACCCACTTGCTCTGGACCCTGTTGCGATGGAACCTCTCTCCGCATCTTGTGCCCACAATGGTGTCGCTTTTCCGGGATACGACAGGTGTGGCTCCCCGCTTGTCGCTACGCATTGCTGTGCCCCGGGACCCGACATTGTCATGGATTGACCTCTGGGAAGACATAGAGCGGAGCATATACTCTCACGTGCACCCACACTCGATTGTCGTGTTTGTGGAGCGGAGGCCATTTGGC
>JALVPN010000174.1:0-9011 GCA_027031765.1 Promethearchaeota archaeon | reverse complement strand
CCAAGTCACTATTACTATTGACGCGGATCATCGTTGACAAGAACCGACGTCCGTGTCGGAGCTGGCCGTGCGTACCATGCAGTTGCCCATGCCCTGTGGGGCGTTATTGCCGATGTCGCTGAGTCTCTGTGCGTCTACTCTGTTTCAAGAGATGTCCGGTTGCTAAGGAAAAATCATTCCATCTCGCTCCACGCAGGACTCTAGATGACAGCCATCAACCGCAACAACGGAGTCCTGACAACGTCAGGGGGTTCGACCCACGCCAGAGAGATGGTCATCCGCCAGCGGACAGACAGAGAGCAGTGATGCAGAGGGCAGGGGCCTCGCATAGCGAGAGCTGCTGTGCCCATACGATACTCGTCACGGCTGAAATCGTCTGGAAGGAGAAGGTCTGTGATTGCCTCGTCCCACGACACGAGGACGGTCGGGAGGTCACGGAAGGGCGGCGAGGTCTGAATAGGAGCGGTGATGTGTTGAAGTCATGGGTATGAGTCACGGACGAAATCTCTTGGTGCGCCCCAACGAGACGCAACGGACACGCTGATGGCGGAGTTCAGGAAGACACTCGCCGTGACTATGAGTCTATCAATTCCGAGCAGCAATCCAAAGACATAGAGAAAGAGCTGGGGCACTGAGGACAGCACTATGACCATACCCAACCTGAATGCTCTGGAGTACCCTGCTATGAATGACTCGAAGACTATCAGGCCTCCAATGATTGACTGACTCAGGGAGAACATGAACAGCAAGAGGTATAACTCCCATGCGTATCGCAGACCGGTATCAATGACCAGTCCCAGTAGCCCGACCAGTGCATTCGCAAGAACGAAGAAGAACCCGTACAAGACAGCCATTCCTGAGAGCCTAGTCTGTGCTCTCTTCTGGTACTCCTCCTTGATTCTTTCCAGATAGAGGTCTACTAGACGTAGGAACTCTTTGCATTTCAACTCTGAGTCCCGAGAGTTGTCAGACGCTGCTTCATCAGGCATTCATACACATCTTCCTAGTGGGGTGAGAGCACTTTGTCTATGCCGTGAGCTGTTCAATGTGCTCGTTACGCTGGCTCCAAAGGATTGGTTGGACGCCTGTCCTGACCATGGAACTAAGGAGCTCCGGGCGGACTGGTCTTTCGTCATTCAGCACACCTATAGTCGTGTATTGTACGGGCCGCATCTCGCGCAGGTCGAGATGAGGGAACAGGAGCCTGGCCACGATTGTCTGCTTCTCCGGCGTCCCAATGGCCTGGATTAGCTTCTCAGGAGCGCCGCGATGCGGAGGGACTACAAAGTCAAAGGTGTGGTCGATACCGCTTCGACCAGTGAACCTGACCGACATTACGAATCGTACCTCATGCTGATCCAGGAAGCGCTCCACTTCTTCAAAGAAGAGGCCTCGTACGTACTCTTGACCGAGCATGAACATGTCGTTCACCACAAGAAGAGCCTGAATGAAATCATGCTTCTTTCTAGTGAAACTGTCCACTGTGGTATCTACGTAGAGCTCACCGTCATCGGTCATCTGTACGCCAAATCCATTGAGGACAGTTCTCAAGATTTCCCTCCGCTTCTGGGTCAGTTCCACGCCGCTCATTGCCAAATCTTCGAGCATGTAGCTGTCGTCAGTCAATCGTAGCCCTCCCCCAATGGGCTGTACGTAGATGACAATCCTGTCATTGTGCCGGTCCAAGAATGGAGTGGTAATCTCGCAGACGCCCTCTTCGGCCTCTACAGCCTTGAACCTCTGCTCCAACCACTCGACGTATTCGGCAACCAGACGGCTACCATCACACTTCATCAACCAGAACCTCCTGAGTGGACGAGCATTGCAGAATGATACAATAGTGGAGGGACTCCCTAGTATTTGTGTGGGGGGCAGCACCAATGGGAGCCCGGTTCGGCTGCTTGAACCCTTTCAAGGGGGTTCACTCTCAAGGTTGATAACTGACTTCATGAGCTCCGTAACAGAGCGCCCTCTCTCTCTCTCAACGAGTAGCGCTCCGAGAGGCACCGTGGGCGGCGGCGTGCAATCTCAACAGTGTCGTCCACACCAGGTCAGCCTGACAGTATCTCCTTGAGTGTCGACAGGATGTGCCCGACATCCGAGTCTGACACGCCGGGGTGGACCGGGATCTCGAAGTGCCGTGCACCCACGTCTTCGGCATTGGGCAGGTGCAGTGCAGAGTAGTCGGGGTACTCTACAAAGCGGGCCCAGCGCCACTCCTTGATGTTGAGGTAGGTATGCTGCTTGTGGCAGGGGAGTGCGTAGACCGTGCGCGAGCCAATCCCAGCAGCGCGTAGACGCTCAATCATCTCGTCCCGGGACACGGACTCCGAGAACAGACGTGGGGCATACACATGGTAGCCGGACTTGTGGCCCGGTAGTGCGACCTGCGGCCTGACCTCATCGTAGTCCGCGAAGAACTTGTTGTACTGCTCTGCATGCTCACGGCGCGCACGCACCACCTCTGGCATCCTCTGGAGCTGCACGCGGCCGATGGCGGCAATCAGGTCCATCATCCTGTTGTTGTACCCGATGCGGAAGTGGCTGTACCCGCCCTGACGGCCCCGGCCGTGGTTCTTTATTGACATGGCCCGCTCGAGCACCTCCTCGTTGTTGGTGGTGATCATCCCGCCCTCACCGGTCATCATGTTCTTCGTGGCGTAGAACGAGAAGCAACCGACATCACCGAAGGAGCCCACATGCTTGCCATCGATGGTGGCACCATGGGCCTGGCACGCGTCCTCAATGACGAAGAGGTCGTGGTTCTCAGCAATCTCCATGATGCGCTTCATGTCACATGGCATGCCGAATATGTGCACGGGCATTATGCCCTTTGTCCTCTCGGTGATTGCAGCCTCGATGAGGTCGGGGTTGATGTTGTATGTGTCGGGGTCGATGTCAACGAATACTGGCACGCCACCGAGCATGGCAATCGTGTTCGTCGAAGCAATGAAGGTGAACGGCGTGGTGATGACCTCGTCTCCCGGTTGCAGGCCCAACGCCTCAAGGGCCGTGCTCAGAGCAGTGGTCCCGTTGCTGGTGACAGTGGCATACCGGGTACCGACATACTCTGCGAACTCCTTCTCGAACTCTCGGGCCACCTTGCCCTCAGCCAGCATCCCTGACTGGAGCACCTGCCGGACGGCTTCGACCTCAGCATCTCCGATGATTGGCTTCGCTACGGGGATCATCGTGTCCACGACATGCTGGTGGTGAGGCCCAGTAATAACGGTTTGGACTCGTTCAATCACAGGGGCTGTGCTCTACCCGCCAGTCCGGAGCCCTATCGCATACTGCTACCTACTCTGCAGCTGTGGGACAGACAGGGGCCGGGCCGCTCTCATACTCCCTGCTCTCGACTCGTGGCCCTGCGGAGTCGGTGTTGACGGTTGCGGTTCTCAATCACGCTGACGCCAGTTATGGTGACACCAGTGACGGCAAGTGCAATCAGCATGTAGAACACATTTGCGAGGTAGAAGATGATTGCGAGTGACAAGCCGCTCAGGAAGCCCGTCCCGGCCCGTATGTAGACCGTGGTCTTCCGGGGCGTCAGCCGCTGCGTGATCCAGTCCACCACCGTAGTGAAGCCTATGGCCAGTGCAAAGAGGAACCAGAACCACGAGGGCTCCAGCACGGGACTGAAGAAGAACAGTATGCCGAGCCCCCCGAGCAGGCCGGCGTATATGCCGCTACACCGACCACAGAGGTACAGTGAACGGCCGCCAACGGATATGCGCAGACAATGGCCATACAGCGATGGCGGGTGGTGGGAGATCATCATGTGTAGGGAGTCCTTGAGACCAGACCTGTGTCTCATGGCAGTATGGTCGACCAGCAGCTCGTCGTAGTGCCTGGAGTTGTCGTCCTCGACCATCAGGGTCACACGGGCGGTGGCCCACACGTGTTCTATTATCTCTTTCCAAAACACCGTGGAGGACACTTGCCGGGCCAGAGCGAGTGGTCCGGTAGCCAGGACTGTGTTGCGTACCACCAAGCCAATTATATACCGTGACAACCGGGCACCGTACTACTGGAGTGTGACGAAGTGCCGGACGACCTCTTGGAACTGATGCGAGAGCGTATTGCGGTCGGCCTCGGACGAGAGGAGACCCGCAAGGCCATTGAGGGTTGGGAACGCACGGCCCTGCTGACGTTGAAGGACGGACGTGCGTACCACTTCATTGTGAAGGACAACGACATAACCGTCCATGAGGGGCCGATTGACAGCCCGGACATAAAGATCGAGAGCGACGCCGAGACCGTACGCAAGCTCTTCATGGAGGAGATGTCGGCTGCATCGGCCATCCTGCGCAGGAAACTCAAGGTCAAGGGTGCTGCAAGCGACCTCATGAGGATAAGGCACATATTCTGACCTAGCCTATGGGCCGGGCCCCGAGAGGTGGGACAATGGACGCGTCCGTGCTGGAGAGACTCAAAGAGATTGTGGGAGAGCAGTACCTGTCGACACGGGAAGACGTGCTCCTGGCCTATTCGATGAGCGCATCCACTGGCTATGACCCTGTGCTACCGGCAGCTGTCGTCCGGCCAGCAGACACACGGGAGGTCGCAGAAGTCCTCCGGGTCGCCAACGAACACGGCATACCTGTCACCCCCCGGTGCGGTGGTTCCAGCCTCCAGGGAGAGGTGGTCCCACAGGAGGGTGGCCTTGTGGTCGACCTCCTCAGGCTCCGTGACATCACCCTCTTCAGGGACCTCCGGTCGGTCAGAGTGGGTGCCGGTGTGACGTTCGCCGCCCTCGACAGGTATCTTGCAGACCACGACCTGTGGGTGCCCATATTCCCCGAGTCGGCGCTGGTGTGCACCCTTGCAGGAAACGTGGCTGTGAACGGTGCCGGGCCCGGTTCCAGCAGGTACGGGTGTATTGCGGAGATGGTGCTGGGCCTCGAAGTAGTACTCGCTGACGGACGCATCGTCCAGACTGGCACGGAGGCCAACCCGGACGCGCCTGGCCCCTACCTCCGGTATGCCTTTGGCCCAGACCTCACAGGACTCTTCATAGGCTCTCTCGGTACCCTCGGCATCATCACTGCGGTCTCGTTGAAGACGTTCAGGCGCATCCACCACTTCGACTACAACACCTACGGCTTCGACACAGCAGGGGCAGCAGAGCGCTTCGTACTGGAGCTCAAAGAGAACGACATCGGCGTGCTCTTCGCATCAATATATGAGGGCAGAATCCTCGAGTTCTTCCTGGACATGCTGGGTGAGGAGTACGGGGTCCCGCAGCACGACTGGCCGCCATACACGGTCTCAGCGACAATCGGTCGCCTGAGGGAGGACCAGCTGGCCAGCGATGTGGCCCTCGCAAGACGGATATGCGAAGACATAGGGGGCCATGTCATCGGCATCACAGAGCTCCCCCGGGGCGAGTGGGACGACCGCATGAGGACGTTTGTCAGGTCGTCGTACGCCCACGGCTGGCACTGGAGGATACTATACCACCACCAGCCTCCTTCCAACTGGCACCGTTCGGTAGAGGAGATCTGGGCAGTCCTGGACGAGTACGGGCTCCTAGGACACACTGCCGGCTTCCTCTCCGGACACGGCAGCTACAACTTCTACCCCCACTGCTACTTCTATCCCACCGACCCTGATGAGGAGGCCAAGGTAAGGAGCGCCCACGCAGAACTTGCCAGACGACTGTTCGCCACCGGGGCCGTGCCCTTCAAGCTGGCACCGTACTGGGTGGCCGGTGTTGAGGAGATGGCGCCCTACCTCGACCTGCTGCGACAGCTCAAGCGGGCCCTCGACCCGAATGGAATCCTCAACCCCGGAGTATTGGGAGGCCTGTGAAATGGTGGACGGTGACATGGAGGCCCTGATCGAAGAGCTCCTCCAGTGCCGCCGGTGCGGTATCTGTCGTGAGGCCGTGTACGAGCGTGGCGGCTTTGACGGCGTGTGTCCAGTCTGGGAGAACAGTGCCGGTTTTGAGACCAGTTTCATGCGTGGCAAGATGATAGTAGCCCTTGCCCTGCTCGAGGGACGACTCGAGAGGAGCGCCGCCTGTGCCGAGTCGCTCTACACCTGCACCCTGTGTGGTAACTGCACCCAGATATGCGGTGCCGAGTTCGACCCGGCCCACACACTGGAGACCGTGCGTGCGGTGCTCAGTGACATCCCGAACCCTGTACGTGACAGGGTCACCGCAGACATCATGGCACACAACAACCCGTACGTCGACGACAACACTGAGAAGCGGGCGTGGACGGCACGGCTCGACTTTGACGTGCCTACAGAGGGCGAAGTGTTGTACTTTGTCGGCTGCACCGCCGGCATCCGTGTACCGGAGACCGCCATTGCCACGGCGCGCATACTGCATAGTGCAGGTATCGACTTCTGTGTGGTCGAGGACGAGCCGTGCTGCGGCTCTGTGATGATGCGCACCGGAGCGGTGGACAGCGCACATGAAAATGCGGCACGCGTAATAGAGGCAGTGGAGAGGGCAGGTGCAGAGAGGATAGTGGTGTCGTGCGCTGGCTGCCTCAAGGCCCTCCGGAAGGACTTCCCCGAAGCCCTTGGCACTCGTCTCCCGGAGGTCGTCCATGTCGTCGGGCTCGTCCAGCAACTCATCGCAGAGGGACGGCTCACCCCTCACGACACTGGTGAGCACCTCAGTGTGACATACCATGACCCGTGCCACATGGGCCGTGAGCTCGGCATCTATGATGCCCCCCGTGAGGTCATGGGCGCACTGCCGGGCGTGGAGCTCGTCGAGATGGCGACAACCCGCGCAGCAGCGAAGTGCTGTGGTGCCGGCGGAGGGCTGCGTTCATTCGACCCCGGGCTCTCAGAGCGGATTGCCACAGCCCGGGTCAACGAGGCGCTTGCAACAGGCGCAGACATACTGGCCACGGCCTGCCCCTTCTGTGTGAGCAACCTGCAGCGGGGGGCCACGGGGGCCAGCGGGTCGGTCAAGGTGGTGGACATAGTCCAGCTCGTAGTGGAGCGACTCAGATAGGCCAGTCGGGCGGACCAGTGAGATGAAAGGGACGGCACCCGTATGCCCAGTCATTGGGCTGGGAGGGGTGGCTGACCGGCGCCAGTCGGCACATGGCGGGACACGAGCTGTCACGACGCGGACCGGTCGGAGGCAGAACAAGAGGTGGACGCCGGGCGACGCCTCCCGCACTGCCCATCAGGGCACTGAGGTCCACCCTCTTCGAGATTAGCATAACCACGCTCCGCACTCTGTCGCGGGGTGCCCGCCTCTCTCTGAACCCTGAGTGAGACGCGAATCTCCCATTTCAGTGGACATTCGCACCAGCGAAGCACTCTCGCCCATGCCGGTCATCCCATCTTGCAGGGGACCGGTAACCGGAGCTTCCCGGGCATCGACCAGGCGTCCAGCACTATAGTATGCAACATCCATTGATAAGCATTCCCCCATACCTTTCTGCGGCTGCGCCCAGTATGCGGGCACGAGCTGCCAAGCTGACTTTGACATGTGGTTCGCTTGCGATGACGGCATTGTGCTCCTAAGTCACTACAAGACCTATATCTCCGGTAACAGAACGCTGTCTGTTTGCCAACAGCAGAACCGTCCTGAGAAGCCCTTTCTGTTCTGCGAACTGAAGACTCTTCACTTGACTCGCCACGTTCGGGACTCACCCTCTTAAGGCAAGCCGTATGGACGCAGGCGTTCGACAATGAACAGCGCGTCTTCAAGTTTCACTCGCATGTAGCTATCATTGCCCCTCTTGACAATGCGCACCATCTTCTTCTTGCGGTACTGACTCTTTACCGAGTCGTAGGGGCCGTAAGTTCTGCTAGACAATCCCTACTATGCCTCCCCAACTGGTCTGACCACCGCAATCTTGACGTTGCGTTTGAACACTACCCACTCCCGATTGCTTGTTGGAACGGAGCGTGGTATCTTGGGCGGCAAGGACTCACGACACTCAACAATGGCAATCTTTGCCCTAATCTCATCTCCTGGTTCAGTCATCCTTTCGTGGTACCTCCTCGGGATCCAGAGGCCTCAAACGCCCCTCTTCAACGAGTTCTTCGCAAGCCTCAATGACATCAAAGGGGTCTGCATTCAGTTCGTCGGCCAGCTCATCCGGCCACAATGGGCCGTCCTCGTGGACGCGCTCAAGCATACTCCTCTTCAGGTCCTCCTTTGAGAACTCCGCGAACTCGTGGCCCACTGCATTCATCAGCATATCGACATCTTGCCGTCGCCTAGTTATCCCCTGAAGGACTGCGGTATTGAGGAGTGTCAGTTCTGTCAGACTGGTTCCCGTTGCCTCTGGAAAACCGCTCAGAGGTGGGATGAAATATTCCTCTGTGGTCGTCTGCACAAACATGTAGACGTATAGCACGGATGAGTCAGAAGCTTCCTCGGGATAGTCAAACGGTATACTCTGTGCATCTTGAGACATCAACTATTCCTCCTCCTTCTTGGATTCCTCGATTGTCACGGTCGCGGATGGGCCTTCCCTGATATGCCTCTCGACCTGTTCTATTTCCTTCACTCGCTGGCTAAGCCACAGGAACAACTCCCTTGCGGCATGGAACGACAGGATGAGCCCCACCTTGAACTCACGTTCTACCACCAGCGTGTCCTTGGCATCAAGTGGTATCCTTTCCGTCTTGCCGTCCTCACCCATCTCAAGCCGCTCTTTTGTGAATGGCATGGATGTCCTCTCAACGTAGAAGTCAATCTTCAGATGGTACCCATTCTGGACTCCACCTCTGGCCCCGTTCACGTAAATCTCTCTGTACTCGGGTCCGAAGATATACTCAACAACAATCTCCTGTTTCTTCTTCTCCGACATGCTTCCACCAACCATGTTGGACTATAGCAGAACTCGCTCCTTCTCGCCCGACAAGAACAATCAAGTCGTGATGCTTGCCTTCTTCAGCTTTCACAGTGTCAATCCCGCTAATCAATCTTATCACAAGGCCAAGCAATGCCATGTGGGGACAGCCGGGTTCAGATGGTTCTCGTTCACTCCTATGGGGTTTCGCCTTATGCTCCCAGAGAACCC
>JALVPN010000173.1 GCA_027031765.1 Promethearchaeota archaeon | reverse complement strand
GTTTCAGCATTGACCTGGCCGACTCCACCGAGTACGTGGTCAGACCTGTGACAAGGCCGATGGCACCGAAAGGCACTGCGAGCAGAGTGTAGTCGACAACCGTACCATACCAGAACACTGTGCCGAACACCTCACCCAGATACCCCGTCAGGGCCCCGGCAAGTGGGCCCCTGTATGCGCCCACGAACGCCGCCACCGCAACTGCCGGGAGCACGCCGCACCTGAACAGGTCGACTGCGGTGAAGGGCCACGGGATGTGCGCCAGTATGGCATAGATGGTAGCACCGAGCAGGGAGACGCACAGGGTGATGAGGGCAGCCCTGCGGTCGTGCAGCCGCAGAAGTGTGCGGAGACCGGGACCAGACTCGGGCGCTCCTGCTCCAGGTGACTGTCCTTCACTACTCACTCAGACACACCTCCTAGACGATAACGATGTGGTACGTGCCGGGCTCAAGTGTGAGGGCATAGCCGTCACCGGTGGCCGTCAGTCCGGCGAGGGGGACACCGCCAGAGTAGGCCGTGGGCGTGTGGTCAAAGTTGGCGAACTCCAGGGTGGCGGTCTCGTCCACCTCCACCGTGAGGACGAAGCCCTCCTTCTCAGGGTCCCACACCGCCTGGTAGACCCAGATGCTGTCGTCATCGGCAGACCGGATGTACGGGTAGTCCCAGGACTCTGCCGGCCTCGGCTCCGCCATGTCCCTGACCGTCACGGGCACCGTCGCCCAGATGTAGCCATAGGCCAGACTCGACTGCAGGAACGGCTCCACTGCGGTGGTGTCCCAGTGCATGGCCCGGCCATCGGACGACCAGACCTGGTTGTATGGGGAGTAGAGGAACTCCATGATCCTGTCGCGCGTGGCAAGGTCACCACGTTGCTGTGCCAGGGCGATTGTGAAGAGGCAGGCAAGGATGTCGTAGCTGCCAAACCCGGACGGGTTGTTGTACGAGTCCATGATGTACATCTGGTCGCCGGACACGTCCTTGCCGCACACATTGATGAAGACAGGGTAGTCATGGACGGTCTCCTCCGGCTGGGTGTACTCAAGGAACAGCAGGGCCCATGCAACTCCATATGCGGAGACATACGGCCTACCGTCGCGGGTGTACGGGTCGAGCTCGTTGCCGGGGAAGGGCTGTGGTGGCATCCCGGCCTGGTCGGTGTAGCCCAGTGGCCTCTGGACATAGTAGCAGTCGGTGAACAGGCCGTACTGGTCCTGCATGACAGTGTTGACAAAGTTGAGCCCGTAGTCCCAGATCGGCCTGAACGACGTGTTGTACATGTTGTCGTACAGCTCGGTGAAGAAGACCGGGATGCTGTTGCACTGCACCCACACCGCATAGGGCTGGCATGGGATGAGGCCACACCTCCAGATACCACCCTCCTGCGGGTGGCCGAGGCCGTCCGTGGTCAGCGAGTTGTTCCAGTCGTGCATGAACCACGTGAACTCATCATAGAACTCGCCGGTGTGGAAGTTCCGCTCGTAGAGGAGCTCCATCAGTGCGTAGTGCCCGGTCCACATGATGTTCGCGGGGCCCCGGAAACCACCCGTGTACACATGGCTCTCGTTCGTCGGGTCGGGGTAGTGGTACGATGTCCAGTTCGGGAACCCAATGGTAGAACGCACCCACTCCATCATCTCAATGGATGTGTCACCGTACTCCTCAATGGTCGTGTTCATCTTCTTGATAAGGTCGTATGCCAGACCACGGTAGAAGTCCGTCCTGTACCCCGGTGTCACCTCGAACATCCGCTCCACCGCGTAGCTCATGAACGCCAGCTGGTAGTGCACGAGGTACTGTACATCAGGCGTGATGTGCCAGCCCTCCCACTCACCATACGGCTGCTCTACCAGCTCACGCAGGTAGTTGATCAGCGCAATGTGTTCGCGCTGGAGCGCAGGGTAGTCTGCAAAGTTGAACACCACCTCGTTGACCACCTGTACTGACGGCGGCATTCTAGACAACGGCAGGTTGCTGAACGTCGTCCCAACAAGTACCACCAGCAGTACCAGGGTGAGCACACTGTACTTCGTACCTCCGGACATGTTAGCCATTCCGCATCCACCTCGACTAACACAGCAGGTGTACGACCAAGGACAGCTCCGCACGATAAATAGGTTCGGAGCGGTCAGTCAAAGGGGTCAGGAGCCGTGGCCAGTCCTCACCAACAGCTCCTACGGTCAACAGGACCAGTGACCACGCTCTCCCCATCCCGTCACACCACCACGTCCGCATCAGACAGTGGCGCGTCCGTGCTGTCGCCGTACAGTGCAGGCGTCCACGTCACCCGCCTGGTGGAGCACAGTGCGCATGACGGGTACAGAGGGCCGCCCGCCTATCCGCTCTCACCCCGTGTCATGATGGGCGCCGCCCAACGCTCGGAAGGCCCCCAGTCTTCCCTGCTGGCACACCTGCATCAAAGGGACATACAACCCGTGCCATGCCCCGGAACCCTCCAAGGCCCTGTCTGCCAGCACCCCCCCCCGGCACAACGCCTATCGGCTGGATAGTGGTCTCGGACTGGTGGGCCGTAGCCCAGTCTGTCCAGCAGCGGTGCTCAGCGCTGTCGTGCACAGGACGCCCTGCAGATGCCTGGACACCTATGGACACACAGGCGTCCGCCTTCACGAGCACCTATGCCACGCGGACACCCCAGCGGTGCCAGACAGAGGGGCGCATGGTCCGGTCACCGGACAACCTGGTTCCGGGGCCTTGACATCGACGTCCGGACGTCCCGCTCAAGGTCTCTGCGCACCCAGACCACCACTGTCCCGTCCCATGACCCGGAGTACACGTAGTAGCCGTCCGCCACGACAGCACCCACCATCCTGGAGTGTCCTTCAAGGGTTGCTGCCCTCTCCCAAGAGCCCTTCCTCCACACAACCACCTTCCTATCATTAGACCCGGAGTAGAGGAACTGGTCGTCCACTGCAAGCGCCGCTACATCGTCCGAGTGGCCCCGGAGGGTCGTGACCTTTTCCCAGGAGCCCTTCCTCCACACCACGACTGTCCCGTCCTCAAGCCCTGAGTAGAGGTACTGGTCATCCACTGCAAGTGCCCGTACCCAGTCCGAGTGACCCGTGAGGGTGGCGACCTTTTCCCAGGAGCCCTTCCTCCACACAACCACTGTCTTATCGGAAGAGCCAGTGTAGACGTGCTCTGTGTCGGCCACTACTGCGGACACCCCAGACTCATGTCCGCCCAGGCTTGCGACACACTCCCACGACCCCTTTTCCCACACCACTACGGCCTCGTCCGCCGCCGCGTAGAGGTACTGCCCGTCCACAGCAAGCGCACGTATGTACCGCACGGGCCGCTTGAGGAGGCCCACCTGCTGCCACGAGCCCTTCTCCCATACTATCACAATACCGTCGTCCGTTGCACAGTAGACGTACCGCTCGTCCACCGCAACCGCCACTGCAAAGTTGGAGTACCCCCTCATAGAGGCGACCAGTCCCCAGGTGTCCTTCTGCCATACACGGACCATGGAGTCCTCCGAGCCGGCGTAGACGTAC
>JALVPN010000172.1 GCA_027031765.1 Promethearchaeota archaeon | reverse complement strand
CGCCTCTCCCTCCTTCCCCGTCACCGTTGTCTGACCCCCCATTCCCTCCACTGTCTGGGCCATCACCGTCCTGTCCACCGACCACCCCTGTCTCGGTGCCGAACTCGGCCACAATGGGCCGCAGCCGTTCGGCCTTCTCCATCCGCATGATGGCAATCGAGCCGACCAGAGCAGTCAGTATGATGAGGGCAACAATCTGTACGTAGATACCATGGCTGCCCCAGAGCCACTCCGCCAGTCCCTGGAGGTCCTGTGAGGCCTCGGGCCTGCCTGCCGGGAAGGACTGGTACCACTGGAAGGTGAGGCCGAGGACTGCAGCGAAGAATGTCACGACCACTGATATCAGCAGGCCGAGGCGCCGTTTCATGGGGGGGCTGAACCTCTCGAGCGTGGAGTCCTGGGCACGTGGTAGGAGCAGCACACCGAACACTATGAGGGCGCTTATGCCGCCAGTGTACACTGCAATCTGCATCCCTGCAACGAACGGGGCCTCAAGCAGCAGGTAGTACCCCGCAACGGTGGCCGCCATCATGCCGAAGAAGAACGCAGCGTATACAATCTCCCTGTGTTCCAGGGCAAGGTATGCCAGGACAAGCACCACCACGGTGATTGCTATGAACTCTACCTGTTCGAACAGTGCTTCGACCCCTTGCATCACTCGGTGCCTCCTGCCTCACTGTCGGCCACTGCGGCCTTTGCTTGGCGGTATAGGCGCAGCGTCTCTTCTCCTGAGAGGATGGTCTCCGGTACGCGGCGCACGGCATACCCGATGCCGAACATGATGACAAGGATGAACAGCAACACCTGCCAGACAACGGCCTGAGATGTCCTCAGGGGTGTCGCTGAGAGCAGCCACAGGAACGCAGTCAGCACATCGACAACTACGAACAGGACCGTATAGACAATGTAGTTGTACGGGTATGCAATCCTTGCAGGCCCAATGGGCTCCTCGCCGCACTCATAGGTGGCGGTCTTCTCCGAGTTCTGGAGCACATGCGGCCGCAGCACCCAGGAGGCCAGGAGCATGACGATCACAAGCGCCGCCGCCAGGAGGGCCCAGACCAGGACGGGAACGAAGTCCATGAACAGCCTCATATTCGAAGACCACCCTGCCCGCCAGCACCACGCCATGGTGTCAGGCCCGGCAACCCCTGTGTGCGACCAGTGCCTTCCGTCCGGCGTCATACCACGGGCCATGTTTTGTCCTTGGGTTGCAGTCCTCACCGCTTGGGTCAGGCCCTGCAGTCCTGTGGTTGGACTCGCGCGTACTGACTTGCATAATAAAAACACTTCGACCCCGTGAGGTGCTCCTGTGGTCGGTCTCCGGAGCACCGCAGGCCCCCACGTGACGACCGGGCCGACAGAGGGCATGCAGCTCCTCTCAAAGGAGTTAAATACCGGTCGTAGTCAGACCTGTCGCACCGAGTCAAGAGAGAATCGGGTGGTTCAACTGACGGTCTCTGAGGAAGGTGCTTTCTTCTACTATCTGGTGCTCCTCATAGGTGCGGGCCTTCTCGGCGCGTACTTCTGGGTCGTGCTCATGTCGATCACGCCCGGCGCTGTCTTCAACTACATCCTCTTCGTGTCCGGCCTGTTGCTGGTCTCCTCTACATACGGGCTTGCCCTTGCAGCCTCGCGCCCGGGCAGGGTCATGCTCACCGTGCTGTCAGGCCTCATTGGTGGCGTGCACGGCTACCTCGACCTCGCCCTCTTCACGGACCTCATGGGTATCGTCATGTTCGCATGGGTTGCCTTTGGCCTGCTCCTGTCATTCGCAGCGCTCAGCTGGCTCAGAGAGTAGGGCTCACGGCACGGCTGGGACTGGGACTGCAGGCCCGGACTACTGCCGGACTGCCGTGCTAGTGTAGTGGTCCTGAGCGATGTATGTGGCCCACGGCTGAGTGTCTGTCGTCGATACCGATTGTCCCCCGTCTTCCTTCCGGGAGTTGCAGGCAGGCACAGCCGCACTCCCGTACGGTCAACTGTGCGCTGCCGCTGAGACCGGGGTGCCGTGAGACCGGTCAGCCTGTCTGTTCGGGGGCCTCTCCTGACGGGGCCTCCTCGGCTGGTGGGCCATAGTGTAGCGCCGACACGTCCATCATACCGGGTGTCACACTGTCTTCGAGGGGGTGCATTATTGAGAAGCCGCCGGCCGTGAGGAGTGCAGCGCCAATCCCCCAGCTGGCAAGGAACACGCCCCCACCCATGTCCGGTGGGACGAGCAGCGAGAAGACGACGATGAACAGCCCGAGTACGGCTGAGAGGGCGAGCATTGTCGGCTTGACCCTGCTCCTGGCCGGACGCAGGTACCCGATGAGGGTGACCACCAGTACCAGTGGGATGACAGTAAGTGGCATGAGGTACGGGGTCATCGTGGTGATGTAGCCGGCCAGTGTATACGACCGGTAGAGGAAATTGAAGTAGTAGGCACCCAATAGGAGTACCCCGACCCATAGCATGCAGTAGGGGTCACTGTCTTCGCGAAGCTTCATTGTCCTAGCTCCGTCCCTTTCGGGATTCCCGGTGCCAGTCCACTATAAGTATTTGCGCCATCGGCCACGACCTGCCCCGTGGCCATGACACTGCCGGTGCCCATCAGGTGCACCAAGAGGACGCAGGACGTGCCCTGCCCGGGTGCTCGTCCCGCGCATCCGCGCACCACCGGCATGCAGGTGCACAGTGGGGGTCACCGCAGCGCCTAGGACGTAGCGTAGTCCCTCGCCTATGGTCTTGCATCCGTCATCGTGTTGAGCGCGGCCTGTGGGCCTGCTGCCACTACCGTATGACCCCCATAGCGTCCTGGGCCTCGTACTTGCGCTGCCAGTGTGTCGTGCCTGCCCGGATCTTGTTCTGTAGTATCAGGTGCGCCCTCATGAAGTCGGAGGGCTTTGGTGGGCAGCCCGGCAGGTAGACATCGACAGGTACCACCTTGTCGGGTGGGGTCATCAGGGAGTACCCGTCCCAGAACAGCCCGCCGCTGGCGGCACACTGGCCGAACGATATGACGAACTTGGGCTCTGGCCTCTGTTCATAGATCCGGCGGGGACGAGGGGCCATCTTCTTGGTCAGGGAGCCCGATATCCACAGGACATCGCACTGTCGCGGCCCGAACAGTGGCAGCATGCCGAACCTCTCAAGGTCCCACCGGGAGGCCACCGCAGCAGCACCGTCCACCATGCAGCAGCCGAGACCGTACTGGACGGGCCACGGGCTGTACGCACGTCCCCACCTCAGGAGCCACTTGAGTGGGGGCACGTTCTGGAGCCAGCGCAGGAGGGCCGGCGCAATCCGTCCGAAGCCGTTCCTGAAGGCGTCGTAGGCCACCCACATGAAGTACTTGCCGACCCGGAGTATCAGGGGCAGCCAGTATGCGAATACCTTCCCTGGGTTCGATATCTCCTTCGGGTCGAACTTCAGCTTTGCCGCCCGGATCCGTGCCAGGCGTCGCTTGCCGAAGTACTGTTCTGCATAGTTGGCGAACCATATACCGGTACTGTGGACATGGCCACCGTACTTCTGGGCGAGCTTGAATATGATGAAGCTCTGCGACCACGACAGCATGAAGAAGTGGCGCCGTTCGTCCTCGAGGAAGTAGCCCATGATGGTCGTGCCAGTCCTCGACGTCACGTACCCGTCGAGGCCGGCGGGGGCAGAGGCCTGTTCGAACTGGAAGTCATCGAGTACCCCTTCGAGCCCCTCCAGTGGTGCAAAGGCCTGCCCGACGACGAGTGTGGGCCCCATCTTCTTCACACGCATTGGATAGAACCTGTCGGCCCACTCGTGTTCGGCCACATGCTCGTCATACACAGTACCCTTCAGCTCTGCGGCCACACGGCGGACGGTCTCAAACCCTTCCTCAATCTCCTCGTCGTCACCCTCGTAGGCAACGAGCACCGTACCATGGTGCACAGGGAACGGGAACGGTTCCGGCCTGTCCCACATCTTCTTCTTCAGGTCTGTGTACTTGCTCTCCTCGAACTTGATTGTGAAGGGCAGCGGCCCCTCCTCAAGGATCCTCTCCATGGCGAAGACCATCAGGTAGTTCTCCGGAAAGCTCGCCACTATGCACCGTATTGGTACGAGTGGCTTGACCTTGAGGGTGACCTTTGTTATGATGCCCAGTATCCCCTCGGTGTCGCAGAACAGGTCAGTGTCCCGTGTCCGGACCGTCTTGCCGTTCGGGAGCACCACTTCGAGCTCGACGACGTTCTCGTTGATGTTGCCGTACTTGAGGGAGCCGATGCCGTCACCGCCCTGGGAGACCCATCCACCCACGGTGGCCGAGAGCCCCGACGACGGGTAGCAGCGCAGGTCGAGGCCCTGCTGGTTCAGTTCGAACTGCAGGTCTGCCCACGAGATCCCCGGCTCGACGGTGATGGTCAGCCCTTCTCTGTCCACGGTGAGCACGCGGCGCATCCATCTCATGTCAACAACGATACCGCCCTTCCTGGGGATTGCACCCCCGTAGCCGGAGGTCCCTGCACCGCGTGGGACGACCGGCACACTCTCCTCATTTGCAAACCTGTAGAGCTCGGCTATCTCCTCTGGCGACTCCGGCTGGACGATTGCGTCCGGCTTCGTGTTCATCAGCCAGCCGACCTGTTTCGGGAGCGTGCCCACATCGACACCATGTAGGACCAGTTCGTGCTTGTCGGTGATGAGTCTGTCACCAAATATCTCGCCCAGCCGTGCCAGTTGGCGCCTGTTAAGCCCCATGAGCAAACGTCTCCATCTCTGTGGTCGAGAGTGCTCTCGGTCTGCCACGACCCCGTGCGTGACATAAAAACATAGCGAGATGGAAGGCCCTGGGTCAGGTGCCCCCGGCCCTCCCGTGAGGTGACAGCCAGCACTGTGCCGGGCCCGGCCGGGGCCGCGGGGGGCGACGTGATGACCGCTAGGTCGGCAGCCTGTTCCTCAGGGTGAAGTAGACGTAGAACACCGGCACCTGGAGGATAACGAGCATCGGGACATAGGTCTTTATCACCTGTTCCATCCCGCCGAGGGCCTCCCCGAACAACGCCAGTATGAAGCCGGAGCCCACCACGAGGGCGGTCGCAACGGAGGCGAGCGTCTTGAGCAGCCTCATCTGGCTTGCCGTTATCCCACCGAATGCCGGCTCACGGGCGAAGTATGTGAAGCGTTCGACAGCGAGTGTGTTCGCCTCGTACTTGGGGATCAGGCGCCCCTCCGCGTCGAACAGGTCTGCCAGCTCGATTGACATGTCGCGCTCGCCAATGGCAATCGGCACGACGTGGACGTGGATGGTCTCCTCGGCGCCCGGTGGTATTGGCAGGTCGATGCTGCTGGGTGATATGTGGTCCATCGAGTGGAACCGCACTCTAATCCCCTCGCTGTCGGAGATGTTGCGGATCCGGAGTGTCAGTGGTGTCGCGTGGTACTGCACGAACGGCTGGTCGACACCTATGTCAAGGATGCCGCGCTTGCCGGAGTATGGGCCGAGGTGTGCAATCTCACCGCGCTCATGTGTGACGTCTCTGATGACGTCCCGGCCCTGCCACCCCTCGCACACGATGAGCAGACCGAGTACGATTAGCACGATGAAGAACCCGCCCATGGTGACTGCGAACTGGGCCCTTACTTCAGGGGCCGCGTCCTGTACGAAGTAGACGTAGGCGACCGCCCCGGCGATTACCACCATGGAAACGTCCAGTATGGACCTGAAGACCCGCATGGCGCTGCTGTCTTGCACGACGTTCGCGGTCTCGGGGCGTTCAGCAGCGAGCACGCCCTTCTCTCTGCCAGTGTCATCAGGTGCAGTGCCCCTTGGTGCGGGCTGTTCTGGCTGTGTCAGTTGTTCCTCCCAGTCTCGTCTCTCGTCGTCCACCTCACGCCACCCCCTCTTGACGCTTCCTGTACTGGTACCACAGGAACACGAATAGCAACTCAGCGACCACAACCCCTACGGTCACCATGAATGCTAGGGAACCACTGGACGCTGCGACGCCCGTGGCAACGTCCTGCATGCTCCGGACGGCCTGCGCAACGGCCACAATCAGTGCCATGATGCCCACGATTGATACGAGTACCCTGAAACGCCGGTTCCCCGGCAACAGGACGTTGTACGTATACTCGTAGGCGAAGTGCCGGTCGTCCTCGAACACGTCGCGCAGCATGTCCATGCTCTCGACCCATGGCCGGAACACCAGTCTGATGACCCGCTCAGCATCGTCGAATGGGTAGACCTGGAGGTCTATGACGTCCACACCATTGGGTGTCATGAGTTCGGTGTAGAACACGTTCGGGTCCACGTGGTCCTGTGCCAGCACCTCCACACGGTAACGCATCGGGATGTCGAGCAGGTTGCGCACTTTCAGTCTCACAGTTGACCAGCGCCGCAGGACAAAGCCCTTGCCCTGCTCCTTGAACGACTCTACACGCACTGGTGCTCCACGCACGCCGCCCACCTTTGACAGTGCCCTGGACTCTTCGAGCTGGTCCCTGTATGTCCGTGCCCGCCGCCTCTCTACCCACAGGAACGCCAGCTGGAGTGGCACCATTGCGACCAGCAGGACGAAGCCGTTGCTCGTGACTATGATCCCGGCAAGGGTCGAGCCCTGTTCGAAGGTGTAGGTGTCGAGCCCGGCAAAGGACAACAGCCACCGCCCGTAACCTATCATCACACCCGTGACCACAGCGAGGCCGAGGACTGATGCCAGGGTGTTCCTTATGGCCTGTAGTATCCTCTCCCACGTGAATATCCGGTCGTCCGGACCAATCACGGTCCTGCGGGAGTACAGGCCGACAACCATCGCACCCACCATGTTGGCAAAGAAGCCCAGCACGTGGCGCGCAGCAAGCCCCTCGTCTGACAGGACGTACTTGTCGATGATGTCGAGGAGCAGGTTCCCGAACCCTGTGCCCAGGCCTCCAATCACTGGGCCAAAGACGATGGAGGCAAATGCAGGCACGACAATCGTCACACGCTCCTCGTGGGGGAACAGACTGCTCGCACCCTCGAGTAGGAACGCATTCATCGAGTATATTATGGCTACCGCCACTATCACTTTCCAGTCAAAGAGCCTGACCCTTTCGTCCTCGAACACGGAGCTGGCCATCGGCCTCACCTCCCTGGACTCGACCTGAGATGGCCCCCGGTAGCGTGAACGCTATGCCACTTGTCCCGACCTTCCGCAGAGGGCCTGTATAAGACTTCCTTGCGTCTACTGTGTACGGGGGTCTGTCAGGGCAACTGGCGGGCCCAGAGGCTACTGCTGGTGTGTGGCACGGTCGGTACGTGCTGCAAGAAGGAAACGTATCTTGCCTGCATTTCTCTGTCTGACGGCCTTGGGCGGCCCGTCTGTATCTTAGTGTCGTGACACCGCATACCATATTGATGTCGTTGATGCGACTCCTCAGGTGCGCCTGCGTGGTCGTGCTCCTGTGCGACGGACGCCTCGTCCATCGTGTCCCTCAGCATGTCAACAGACCCTGCTGACCGCCCGTCAAGAGGCACGCATATATTGCTCAGCCAGAGCCCTGTAGCTGTCAATGGGACTGACCGACGGCCCAGCCCGGCGGAGCATCTCACATGACTGTCAAGGTAGGCATGCTTCATGGAAGGGGGACCCTTGCAGCCGGCTACGGGAAGAGTCCAGCACACTGCATCAAGAGACCTACCACCATCTGTGTGCCTCCATACGGGTCGAAATATCGAGCGGCATCTCTTGCGACATCCCATGTATTCACAAAGAATGGGGTCTTTGCAAGGAGGTCAACACCGACTCGTGCGTGTTGTCTGTCATCCCTCAGGGCAATGTTGTACTTTTCCTGACGCTTTGTCAGAGTGGCCTTGAGAGTAGTGCTTTCCGCCCTGTTCTGGTGAGAATCGCTTCTAGGTCGGTTGCATGTTGCATCGGAGTTCGGTGTCTTCTTGTCGGGCCCGCGTGTGCGAAGGCACGAAGAGACCCACATACGCGCGGACTCCGCTTTTCCACTGTAGGGGACTGTTTCTTTCTTGCCCTTCGACTGGTATACACTTGTTGAGTCGGAAAGGCTATCCAGAAGTCCACGTAAATGGGCCGTGGCCCACAGCCCCTCCATGTGATGCAAGCTACGCCAGCTCAATTTGGGCTTCAATGAAGCATTCAGCGATGTCCAGCCGAGTTAGACTAATATAGGACGATTCGACGGCAGCGCCTGCATTCCTTTGTCCGTTGAAGGGGAGGAATCAGTTTCATGACAGAGGACATGAAAAAGACGAGTCGAAAGATGAAATGGAGGGCGGATGTTTCAGACGAGCTCAGTCTACGACAGGTGATGTTGAGGCATCCGTTCTTCTACGAGTTCACAGACATAAAGACGAGGTTCAGACCGGTTGACCACTTCCACAGGGAACTTGCCTTCCTATTGCAGGATGCAGGCGTAGAAGTCGGTGACGAACGGCATGAGGTCAGGCATACGAAACACGGCGACATCTATGCGGGAACAATGTCAGGCTCCCCAAGCGTCAAGCTAACAATGGCGAAAAACGTATCGGAAATCGGCTTGGGGTCAGTCCTTGTTGTCTTGGGAGCGATTGTTAGCGGGATTGGCATGCTGTCATTCTTGGGTTGGTTGGGCCCGCCCGGCGGCTTCTCTTCCCTCATACTTGCTGTTCCTGGACTCATCTGTATGGCGGCAGGACTCATCAAGGGAGAGAGCAATGTAAAGGTGCTTACTGCGCCATATTCTGGTGAGTATAAAATCATGTATGTCGGCTACGTGCCAAAGGTGCCCGAACACCCGGACATCCCCTACGAGCAACCTGACTACATGGTCGTCCGCGTTGCGCACTCATTCCAACCGACTGAAGGAGCACTCAGGAACCCGGAGGTCCAAGAACGGACAAAGTACTTTGACTACATCACGGCGAGGATTCAGAAACAGCTTGCTGCCGAACCGAGAGATATGCCCCCACCAGAACAACTGCATGCTGTGACCAGCCTTCTAATACCCGGGCACATTACTGAGTACGACCATCCTACGGAGCGCGACGTGCTTGACGAGGTCTTGGATCGCTGGCCGCTCCATGAGTCGAGATACGTGGATGATTCGCCCCAATCTGATGACCTTGAGTCAACGCCCTCGCGGTCACAGTGAGAGATTCGCATGGGCAACAAGGTGCATGAGCCCCTTGTCGGGGCTCCAAAACCTACTCCGCAGCACCCATTGTAGTGCGTGCATATTTCACGTTGGTGGCGTAGAGAGCGACCTGCAAATAGTCCCCCGTGTCCGGAGCTGCGACATCACAGAAACCCTCGAGTGTCCCGGTATCTACGACTTCGCCGTGGTGGCCCCCTTCTGGCCCAAGGCTACAGGACTTGGCCTTTGTACAGAGTTTCGTATACTAGGTGGGGCGGTCTTTCTGCTCCTCAATGCACCGGTGCGTACTGCAAGAAGGAAACGTATTTTACCTGCATTTCTCTGCGTGACGCCCTAGGGCGGCCCGTCTGCTGTGCTGACCGCCGTGATGACTGGTCTGTGGCGTTGATGGACATGAGGTTCCCCGTCCTTGAACAGTATGGTCTCCGGGAAATCCCTTTCACCTGTGCACAGTGTAGCTTCTGTCAGGTCGGCCACGGTGCGTGTCCCACGTTCAAGGTGAAGCGACGCGACAGCTACTCTGGGAAAGGCAAGATGCTGTTGGCGCGTGCGCTGATGCAGGGCCGGCTGAAAGCGTCACAGGGCCTTGAGGGCCTCCGGGATGCCGTGTTCGGGTGCACTCTCTGCGGTGGTTGCGAGGAGGTCTGTCAGGTGGACATCCCCTTTGTCAAGGTCTACCAGGCCCTGCGTGGCGACTTCCTCAAGAAGGGCATGTGGCCAGACGCACTTGTCACCGCACGCGAGACCCTCCTGAAGACAAAGAACATCCTTGGTCAGGCACAGATGGACCGCGTTGAGGGCTGGTCATACTGGCACCCTGATGAGGACGCTCTCCTCGACCGCGTAGGCATCGCTGCCAAGACTGCGTTCTTCTTTGGTTGCGCCTCTTCCTTCAAGGCAGTGCCAGTCCAGGCCACAATTGCGACAACCCTCGTCATGGAGAAGATCGGTGAGGACTTCACCATCCTCGGTGAGGACGAGTGGTGCTGTGGCGCACCGATGATCATGACCGGGGACTTTGAGACCGCCCGCGTCTTCGCGGAGCACAACATCCAGAAGTACCTTGAGCTCGGTGTTGAACGGATCGTGACGAACTGTCCGGGCTGCTACAAGATGTGGGCCCACGAGTACCACGAGTTCCTCGACATCGAACCACCCTTTGAGGTCCTCTACGGGCCACAGGGCTTCCAGCAGGGCCTTGACGAGGGCAGGCTCACCTTCACCACGCCACTGGGGGTCGAGGCCCAGGCTGGTACCGGCCTGCGGCAATGAGACCAGGCTCAGGCGGTCGATGTCCTCTCCCCCTGCCTGCAGACGCAGTTCCTCCGTTCCATTGGGCAACACCG
>JALVPN010000171.1 GCA_027031765.1 Promethearchaeota archaeon | reverse complement strand
CACTACACCCGGCCCACCCTGCCGACAGGGGGGCAGTGCCACGGCCGCGACAACTAGCAGCCCAGAGGCCTAGCACGGGGGCTCAGAGTCCACTTGCCTCTACTCCCCGTCCTGTGAGTCGTGACCGCACGTTGGAGGACTGATGCGCGACGTATGGCACTGGCGTGGTCCCCGTGCTGCTCCGGGTCACGACCGCACGCTGAGGGCCCGATACCTTGGACATCACCGCGGGCCCTGCCGCCTGCGCTCCTTCTTCAGCATTGCTCGCTGCACCCTCCGGGCCCTGTCTGCGTGGTAGATGTAGAGCAGCGGCGCCAGCGCCAGCCCAGCACACACGAGCACCGGGAACGTCATCCCGACCACTGCGACCACATCCACCTGTGGCAGGGCCGGCCAGACCGCCGTAGGAGACGTCATGGTGCGCATGCGTTGCTCCTGCTCCCATGTGCTGACCGCATCGTAGTAGCCCGGCGGTGTCCTGTGCTGCGGCTACATGAAGACCTGGATCACCTTGTCAAGGGCGTGCATCCACCCCAGCATGGACAGGATGTGCAGCGCTGACCTGACGTTTCGAAAAGGCCTTGCTGTTGTTGCAACATCTTCGTCGAAGATGAGGTGGTGCGAAATCTTTCCTACAGAATACAGAACAGTGGGTCATTGGTCAATCGCTCATCGCATGTCCGTGTGTTCACTAGTCGCAATCCCCGGACATGGGCCCGTGTGGGAATTCCCCAATGACACGGGCCACACTGTCCACCAGTCAGTTAAATGTTCCCTCGTCAGATGGGTTGTGGAATGATGCTCTCTGCGTGTAGCGTCCCTCGTGTAGAGGCCATCGTTGCACAACCTCGCTTACGACATCCGCCCGTTTGTCGTTTGGTTCGACATACTTCTTTACAAAGGCCTGTATGGCTAGTGTTGTTTCCTCATGGAGCTTTGTTGCAGGCGGCGTTTCCTGTGGCCGTGCGTTCAGCTGCGTCCGTATTCTTTCCGTGATGTAGTCAAAGAACCTAGTACGCTCTGCAACTTCAGGATGTGCTAGAGCTTCCTCGCTCGGTTCAAATGAGTGGGCGACATACAGTACCATGTCCTGTGGCGACTCGTACACTGCCGTCTTTCTTGTGACTCCTGGTAATGCTGCTACCAGGCCTTGAGTTTCCGTGCTCTCCGTGATGATTGGTGGTTCGATGGAGCCGGTGTACATCAATCTGTATCGACCGAAGTAGGGCGGTAGGAGCAGTTTCTTGGGCTTGAGCTTGACTGCAATGGCTGTGAGAACGAGACCTATAGTAAGCAGTATCAATCCGGATTGGACATCATAGAGGTAGTAGGAGTAGCGCAAGACAAGCGTGCCATACAAAATCATGATGGCTCCTACGATGCCAAAGATTGCTCTGAGTGCACTGACGAGGAGCGACAATCGCCTCTTCTGGAGGGCGATGTCCGGAACCCCCTCTAGGTAGCCGTAGTACAGCGTTCCGTAGTTCGTGTTGAACACTCTACACGTTGAAGTACCAATGCTGATGCCTGCATCCTGCAGCAGGAACGCCAGCTCTCTGTGGAGTCGCTGGACGAGCCTGAACCCCACCTCCGTGAACGTGAACTCGTGAAAGAATGGGCTTCTCATCATTGTCTGACGCATGCTCAGATCCGGCTCCCCGGTCTCGCCGAGCTGTAAGATTCCTCTAAGGCTTTCTCCAACGCTCCCACGTCTTCCAGAAGTCCATGAACGTATTGCTTTGATTTCGAGGACTAGTCCAATGATAACTAGAACAATACCTGCGAGACCCAACCAGCTCAGCGGTGGGTAGTACGCATACAAGTACGGTAGCAGACTTGCGCCCACTAGCAAGAGTACGAGGCCCACTGCCGCAACAGCTTTGTTACTCTTCCACATTCCACTTCCACCTATATCCCATTTCTCCCTGCTGTGGATGCTCTCTTCCTACTATTTATTTCTTCTTTCTGCAGCCTGCTGACTACTTGCCGCAAGTTTGACGGAAGAGTCGTACCTCGGGCATCTTGCCGAAACTTGACTGCATTCTCGGCCCAGACCGATGTCCTGACCATGGTGACGAAGGCGACATCGGACAACAGACCGGAGTGGTTCGGACTACGCAATCAACCAGCTGTGAGAACCTGCTCTCAGCTGTGGGTCTAGGCCCCAACAAGCACTGCACTACGTCCTCCTCCAGAACAAGCCCCGGGGAGTGCAATCTTGATATGCCCTCTGGCCTGTCACTACCGACGACCGTCGTCGTCCAGTGATGACTATACCACGGAAACACCTGTTCCATGATGGTGGACGTCTGTTCATACACAAGTACATTTCATACCATCCGCGATTTCTCATAGGTGTCTGCTGTGGTACTCGACGATGTTCGGCTAGACGGCAGGCCTTCGCAGGCCTACGAGGAGTTTCTTCGGTCTTCCGTGGTTCTGGTTCTGGAAGGATGGAGGCTGTATTGGTTCTGTGTATTGTGAGAGCAACACCGCTCCACAAGCAGACCCCTTTATCTCCATGGCCATGTCCCGACCGGAAGGACTCGAATCCCTGTCTTCTGACGGCTTCGAAACCGCACTCATCTGGGCAAGATGGCGGAACACTGTGTTCGGAAAACGCTCTTGCAAGTCTGTTCGTATCCCACTGTTTCATCGGGCAAGAAGATGGTGCGCGAGATGAATGCACCCATGCTGACCTCTTGAATACTGACACATGACCCGTCAGGTGCCTGTGACCCTGACGTCGGCGTTGAGGGTGTGTCTGACACTCTCGACGAGCTGCTCGAACAGCGCTACATCATCGCTGGTTTCCCTGAAGCCGCCTGTGAAGACCTCTCGGCTACCGCCGCCCTTTCCTCCGAGGCGCACCACGGCGTCCCTGATATAGTGTGAGGCCCCGTGTGGCAGCCCGTCCGTCCACAGGAGCACGGTGGGTTTCCTGCCGGGTGCGAAGAACAGCACGGCTGATGGTGCTCCCAGACGCAACGACTTTGCGCACAGGCGCATGGCCTTCGCATCGAAACCGGGCAGGAACTCGTGCATGAAGGTGGTATTGCCGATGCGTTCGACGGCGGGCCCGGAGCGCAGGAGCCCCATCACTTTTTCTCTGAGGGCTGTGTGCTCACTGACGGCCCTCTTGCCCTTGTCGAGGACGGCACCGATCTGGTCGAGCTCGTAGGGATAGGTGTACTTGCGCCGCAGCACCTCATTGAAGACGTGGGACAACCTGGCAACGGCCCTGTCACCTGTCAGGAACTCGACATGCGCGCCGGTATCACTGAGCCTGTAGTCGACTATCTTGAAGACGCGTATGTCTGCCGTATTGAGTACGTGGGTGCCTGAACAGGCCGAACGGTCATAGTCGCCGATGCTGACGACGCGTACCCTGCCACTCCTTGAGCGTACCCCCTCTCTGGCACGCACTGACGCGTCGAGTGCAGAGACCTCGACCATCGTGCTCTGTACTGGGAGCCCACGCGCAATCACTCCCTGCACCCTGCGCTCAGCATCAAAGAGGTCGTCCTCTGTGAGGTGGCCACTGACTTCCACAGTGCCCCGTTCGCCGTCAATCCAGATGTAGCCGAGTCTGACGGACGGGTACTTGTGCACCAGCGTCGCGACGAAGAGGTGTTCTGCGGTGTGGTTCCTCATCATGGAACGGCGCCACTGAGCATCGATAGTGAGCACCGCGGGCCCGGTCTGTACCGGCTCGTCAGTGATGAGCACCACGTTGCCGTTGTGTTCTGCGGTGTCGAGGACCCTGACCTCCCTGTCGGCCACGAGGGTGCCACGGTCGCCAGCCTGTCCCCCGCCGGCAGGCCTGATGACGCTCTCACCGAGTGTGACCTCGAAGTGGTCGCCGGCATCCCTGCAGCTCTCGACCGTGACCTCGAACTCTGTCCTGGTGGGGTCGGACCAGTAGACCGGTAGTCCTTCCATGTGTCTGGTGCCTCCTGCTGCTGGCCGAAACCGATAAAGCCGGTGTGCTTTTGGGTCTTCTTGTCCAGACGAGTGAGGCCGACCGATGTTCGGAAGACTGTTCAAGAAGGATCCCGTGAAGAAGGCGAAGCGGCATATTGAGAAGGCCCTGAAGGAGATTGAGGATGACTACCCCGACTATGCGAGCGTGGAGTACGAGAAGGCGGCACGCCTGTTCCTGGAGGTGGAGGATGTCGAGTTTGCCGTCAAGTACTTCCGTGAGGCAGCGTACACCGCTCTACAGGCTGACGACCACACCCGTGCTGCGGCTATGAAGACAGCCGCTGCGGAGGTCTTGCTCATCGACCGGCGGTTTGACGAGGCTGGTGGCCTGTACTCTGAGGCATCTGACCACCTCTTCCGGGCCCGACGCGTGTCCCAGTCTGGCCGGGCCATCTCACTGTCGATACTCTGTTACCTGGCGGCCCGCAGCTTTGACACAGCTGTGAACCTGCTCCACAAGGCCAACAAGCGCCTACCCGGTGGTAAGAAGACTGCACCGTATGCCTTCGCAGAGACGTGTGTGGCCGTCCTATGTCACGGGGAGGAGACCCCTCTGTCAAAGATCCAGCGGTTGGCCTCAGCAGTCAAGGCCTCTGATGCCGAGCGCCAGCTCGTCGAGTTTGTGGTGTCGTGCGTGGACCTGGCCCTGAGCACGGAGGTCGTACTGGAGTGGGCTGGCCCTGAGCCGTCGGCGGTCAGTGTGAAGGTGCCCCTAGAGCTGGAGCTCCGCTACCGCTGTCCTGAGCCTGTCAGGGTCACCGCACACCGGGTCTCGCTGAGCAACAACGTCACCCTGACACGCGGCCCGGTCTTCTCAGGTGAGCCACTGGCTGAGGACTCGTGGCTGCTGGAGGTGATCCCTGTACTCAGTGGTAGTGCCGTGGTAGGCCCGTTCAGGCTCACCCTTGAGGGTGCGCACGTACTTGCACACAAGGTCAGCAACACCATCGAGTTCGATGTACAGCATGCCCCCCCAGCGCTCACGCTTGCGTTGGAGCCCCAGCGTATCAGCTGCGGTCTCAACGACGAGATCGTAATAGACGCCGTGCTGGGTAACGAGGGTGATGGCCCAGCGAGTGGTCTGGAGCTGTCCATTGACCTCTCCGATGGTCTGGTGCTGACGCTGGGCAGCAGCAAGAAGACGGTCGAGTTCCTCGGCTCCGGCGAACGCATGAGGTTCCAGCTATATGTGCGGGCGTTGGCTGCTGGCGACCAGCTGGTCACAGTGAAGGTGTCATCAGCTGATGGAGGGCCCGAGGTCGTACAGAGCTCCCTTGTGAGGGTTCACTGACTGGCGGCCGCGCGCCGCCGTTTCTTGGCCTCCTCCTGTCTGATCTCAAGACATGCCCGCATGACCTGTTGTACGGTCTCCTCCTCGCGGAACTCCCTGAGCAGGTCATCTGCCGTGTCGAGGTCATTCTTCGCCAGGGCCTCACTGAACTCAAGCATGGTCTCCATCCAGTCCCCGCGTGTCTTACCGATTACGCGTTTTGCCTTCTCGACCCGTTCAAGCGCGTCGTCCACCCTGTCCGTAGTGGCAAGCCCCATTGCAGCAAGGGCCAGGTCCATCACCACGCGCTGGGCATTGCCTGCCTCCAGTGCCCTGTCGGCTGCCCTGTCGTACAGGTCGCCCATGTTCTTGGCGCACTCGACGAAGTAGTCCATGTTCCCGAGCCTGTAGCAGGCGTACGCGGCCCAGAGGTAGGCCTGCGCGGCGGTCTCTATCATGTCCTCTTTCAGGGCCTGTTCAGCTGCGTTCTCGTACAGTGTCAGCGCCGTGCCCATGTCATCGACCTGACGGTACTGTGTCGCGGCCTCGAAGTATGCGGTGGCAGCAGTCCTGTGGTCGTCCTTCTCCACGTTCTGTTCTGCATACATGTGGAAGTACTCGGCCGCCTTCCTCGTCATCTCAATGACCCTGTCAAGATAGCAGCTGGCAGCGTGTTTGTACTGGTGTGCAGCCTGGTAGTAGTTCTCAGCCTCCGCAAACTCGCCTGCAAGGCGTTCCCATTGCGTGCAGTCCTCTTCCATGTCTTATCGACTCCGCTACCGACGACGGATGGAGTGCCACGTCAGCAATTAGACCGTCCCGTAACTATGCCGGTCACCAGAAATATGTTGTGTTGATGGACGGGGGTCCGAAAATCGAATGGCAGGGGTACCTGCTCCTACCGGTGGGGCCGGCAGAGGCCCGGCCTCCCGTCCGTCACGGTGCCGCGCAGCTCTGTCGGTGTTCTAGGGCCGCAGCTGTGTTGTGCACCTGCTGTCCGGGCACGGCACGTACAGGGGCAGTAGGGCTACTCTCCACCGCCCTGGAGCTCAGCGAGCACCTCCCTCGCACGCTCCACGTTTATCTTCTTCTCCCGGACGAGTATCTCGGCGACCCTGTCTATCATGTCGCCCCGTGCGCCTGCGGTCGCTGCCACATTCCGTGCATGGAGTGCCATGTGTCCCTTCTGGATTCCCTCTGCCGCGAGCGCACGCAGGGCAGCAAGGTTCTGTGCAAGGCCCACGCTGGCAATCACATGTGCGAGCTCTGCTGCAGTCTTCACCCCGAGGATCTTCACGCATGCCCGTGCCACAGGGTGCACCTTTGTGGCACCGCCCACCAGCCCCACAGCCATGGGCACCTCGATTGAGCCGACAAGGTTGCCGTCCGGTGCCTTCTCGTACTTTGTCAGCGAGCTGTAGCCACCGACAGCCGCATAACTGTGTGCCCCGGCCTCGATGGCCCTGAAGTCGTTCCCAGTGGCAATGACCACCGCATCAATCCCGTTCATGATGCCCTTGTTGTGGGTGGCGCACCTGTAGGGGTCGGCCTCTGCAAAGGCCCATGCGGCAATGATACCGTCGACCACCTCCTCACCGCCGAGGAGCTCCGCATCGAAGGTGGCACGTGCACGTACCAGCCTGAGGTCTGCAAGGTTGGACAGTATCCTCAGCAGCACGCGTCCTCCAGTCAGCCGCTCGACTGTCGGTGCGAGGGCCTCAGCCATGGTGTTGACCGCATTGGCACCCATGGCGTCCCTTGTGTCCACGATGAGCTCTGTGATGACCATCGGGCCGACCGCTGAGTCTATGACCCGCACGCGTACGTCACGCGCCCCACCACCGAACCTGACGAGGACGGGGTCCTGCTCATTTGCCAGTGCGAGGATCTCTTCCTTCGCCTCCAGGACGCGCTGCTTTGCTGCAAAGGGTGTCGGGACATTGACCGCCTGTATCTGCGCAATCATGAGGGGCCCCGTGTCCACCGCCGTGAAGCCACCGTGTGGCCGCGCAATCCTTGCCGCATTGCTTGCGGCGGCCACCACCGAGGGCTCCTCTATCGCCATGGGGACGAGGTAGTCCCTGCCATTGATACGGAAGTTCGTTGCAATCCCGAGCGGCAGCGTCATGGCACCTACCACATTCTCAATCATGTGGTCGAGGACTGACATGTCCACCTGCCCCGGGTCTGTGAGGGGCGCGGCCTCCTTCCTGTCAAGGCCTGTGAGTTCGAGCAGTCTGGCGACCCGCTCTTCACGTGTCAGCTTGTAGAACCCCGATATCCTTGAGTCCTTTACCAATGTGACCACTCACAACACCTGCGGCCTGCACTCCCTAATTAAGGGCACGGGCTGCGGCAGGCCCGGGGTGTGCCGTCTGGCAGGGCCAACTACCCACGCTGACGTCGTACCCACGCGTCCTGAGTTCGGCGGACGTATGGGCCGCATGGGACACCTCCCGCGGAGAATACATCAGCGGAACCTCTATCTTGTCCCGTGTCAGCGGTGTGGACAGCGCGTGGTGTGAGCTGAACTCAGATGCATGTTATCAGGCACCGGGGTGCCCGGATTGTCATCGGCCTATTGGTGCTGACTGCTGTGTGCGCTCTCATCTACGTCACTTCTCCTCCCCTTGAGAGCCGCCAGCTGGTCGTAGTCGTTACTACGGTCCTCATGCTCCTGTCGGCTGCGGCCTCCGCGTCAGTGTTCAGTGTCATGAGGACGGACCCGTCACAGTACCACAGGGTGCTGTTCGGTGCTGTTGTCACCACTTGGTTCATGCACGTCGTCGTGACACTGAGCCACATCTTCTTGGTCGGACTGTCGGGCCTCTGGTCAACGGGTCCGGGGACTTTTGTCCACGCAGTGCACCTCCTCACGACCGGCGTCCTCTTCCTTGGTGCTGTGTCACTGGCCGGCCGCGAGGGTGATGCTCTTGGTCTTGCTGAGACCGGGCGCGCAGCAGCCGTGTCCACAGGCACGGGCATATTGGTCCTGTCGGTCTTCTATGGGCTGTACGTGTCGGGCCTGCTCCCGGACTGGACCGGTCAGGTGTCCACTGTGGTCGCCCTGTCAGGTGTGGTAGTGTTCGTGCTCGTAGCAGTCGGGGCCTACCGTCAGCAATACGCAGACCAGCTGACGGACCCGCTCAGGCTCTCAGTAGCAGCCCTCCTGTTCGCACTCTCCTCACTGATGGTCGCCCTTGCAACACTGGTCGAGGCCGGTCTCTGGGTCTTCACGATGGGTCTGGAAGCGGGTGCCCTGATGGTGGTCATTATTGCGACATGCTACCCATTGCTACGCTCTGTTGGCATCAGGCCGCTCTTTGCATATGGGGTCGTGCTCATGTTCCCGTTGCTCGTGGTCGCACCCTTCATCGGCTCGTACCTCATGGCAGCCCTCTTGGGCCTCCAGTCTGTGGTGAACCCGGTCCTCACCATCAGCATACACCTCTCGTCAGCGATGATGGCGACCGTGGTCGGCCTGTTGCTCGTGACCGAGGCGAGTGACCGCACATCATGGTCCTATTCCCCCGTGGCATTTGCCCTCTTCTCATGGTCTGTCCTCGACGTTGCGACGGCCCTGGAGCACTTTCACCCGTTCTACGGCCCACTGGGTGAGGCCATTGTCCCATATGTCGTCGGAGGCCTGGTCACCGTCGTGGCGCTCGGAGTGGCGATTCGTAGACTGCTCCGGCCACCCGCTGACAGGTCGGCCTCCACCTCTGGTCATGCGCAGTGGTACGGTTACGTCTTCGTCGTCGTGGCCGTAGTCCTCGGCGAGGCCGTCTACGACTACCTGACGGTCGCAGTCCCCGGTATCGTGACCCACCCCATAGGAGACGCCCTCCTGGTGTTCCTTGGCACTGTCGCGGTCTTTGAACTCGCATACCTGCTCACCCTGCTGGCAATCGAGTCGGGTGAAAAAGTGGCCGTCGGCATGTCCGCCGCCGGTTCCCTGATGATCTGGATAGTGTCACTGACACTGCGGGGTAACTACGTGCCGTGGACAATCGGGTGGTGGTCTGCGGAGGTGGTGCTCGCCGTCCCGACACTCATGTTGCCGTTCCTCCTGTTGCTGTTCTACTCCACCCGGAGCATGACATCGCAGCGGTTCCTGTCCCACGTGTCGGCTGCCACCGCCATGGTCGCCACCACGATCAGCAGGGAGCACGCTGCCGCGTCAGACGAGCTCTACGAGCTTACCAACCGTGGCGACCTTGGAAAAGAGCCCATGGAGCGTGTGCTGAGAGCGCTGACGCACCTCTCCAGTGCAGACGAACTGACCCAGATGATGGTGACCCTTGTACGCACCGAACGGTTCTCACCTGACGAGCTTGAGGACTTCGACGTCATTGCCATGTTCAACCATGCAATCGGTGCCCTCGCGGCTGCCGTACCTGACATACGCTCGATTGTCATGGTCGACGGTACTGTAGGGACGTACTTTGCTCGTGCGACGCCACTCCTCCAGCGCCTGTTCTTCCACCTCCTGAGGGCCGTCATCCGGCGCATAGAGCCCGGGACTGGCATCAACCTGTCCGCAATAGGCCCTGCTGACCGCACGTCCCCACACACTATCGACATCCGTCTGACCGTCGTGACAACGGTCTCACAGGCCGAGCAGCTCCGCGAGCTGTTCCAGCGCTACTTCTGTGCAGAGCGTGTCCAGGACCTTGACATTGCAGTCGCACGCCGCCTCACCACGCTGTACGGGGGCCGGGTCACTGTCTTGGAAGAGGCGGAGGAACTCGAGCTCACCAACATGACGGTCCTCGTCTCGCTCCCGGCTGCCTGACAACAGCCTGATAGGAACGCAGGGCCCTCAACTCTACGTGGGGAGTGGCAGCTGCACCAGGCACAAGTGCGGCCCCACACCAGAAGGACCGGACACGACGTGGGGGCATTGCCCGGCCCGACAGCAGCGAGCGTCCATGAGCATGACACTGCAGCCGCTGTTGGCGTGTTACCACCTCCTTGCAGCGCAGGCATTGCAGGCATAGGTTTAAGTCGCCACCATCTCAGCGTCCCGCAGGTTGTTCCAGATGAGTTCCCAGAGCGACTTCAGAGAGACCGTCACGGCGCTGTGCAAGTTGCGGGGCTTCTTCTGGGGCCCGTCACCAGAGATTTACGGTGGCAGTGCCGGCTTCTACGACCTCGGCCCGCTTGGGAAGCTCCTCAAGAACCGGCTTGAGGACATGATACGGCGGCGGTTCGTACG
>JALVPN010000170.1 GCA_027031765.1 Promethearchaeota archaeon | reverse complement strand
CCCACCCCCATGGCATACCATGACCCGTGCGAGCTGCACAGGCTCTGTGGGGTCCGGACACAGCCGCGCTCCCTCCTCAACAAGATGGGGGTCGAGTTCCGTGAGCTTGAGCCCAGCTGTTGCGGTGGCGGTGGCCTGCTCCGCTCCAGCGACCCTGAGATGAGCGACACGATCATGGTGCGCCGGGCCCAGAAAGAACGGCTCCGTGGGACAACGGTCGTCACATGTTGCCCGTCGTGCCGGGAGCAGTTCCTGTCCAACGACGTTGCTACGGTGGACATAGTGGAGCTCGTGGAACGTGCGCTCATGGGTCGTAGTGACAGCGAGGGCACTCCCGGTGGTGGTGACCGATGAGACTCCGCGACATCATGGCTGGTGCAAATGCGTCTATGTACTACCGTCTTGACTTCTCACGGGTACGGGGTATGTTCTATCCCCGGTCTGAGGACGAGGTCGTAGAGCTGGTCAGAAGGGCAAGGGAACAGGGCCTTGAGGTCACGCCCAAAGGAGGTGGTTCGGGCCTCAGTGGCGCGTGTACCGGTGGCAACCACGAACGCATCGTGATTAGCAGCCTCCGGATGGACAGCGTCATCACTGTTTCCCGCGACCAGGGCTATGTGGATGTCCAGCCGGGTGCTACACCGGACGAGATCAATGCCCTCCTCGAGCCACTGGGGATGCGTTTCTGGGTGGCGCCGAGCAGCCGCGACATTGCCACAGTCGGCGGCATCCTGTCCACAGATGGCGGTGGGAACGACACGTGGAGCAACGGGACAATGCGCGACAACACCCTCCGCGTCCGGATGGTGCTCTATAACGGTGCACGCCTAGTGGTCGACGGGCACGGCGTCAAGTGTGATGACCCAGAGATTGAGGCTGCACTCACACGTTGCCACATGACCCTCGATGATGTGGCCGCCTCCCACGGCACCCTGGGCTTCATCACCGAGCTCCGCCTGGCTATCCGTCCTATCAGCACCGAGCGCCTCCAGGGTGGCCTCGTTGAGTTCGGAGACTACGACGCCATGGGGGCAGCACTCTCACAGATGATACGGCAGGAGTGTCCAATACGGTACGGCGAGGCCATCGTGTTCGCCCATGACGATGTCCGCGAAGACCTGGCGCCGCCGCTGCTCATCCTTGAGTTCCCCGAAGGCACGGAGTGCGACCTGCAGGACACAGGACGCCTCGAACTGCTGTCCCCGTCCCGGCTCCAGGAGATGAAGGACATCAGGCTGAAGCTCCCCAAGAGGAACCCCCGTGATGGTATCCAGGTGGCGCTCTTTGAGGGCTACGGCCTCCATGATGACAGCCTCGTGAACATGCATCGCAGCGTTGAGGAGCTCACGGCCCTCCTCCGCAGTCATGGCATGGAGCCCTTCGCGAAGTACGGCCACGCCCCCAGCAAGTGGTACCTCGGCGACAACACCCCGGCCTACGGCCTGATAATGCACTCACGTGAGATACGGCCGGCCTCCATGTCCGGGCGCGAGCTGTTCGAGGTCGTGATGGACATTGTCCAGGCATGCAAGCGTCTGGGGATTACACCAAAGCCCGAACACAAGTGGCCCTTCAGTGACCAGGTCAAGAAGCAACGCCTAGAGGAGCTCAGGAGAGCAGTCGGTGGGCACTTCAACGCCTTCATCTTCGACCCCGATGACGCCTCCGAGACCTTGGCATCGATGGTATGACACTGGCCCCGGCAGGAGCAGACATGCTTATCTTGGGTGGCCACCATCCACCTGGTGGTGCCCGCATGGAACACGTACTCTGGAGCATGAAGTACGCCCCAAAGACATGGTCGGACTTCGTCGGTCAGGACGCCGCGGTGTCACAGCTCAAGCGGCTTGCTTCCAGTAACGTGTGTCCGAACATGGTCTTCTACGGCCCATACGGGACCGGCAAGACCTCAGCCGCTGTCCTCTTTGCGCAGGCGCTCCTTGGGGACGACTTTGACAACAACTTCAAGATCCTGAACATCCGTGACCTCAGGGAGTTCACACTGGCAAAGGCGAAGCGGCCTGTGCAGGCCCTCGCAAAGCTTGACAGGGCTGCACGTAGCGACCTCGATGAGTACATGTCGGCCGTGTATCGGGAAGCAAAAGACGAGCTCAAGACCCACGACATCCGGCGGGAACCAAACAAGAGCCAGCTACTGCAGGCCGCAATACGCCTCTTCGCCTCCACGCTGGCCCTGACGACGGAAAGGGAGAAGGTGCTCGTACTGGACGAGGCCGACGCTCTCGACAACAACATGCAACAGGCACTGCGCAGGACGATGGAGGTCTACAACCGCGCCTGCAGGTTCATCCTCATCACTCCAACGGTCTCAGGCTGGTCGCCCGCTGTGCTCTCCCGGTGCCTGATGGTGAGGTTCCGTGCCGGCTCCAGGGAGTCGATTGAGTCCCTTGTTCGCAGGGTCGCCTCCGCCGAGGACGTTGCAGTCGATGACCTGGCCATTGCTGCAATTGCGCGTGAGGCCCGTGGCGACTACCGCCGTGCCATCGACCTCCTCCAGATATGTGCCACTGGGACGGACAGGGTCACTGAGGACACGGTCTTCGAGTGCTCCCGCTGGAGGCTCTCAGAGGCGGCCCGGGAGGTTGTTGCCCTCGCTGTCAGGGGCGACTTCGTACGTTCGCGCGACCTGATGAAGCATCTCCTTGCGTTGGAGGGCTATGACCCGCACGAAGTCCTCCTTGAGATGGCCCACGAACTCATCGTGATGCCCCTGGATGACGAGACCACAAGGGCGCTCCTACAGCGGTTCGCAGAGATTGACCACCGCATGACCCAGGCCCGGAACCCGTTCGTACACCTCAGTGCCCTCATAGCATCGATTGCTGCAAGGTGCCCCGCGCCCTCATGAGCGCTGCTCCTAGGTACAGTGCCGCTATGCTGTCCCAGTCGTCACAGGACATCCCGCCGCCCCTGCTGGTCGTCCACATCCCCCTAGTAGGTCGTCCACATCCCCCTAGTACATTGGTCTCACATTCCCCCCGATGCGGACCCTTCCCTCTAGGGCAGCCGGCTGGTCTGGGCTGAGATATTGACTGTCATACATGAACTCGGCCACGATGGTGTCCCCTCTGCGTGATATCATCTCGTTCTCCAGGGCCACCGTCAACAGTTTCCGGATCTCGGTGGGCGGGCCGTACCTGCACCTGAATGACAGATAGGCCACCGCGTCCTCCAGCGCGACCTCCGGGCCGAGTTTCCTGAAGAGGTGGGCCAGCACCAGTGGGACATACCGCGTGTCCATGTGTCAGAGTCCTGCCTTACCAGCCTTTAAGTGGTACTACTGAGTACGTCTGTGCCTGAGATGCCCCGCCTAGCACTAGACACGGTCCATGGGATGTCGGTCGACACCCTTGCCAAGATGGTCACAGACGCGTGGCCCGACTGCGGACAGCCGCTGGTCATCGAGCCCTACTCCATGGGCGGGTGGTCGAACCTGAACATCCCGGCGTGGTGCGGCGACCAGCGCCTCGTCCTCAAGCTCCCAGTGCTCACCGCTGGTCTGGTCGAGCACCCCTACGAGTATGTGGTCAGGGTCTCGTCCCACCTCGCTGGACTGGGTCTCTGTCCGCGTCCCGTCGTACACGGCGTCCTCGACAACGACCACCAGACCCCATTTACCCTCTTCGAGTACGTGCCTGGTGAGACCCGCAGCAGTGTTGCCTCAATCAGCCACAGTGATATGGAGTGCCTGGAAACAGCCCTTGCCACGTTCTCGGCCCAGTCGCCAGCAGGAGTGAATGTCTATCCCCGCCCTTCTGACTTCGTCCGTGACAGGACCTGTCTGTTGGAACGGCTTGTGCAGTATGTGCCAGGTGCCCCGTCCCACGTCCTTGAGATGATCCCCCAGTTCCTCGACGAGTGCAGGGCCCTCGTCCCATCGGTCAACTCGTGCTGTCCGTGGTCCGGACGCCTCATGCACGGTGACCTGCAGGAGAGCAACATTGTGTTCACGGGTCGACGGGCTGTACTCCTAGACCTCGAGTACTGTGCCCTCGGTGAGCCCCTCCTCGACACCGTGTACCTCGTACTCCAGAGCCCTGACCCCCCGCCACCCGACCGCCTGCCAGCACCACTCAGGAGGGCTGTCGAGGACGAGTCTCTAGTGCCGTTGTCGGCTGTTGCACTCGTCGCAGCGGTCGCATGGACGGTCGAGCGGCTACTGCTCATACATGTGGGGGCCGTGATGCCCCAGTTCTCGTCCAGCGCCCTTGTGTCGGCCATGGAGCAGTACGTGCGTGACAAGATGTCACAGTTCAGGGATGTCCTCTCCTCTCTATAGTGTGGGTCGTGTCGCGGTCCAAGCACACCGTCCGACTCCCCCTTGTGCGTGTCTGGGCACTGCTCTGACCCGTGTCCGGGGCGTTCACTCCCACACCACGAGTACCGTGACTGGTGGGCTCGTGGGGCCGGTCAACAGTGGGTGTCCATAGCGCTGCTCATACGAAGAAGCTTGCCGGGTCCTGCTCCCAGACCCTCTCTTCTGCTGAGGCGATGACGTACTGGTAGCCCTGCTCGGTGAGGAAGAGTTGCCTCTTTGCTGCAAAGTCCATGTCGCGGGTGTCACGGGTCACTATTGAGTAGAACCTTGCAAAGCTGCCGTCTGCTTTCGGTCTCAGGAGTCGACCGAGCCGCTGGGCCTCCTCCTGTCGCGACCCAAAGGTCCCTGAGACCTGGATGGCGACGTTCGCGTCTGGCAGGTCGAGTGCAAAGTTCGCTACCTTCGACACCACGAGCACCTTGACGTCGCCCTTCCTGAACGCGTCGTAGAGACGTTCCCGTTCGGCGTTGCTGGTCTTCCCGGTGATTAGCGGCGCGCCAATCTCCTCGGCTATGGTCTTGAGCTGGTCGAGGTACATCCCTATCACGAGCACGTTGTCCTCGCTGTGATGGTCCAGCAGTTGCCTGATGATGTCGAGCTTGACCGGGTTCTCAGCGGCCAGCCTGTACTTCTTCCTGTCCTCTGCGAGGGCGTACTTGCGGCGCATGTTGTCCGGCAGGTCCACGCGGATCTCGTAACACACGGCCGTTGCAATCCAGCCCTGGTCTTCCAGTTGTTTCCAGGGCACGTCGTACCTCTTGGGCCCAATCAGGCTGAACACATCTTCCTCCCGCCCGTCCTCCCTGACCAGCGTGGCGGTCAGGCCCAGCCGCCGGGTGGCCTGGATTGAGGCGGTGACCCGGAACACCGGCGCAGGTAGGAGGTGCACTTCGTCGTATATTATCAGTCCCCACCGTCGTGCTGTGAACAGCTGGAAGTGTTCAAAGTCCTCTTCCCGTGACCTCCGCCATGTGAGGATCTGGTACGTAGCCACCGTCACAGGCCGGATGTCCTTTGCGTCCCCGGTGTACTCGCCTATCTGTTCAGGGGTCAGGGTCGTCTTGTCCAGCAGTTCGTGGACCCACTGTCGCACTGCGACCACATTTGGACAGAGTATCACTGTGGATGTCTGGAGCCTGTGCATGATGCCAATGCCGACCATGGTCTTTCCCGCACCGCAGGGCAGTACCACCACGCCGGAGCCACCTTGGGGCCCGCCACCCGCATAGAACGTGTCCACAGCCTCCTGCTGGTACTTCCTGAGCCTGAAGGGTTTCCCCTCAAGGGTTGTCGTCCGGAGCTCGAAGTGGAGCGCCTCCCCATCCACGTACCCTGCCACGTCCTCCACAGGGTGGCCAATCTCGATGAGGGCGTGTTTCAGGAAGCCCCTCTGTGCAGGGTCGACCAAGAAGGTGGTCTCGTCGAGCCGCTCCAGCAGGTACTCCCTCACCCTCTTGTTCTGCCACACCTCTTCTGCCAGGTCGGCGTCCTCACACATCAGCACAAGGTCACCGTCCTCCTTGTAGAGTGACAGCTGGCCGTACCTGCTCATGTACTCCATAATCTCGCGGGTGATATTGGCTGGTACCGGGTACTTCGCATACTTCTCAAGGGTGGCGACCACTTCTTTCGGGGTCATGCCCATGGCGGCAGCGTTCCACAGACTGAGGGGCGTGATACGGTATGTGTGCACGTATTCCGGGCTCTTGACCAGCTCCGCAAACCTCGCAAGCTCGTCGCGTGCGTCCTCATAGAGGGGGTTGTCCACCTCAAGCAGTACGGACTTGTCAGACTGCACTATCAGGGGGTTTCTCGGGTCTGGCATGTCTGGCTCCCTCGGTCTTGGATGTACAATCTCCTTGTGCCACTTTTGGACGGCAGGAATCATCAGTCGGCCGACTACTCCAGTGATAAACCCTTCTATCTCGGTCCTCTAGACCGTTTCCGGGGCCCGTACAAGCCTCGCTGCAATGCCAATGGCCTCGGGAATCGCAGGGTCTTCAACAGCGTGGACTGGACCGAGTGCCCCTATGGTGGTCTCAGACCCGGCGATGCGTGCTATGCAGGCCGACATCGTGCCGTGGCCGCTCAGGGGCGCCTGTCCGGTACCCTCCAGGCGTTCTATAGTGCTGGGATCACGGTCGCACCACTTGCTGGTGGTGTGCTGCACAGTGTCCTGTAGCTCGTAGTGTTCCATCTTGACCCCTTCGACATCCATTGTCATGCAATCCCGTTCTCGTACGCGGCCCTCCTCGGTCCATTGGGGGCCTTCTTTCTCTGGCGCTACGTGGAGGAGCCGACCACTGCACGGGACGAGTAGTGGCCTGTCCTGCGCAGCCCTCAACTCCTAGTCTGCCCTCTACGGGTGGTCCACACCGTGACCCGTACCGCACCCAGCACCTGCGGGCAGGCCGTCAGCTCACCTCACAGTGTAGTACTGTCCTGCAGTCACATCCCACATTAACAACGTACTGTATGGTGGTACTGTCCTTGGCCCGTGCTCGCACCAGCTGCGGGTGGGACGGCCCCCACCCCGGACGATAGTGTAATTCTCCATTGTTGGTGGTCTTCTTGGTACCAGTAGTCCCTCACCCGGACATCTGGGCCTGTACTACTCACTCAGGCTCGACCTTGCGGAGTACTACTCTTGAAACGCCCTCTATCTTCTGGAGCCTGTCCTCTAGTTCTCTGAGGGACACTACAAGCTGGTCCGGCACAAAATAGCACTCGTAGTAGCAGCGCTCGCCCCGCAAGCAGACCCCAGTCGTAAAGATGATGTCTGAGAGCCTTGCGTCGTTGAAGGCGAAGTTGAGCTGCTTCAGGAAGTTGCGTGATAGGTCACTGATCTCTATGCGCAACAGGTAGATGTTCTCGCTCGACACCGGGAACAGCTTTACAACTCTGTCCTTGTGGTGTAGCACCATAAGGGCAGCATTCTCCCCAATATCCGCTGCGAAACTCGGTGGGAACGTGACTGGTTGCCCTTCAGTAAAATGTAGGATGACTGCCGAGGTGGCCCCTTCTCTGTCTATCGTCACGGTAGTTTCCACATCCTTTTGGGTGACAGGTAGGCCAGTGTCCTTCTAGCATATTAAATCATTCGGGCGCGGACCCAGCTGTCCCGGCACTCTCTGGGCCGTCATCACTGACCCCTGATGCCAATGCGCAGTGCCGTGTCTGTACCGGCAGGCCCTCTTGTGGTCCACAACCCCTATATGATTTCGTTGTCCGCCACTGCCTAGGGGTTCTAGATGGAACCGCGTCTCATACAGGTCGTCGGCGCCATGTTGGTGGTATCGTCGCTTCTCATCGGTGTCATGACCTACTCCGCATCGGTCGAGGTCGTGAGCGACCCATCCCAGGTACCTATGTACGCCGTCATTGCATGGATGATATTGGGGCTCCCAGGCTTTGCAATTGGTGTCTGGCTCTTCAACCACGGGAAACGAAAGGCACGGGTCCGCGATGTGTCCGGTGACCTCATCCGTCTCGTGCAGGCCGAGGGCCGGATTAGCGTTGATGCTGCTGCAAGGGAGCTCGGCGTACCGTCTACGGTCGTTGCAGATGCGGCGGAGCAACTATCGACACGTCGCATTCCCCTCGTCTATCTTGACAGGCGTGCCTACGAGCTCGTGAGCCCACGCGCTGTTTCTCTGGAAGAGGCGCTGCTCCATCTACTGTATGCCCAGCGACGGATGACCTTCAAACAGATACACGATGTCACTGAGGCCACCGAAGAGGAGATTGTGGACACGTTGAAGGAGCTGTCCCGGGAGGGACGGTTCAGAGGGGTCATCGATGAGAACTCAAAGGTGGTGTATACACAGGAGGCTGTGGCCCAGCTGCCAAAGGCGGTCACTGAGTGTCCGAACTGCGGTGGCAAGCTCGAAGCACCGGTGCTGCCCGGTGAGGAGGAGACCTGTCCTTACTGTGGGCACCTGATAACGGACCGCCTCTGAGCACCACAGCCAACTCAATGCGGTCGTACCATGTGCCCCCGGTAGACCCTCCACATGCCTACTACCTCATCCCCACTCACAACACTGTACTGGTCGAAGAGGTTGGCGACCAGACACGAGTGGTTCGGTACTATCCTGACCCTGTCACCCGGCCTGGCTGAACGCAGAGGCGAGTCCGGGCCCACTGCAATCTTCCCGTGCTCCTGGGACAGCGCCACCACTCTCGTGTCCGGCGCCACGGTGCCCTCCTCCCAGTCGGTCACGACAACGCCGTACCCACAGTCCGGCAACACATGCCGCGGCCCGGGGTCGAGTGACAGCGCTGTCGCGCCAGCGTCCACTACGACGCGCCCATCATAGACGCCAATCACCGACGCAACGACGCTCATGGCCACCTGTGACAGCGAGCACACCCCAAGCCCTACCTGCGTGTAGTCGTAGAAGACATAGTTGCCCGGCCGGATCTCGGTGACCCAGTCTCCAATGCTCTCTGCGAGTGTCATTGTCGGTGTGGAGCCTATGCTCACAGTGTTGACCGGGACTTCGGGGTGACGCCGTTCCAGCTCCATGATGAACTCGTGCACGCTCTCCTGTTCCTGATGTGCCGCGTTGAGCACCTCGCCCATGTCCCTGGCAGCATACGCATGCCCACCATGTGTCAGGACGCCCTCGAACCTCAGCCCCCTGGCACTGTGGAGCCTACTTGCCAGTCCGATTGCCCCATTGCTCCTGGGCGCAAGCCCGCACCTGTGGTAACCACAGTCAATCTTCAGCAGCACGCCTAGCGGGCTGTCCGGGTCGTCGAACACCCGCTCAAGGAGGCCAACGGTTGCAGGGTGGTCCACCAGGACCCTCAGCTGTGAAGTACCATGGAGCTCGCGTACAGCAGGGATCTTGTCGGGTGCGAGTGGTACCGCCAGTGTGAGGTCATCAGTGACAGTGCTGAACACACGGGCCTCCGCAACAGTGGAGACCGTCAGTCCCACCGCCCCTGCCCCTATCTGGATGCGTGCAATGTCTGGTGACTTGTGTGTCTTCGCGTGTGGTCTCAGTGAAACACCACACCGACGGGCCTTGGCTGCCATCCACCGGATGTTCTCTTCAAGCCGTCCCCTGTCTACGAGCAGTGCAGGTGTGACCAGGTCGTCGATACGCATGCCATTGACCGACCACCTCTTCCCATAATAGGCTGTCCGTACTCGCAGTCTGTACTAGGCCATGTTATCCTACCACTGGGGACTGACAGTCCAGCCCGGCCCAGCGTCCGGCACCCAGTGTCCCGGGGTGTGCGGTGTCACGTGATCCCGTGCTGGCTGCCCTTTGTCCTCCTGCGCAGCGCGAGCCGCACCCCTTCCACTCTGCGTCTGAGGCGGCCCTGTCCCGTCCAGTGCCCGGCTATCTCATCGAAGCCGTGCACATCCCAGTACAGTGGACACGCAGCGTAGCAGTACTTGAAGAGGTCACACCTGCGGCACCCGTCCGGTGCATACTCTTTTGCACGCCAGAACCTTGCGGCCCTGCTGTACCACACCTTCTCAAAGCCATCATTCAGGAGGTTCCCCACGGGTTCCGCAAAGGAGGAGCATGGTAGCAGGCCACCCTCCGCATCCACCGACAGGAGTCCGTCGCATGCTGCGCACTGCTTGGCACCGAGGCCATGCGCAATTGGGTTGAAGAGACAGAGCGGTGTGGGGGCGTACCATACGAACTGGATGCCGCGCCTGTTGGCATGCCTCTTCACCTGGCGGACAATGTCGCCAATCTCACTGTAGGTCACTTGGAGCATGTCGCGGAGCTTCGCAGCAGTACCGGTGTATATCACCATGTTCATGGAGAAATACGAGAGGCCGAGCTCGTCAACGTGGAAGTCCACAAGGTCTTCGAGTCTGTCCACGTTCAGACGACAGATTGTCGTGTTGCAGTGTGTGTAGATGTCGGTCTCGCGCAGGTTCTTTATGCCCCTGACCGTCTGCTCAAAGGCCCCCTTGACACCGACTATCCTGTCGTGGGTCTCTGCATCTGCAGCCTCGATTGACACCTGTGCACTGTGGAGCCCGGCACCCACCAGCACGTCGACATAGTCCCGGTCTGCGCACCTGCGCCCGTTCGTGATCAGGTTGACCCTGAGGCCCTTTGTGCGTGCGTGGCGGATGAGTTCGGGGAGGTCGTCCCGCAGTGTGGGCTCGCCACCGGTGAAGGAGAGGCTCGGTACGTGGGCGTCGTCCGCAATGATATCGATGACGCGCTTCACC
>JALVPN010000169.1 GCA_027031765.1 Promethearchaeota archaeon | reverse complement strand
CCAAGAGCACATTCAGGTCCACCACCGAGCAGTCCCCCATCTGACCGGTCTCACAAGATCACTCACCAGTGTCACAATGTCACCCACCGTCACGCCCCTCTTTCCTCCCCACCCACTCCAATACGTCACACTGTTGCCCACCCACCGGGGAAGGAGAGGCCGGATTAAGAGTGCAGCATGAGTGTCGGCGCTGCTCGGGGCCCTGTGTTGTGTCATAGCGCAACATTATAAGTACGACCTGACAAGTGGCCGCGTCGTCAATGGCTCGATGAAGGGCTGCGGGCTGGGCACGGACATGGTGTCCTCACAGTGGCCTGTCCCGACTCCGGTGGGCTGCACCCGCCCGCATGGACTATGAGACACAGGTGTCGAACATGACAGACTACGATGTGATAGTGGCCGGTGCTGGTACTGGTGGCTCAACGACTGCATATACCCTCGCAAAGCGGGGCCTGTCCGTCCTGCTGGTCGACAGGAAGGACCGTGACATGATTGGTCACAAGACCTGTGGTGATGCACTGGGCAACCACCATATCGAGGAGCTGCGTGCCCTCGTCGGACTACCTGACGTGCCACGTGAGGTAGTCGAACACGACGTGAACGGGATTGACCTCATTGCACCGGACAGGGTACACCGTCTGCGGATGCAGGGGCCCACAACGAAGGGGATGTCGTTCAACCGTCACAAGATGGGCCAGTGGTTCGTCGACCTGGCCGAGGGTGCTGGCGCCGAAGTGCTGGCGGCCACGCGTGTGAAACGCCTGCTCTTCGAGGACGGGCAGGTGGCCGGTGTGCGGCTCTCGACCGGGGGCTCTGACCGTGATGTGACGGCCAAGGTGGTGGTCGATGCCACGGGCGCGGCGGCGGTCCTGCGCAGACAGCTCCCAGAGTCGTCGCCTGTGGAGCGGGTCATTGCAAAGGAGGACCAGATGGTCGCATGGCGCGACATCTACGAGACCCCAGACTATGAGTTCGAGACCCCAGACATCCTGGAGATCTACTGGGACCAGGAGCAGACGCTTGGTGGCTATACGTGGGTCTTCCCACAGGGCCCACACAGGGTGAACGTCGGCGTTGGTGTGATGACCCTCCCCGGTCACCGGAACCCAAAGGACATCATGAAGGAGTATGTGGCACCGAACTGGGACTTCATGAGGACCGAACGGGTCGTGATTGACAGCAGTGGCGGTGTTGCACCCCTCAGACGGCCGCTCGACACGATGGTGGACAACAACTTCGTCCTCGTCGGTGATGCGGCGTGTCAGGTCAACCCCGTCCACGGTGGAGGTATCGGCTCCTCTCTGCTCGGTGGGGCCCTCGCCGGTACGGTCATAGCAGACGCCATCGAGGCCGGCGACACATCAATCGCTGCCCTGTGGCCATACAACCCCCAGTACATGGAACGCTATGGTGCGAAGCAGGCCGCCCTCGACGTATTCCGCTGGTTCCTGCTCAACGTGACGAACGAGGACATCAACTTCGCCTTCGCCAGAGGGGTCATCAAGGCCAGCGACCTCCTCGACACTAGCATGACCGGGACGATGAAGATAGGCCGCGGCGAGAAGTTCAGGCGCCTCGTGTCCGGAATCGGCAACATCCCCCTCCTCAGACGCGTCAAGAGGATTGCCGACCTCATGGAACGCATCAGGGCAGTATATGCAGAGTACCCCGACTCTCCGGCTGGCCTGGACGAGTGGAAGACCCGCCTGGTACCCATATATGAGGCCGCCAAGCAGACCTGACCCGTGCCCCGACCTGTGGCCCGTCCCGCGCTCCATGACCTGTGGCCCGTCCCGCGCTCCATGACCTGTGGCCTGCAGCTCTTGCGAAGACTACAGTGCTGGGTGGCGACCACAATGAGTACACCAGGACGCGTACGTGCCTCACTCGGTACAGCAGTGCGACTGGGCCTCATCGACGGCAACACCGACAGCGACTTCGTGACGGCCTTTCTGATGACATACCACCCCGACGGCTGCACCGCGAACTGCACGTTCTGTCCACAGGCCCGCACCAGTAGCGCCCCACGCCACCTGCTCTCCCGGATCGGCTGGCCCGACTTCCCACTGCCACACGTTGTCGCAGCCCTTGCACGCACTCGTGGACTGCAACGCCTCTGTGTACAGTGTCTGCGCTACCCGGAAATGGTCGACGATGTGACCGCCATCGTGCGTGCCGCGCTCGCCGCCCGCCACCTGCCGGTTTCCGTGTCCATCCCTCCAGTACCTCGTCACGACCTCGTGAGGCTCCGTCAGGCCGGTGTCGAACGGGTCGGTATCGCAATGGACGCGAGCACACCCACACTGTTCGACCGGGTCAAGGGCCGCGCAGCCGGAGGGCCCTACTCATGGGACACACACATTGACGCTATTCACGATGCCCTCAGGGTCTTCGGCCCCGGTCGGGTCACGACCCACCTCATCATTGGCCTCGGCGAGTCCGAAACTGAGGCCGCGGACTTCATATTCGACATGCTCGACCTCGGCGTCACAGTGGGCCTGTTCGCTTTCACCAGCATCCGCGGCACTGCGCTCGCAGGACGCAGACAGCCCGATATCGGCACCTACAGGAGAGTGCAGGTGATCCGCTACCTGGCCACAGCAGGTGCCATCACACGGGAACAGGTCAGCGTCGACCCCAACGGCCATATCCACCTCGACATGCCCCGGGACAGACTGGTCGCCCGCCTGGAGTCCGGAGACGCATTCCGCGTGTCAGGCTGCAAGGGCTGCAACCGGCCGTACTACAACGAGAGACCCAGCGGGCCCATGTACAACTACCCACGCCCACTCACAGAAGCAGAGGTCCGGGCCGCAATTGATGAGTCACAGCTCACCTGACCCCACAGGGCCCCACTGCGCGTGCCTGCGTCACACCCACACAGTACCTCTTGGACTGCCGGCCAAGTGCAACGGCCTTGCTCACATCGAGTGTCGGAGCCGTACCCATGACCTGACGCGTGTAGCCAGTCTGCCCCACTCCTCCAGTCGTAGCCAGCAGCATAGCAACAGTGAGGGAGCGCTCATCATACGGTCAGTCCCACACGCGGCGGAATCAGGCATGTCGTAGGGGAGTGGTCAAGAAGTCATGCTGGGCAGTCCGTCCCACTCCCACCCCGCATCGCCCCGACATCTGCCGGTACCACGTACCCCAAGACATGGACGCAACACAGCGAAAGTACCCAGTACGCCAGACTATCACCACATCAGCCCGCCTCATGTGCCCTGATGGGAACACTGGTATCGGGGACATGCACCACGGACATCAACGGCTGACCACATGCACTGGTTCGACACTATCACCGTGCCAAGCCCGGAATCACTGGCCCGCAATACGCACGGCTTCCCCGACCGTCGCTCCACAGGTCGCCCATGGCTGCACCACGGTACAACACAGTGTGCCCGACTGCCGGGTCCCGTGCGTGCCGTCACGAAGACCTACCCTCTGTCGACCATATCCCGCGACCTTACTAGTGGTTCAAGTAGCACCAGACCGAGCATCAGAAATATGCCACCGAGAACCAGGGCGAAGCGATACGCGCCTATGCCACCACCCACGGCATGAA
>JALVPN010000168.1 GCA_027031765.1 Promethearchaeota archaeon | reverse complement strand
GTTTTGGCCTCTATGCACACAAGAGCCCCACGCTCCGGGAAATGGTCGAGGTAGTAGACACACCCTTCGGGCCCACAAAGGTCCTCACGGGCGACAATGCGCGTCGCTACTTCGAGTTCTACCGCTTCGCAGAGAGGCTCAGTCAGAAGAAACGCGTCCTTGCTGCCAGGCTGCTGTTCGGCGACTTCACAGAGGTCTGCAACCCAATCCATCAGGGCCTCCTGAACATGAACGAGGTGCTCCTCGGGTGCCACTACACCGGCGGCGCAGGTCCACAGACAGTCTTCCCGATGGCCCTCCGTGCAGACCTGCCGGCATACCTGCTCCAAGGACACCGCAGCTTCGATGAGGATGCCATCGAGTACCTGGGCTTTGCCCGCCGTGCCGAGCTGTACGGGGTCAGGGACAGACTGTTGCATGCCGATATCCTGCCCCATGGTGGGGGCTATGTCTTCCCACAGATACTCAGGGTCAACCGTGTCATCGAGGCGGACAATGGTAAGCGGTACTTCGTCACCGATGTCGCTTCTGGTCACGAGTCGGAGAAGGTGTTCTCAAACCCCCGGGAGCTGGAGTACACGTACAGGGGCAGACAGGTGCTGGTGAGAGCCCTTGAGCTCCGCCTCGGTGTTGTTGTGGCGCGCCTCATGCCCCGGATGGTCCTCAAGATCTGACCCATAGAGTGTACTGCGTGCCGTGCTGCTGCTGTGTGGGGCTTAAGTATACGTGACAACACCAGAGTACATGAGGTCGGAAAGGCAGGCACGCCTCACAGAGATCCCAGATGTCCAGCAGCAGTGCGGTGCCACGTCACATCATCATGGACATCCCCACCAACACGTGGTACACAGTACTTGTGACGACAACACTCCAACGACACGGGACCAGGCAACGGACCGGCGATGGGCAGTGGTGCGGTTTGACGGTGTGGTGGTGTTCGCGCAGCTAGTTGGTGACCGGTTGTATGTCCATGGCCGTGAGGCAATGTGCAGGTGGTGTTTCGGACAGCTTGTTGTCCGTGATGGAAAGGTGTTCTGCGGGGGTCAGTGTGGACGCTTCCAGGGTGACATTGCAATGGATCTCAGTACGTACCTCCGTTGGGATGGCGTCCGGAGCTTTACGCTCCGCAGAGAGATTGCTCGCACTGATGGGTTGCGACCCGTTGACACCGGTCTGCAGGGGCCTCAGTGTGGGAGTGCATGTACACCAGCCATGTCACCTGGGTCAGGTGTACAGCACGAGGGCCCACCAGTACCTGCCCACGCCCACTCACAGTGCCCGGACATACGTGAGGACTAACACCCATGGCCCGTCAGCTCTTGACCCCCGCGCTGTGACCACTGTCCACTCCACTCACTCTTGCCCCAGCTCTCTCTTCAGGGCGGCAATCCCATGACGGTAGCCATCGACGATGAGCGTGTCCCCTGCCCTCAGCCTGAACTCCGGCCTCGGCCTGTGGAACCAGTGCCCAGAACGCCGTACTGACCGCACATAGACACCGTACTTGTCCTCAAGGACGAGTTCGCGGAGGGTGCGCCCGTCCAGCGGCGACCCTTCCTTGACCTCCACCATGGCGACAGTCTCCTCCGCCTCGGTGACTATCGACGCGATCACGTGGTGGGTCTCAAGTCCACTGAGTGGCACTGATGCAATCTCCCATGCTGCGTCTGCTATCTCCTCAGTGGCAACGGCCAGCCGGATCAGGCCCCACTTCCGGTCAATGTCCTCGTCGAGGACCAGGGTGCGCCTGATGAGCACCTCACACACGTTGTCAGTCCGCTCTTCAAGCGCGCCCACCTGTCTGGCCAGCTCCACATCGTTGTGAACTACAGACGCGTATGCGAGCGAGACCATGAACTCGGAGGTCTCCTTCAGGTCTACCACCAAGGAGTCGATGTCATCCGTACTGCTCCCGGCTGCGTGTCCGGGGTGTGCGGTGCCCTCTGCCTGCAGCTCCAGCTCGTCCACCTTGCGTCCGGAACCCCGTGCGAAGATGACATCCTCTGGCTGCACCACGAACTCATTGGTGGGGTTCACGGTCCACAGCCCGTTGCGTCGGACAGCAATCACATCTACTGTCAGGTCTTGGTCTTCCCAGAGCTCGCCGAGGGACTTGCCCACCAGTGAAGAGTCTGCCGCAACGATGACCCTTGTCAACTGTTCGTCGACCTGTTCGAAGGCACGCCTGAGGGCTGAGCGTGTACCTGCGCCGGAAAGGGCCAGGGCTGCGAGGTCTGCTGCTGCATCTGATATCTTGTCCGCCGACCTTGCGACCTGGAACAGCCCGACCGAGAGCTCAGCATCGTGCTTGCTCCTTACCGACATGGAGAGCGTCATCAGGAGCTGCATCCCGAGCCTGTCAACGTCGTCTTCGAGTTCCATTACCCATCTTGCCAGGTGCCTGTCCGAGAACAGTAACGCTGAGTACGCGAGGTCCACCATGAGCTCCGACAGGGTCTTCATGTTGCGCAGTATTTGACGTACAGGCATGGCCTCGTACCGCACGGGTCCTGGCGTCCGGTCGTCCATCTCGAGACGCTACTCCTCTACTGCACCGGGACTGCCATGTGCGCCCGCGTAGGGCAGACCGGCCTGTCCCTGTCAGTCAGTGTTGCGTAGCTCCGAACTCCTTTTATGAGTATGCGTCCCCTCGCCGTCAGACGCGTTTCTGTCCGGGGGCCCTGCACCTCGTCCAGACCGCCTGTCCAGCCCAGAACGGTGACCGCCCGATGCCCGGATGTGATGACCATGGTGGGACACGAGAGCCGTCTGCGACACGCAGCCTCGATGTTCGGTCAGGCACTCCTCTCTCTGTCCCTTGACATCGGTGGTGTCGTATCTGGTGCTATCCTCGCGACCTTCATGGCCCTGGCCCAGTCAGTGACGTGGGCCGTGCTCGTATTCCCTGGCATCTTGAGCGTCCGGGGCGCCATTGGGGGCGTGTTCAGCGGCCGCCTCACCACCGCGCTCCATCTAGGCACCGTCCGTCCCACACTCACCCACAATACGCGGCAGTTCTCAGACCTCATCCGCAGTGTCCTTGTCATGTCATTTGTTAGTGGCCTGTTCCTTGCAGTGGGCTGCGGCCTCGTAAGCGTCGTCACGGCTCGCCTGCCACCGTCCGTCCTCCCGGTGGTACTGGTCGTCGTACTCTCTACAACTGTGCTCTCGCTCATCATTGTGTCGCCAATCACAGTACTTGTGGCTGTCCTGTCCGTCAGACGTGGTCTCGACCCCGATGTCGTCACCTACCCCGTCGTGTCCACTGTTGCTGACATACTGGTGACCGCCTGCTACTTCCTCGTGCTCTGGCTCTACCACTCGTCCGTGGCCGCACGACCGCTCTTCGTGCTGCTGACACTCTGCTTCTCGGTCGTGTCTGTTGCGGTGATGCTCCGCGGCCGCCACACAGCACATACACGGACGACGCTCCGCCAGTTCACGCTCACCCCCTCAGTCCTCATCGTCGTCGTCAACGTGACAGGCTCCCTCCTTGCACGCATAACGGAGTCACTTGCAGCTAGCCCCGGACTCTATGTCGTGTACCCCGCTGTGATGGACACTGTTGGTGATGTGGG
>JALVPN010000167.1:850-10719 GCA_027031765.1 Promethearchaeota archaeon | reverse complement strand
CCGGGGGCCGGGGACCTCGCAGATGGGGTCGAGAACAGGCAAACGTGTACGCCACTACGGTGCGGACACGATAACTGGTAGCCACACCAGTAGCTGTGGGCCGCACGTGTGCGGGCGACTCGGACGGGTCGAAAGTACACGTTACCATAGTTAGGAAAGAGCAACGTGTACTCGATATTTTTCGTGTGCCATTCAGGCCCGCCGTCGTGCGCCACCTCTAGCGTGTACCGTTGGCGGTAAACGTTTACTCATGAGAGGTATGTAGACTAGCGTGTACCACATGCGTGTACCGACCACCAGCCGAATCCACACGCAGTTATCGCGGTAACTATCCCATCCATGCGTGTACGCCGAGGTCACGGGTACACGTTGCACCACGGAATAAGGCTGAATCTGAGAGCTGCGTGTACTGTGCGTCGGCGGGACAGAGGACATGTCCAGGTCGTCCTGTGTCAGCACTCCGCCCCAACTGCTCAGTCCAAGTTGCCTGTGCTACTGGGGCGCAGACTGGGGACAGCCACCCACTCCGAGTCGGGAGGAGTACGCCGTGCCTCTTCAACACACACAGGGGGCATCCTGACCACGAACAGAGCGATAGGGCCTGCGGACAGGTTGGGCACGAATGTTAATAGATACGAGTACGACCCAGGGCGCTATGGTCAGACCAGACCTTGAAGTCCTCGTCATCGGGGCGGGCCCAGCAGGGCTCTCTGCCGCAATGGTGCTGGACAGGCATGGTGTTGACTACCTGCTTGTCGACCGGTCACCAGTACCTGGTCGTGACAAGCCGTGTGGGGGGTTCGTGCCAGCACGCGTGTTCAGTGAGGCCGACATCCCGGTGCCCCCGACGGCCCACCCGATAGACCGGGTCCGGATGAAGTTCCCCGGCATGGAGCTCGTCGAAGTGGAGTTCGACAGTCCCATCGGCGTCGACATGCGGCGCGAAGACCTTGCGAGGGCCTTCTTGGAGAGGATTCCAGGCGCGGACAGGAACGTGGAGACCGGCGTCCGTGTCCGACGGCTCACAATTGACGGTACAGGCTGCAAGGCCATCCTCGGACGCGGTGACGAAACGGAGGTGGTGACTGCGGAGCTGGTCATAGATGCCAGTGGTGTGAATGCGGTGGCCCTGCGGTGTGGACTTGTGAGGGAGCGGGTCCCGACAGACAGGATGGGGTACGCAGTGCAGTACATCCTCGGCAGCCCGGAGGGACAGACCCCACGTCACTCGGTGGACTTCTTCTATGGCCACGAGTTCTCTCCAAGTGGCTACGCCTGGGTGTTCCCACGTGAGTCCGAGGTGGTCGTGGGGACTGGTGGCCTTGTCAGCAGGGTGAGGGAAGAACGCGCCGATATGTACGGCTACTTGGCGCACCTGCTGCATGACACGGAGCCGGTCAGGAGCGAGTACGGCAACGCCCCGGTACTCGGGAGAGAGGCTGCACTGGTACCACTCGCAGGCGTCGTGACCCCGTCCTTTGCGGACCGCGTCCTGCTGGCAGGTGATGCGGCCTGCCACTGCTCGCCCATAACAGGTGAGGGGATCTACTACTCCATGGTTGGAGGTACTGTTGCGGGCGAGGGCGCCGTGCGTGCCCTCAGTCATGGGAACACAAGAGCTGCAGGACTCAGGTGGTACGAGACCAAGTGGAAGGCCATGATGGGTAGCGACCTCAAGTGGGGCCTGTGGCTACAGCGCCGACTCCTCAGCAGTGGCTCCTCCACCGTAGGCGATGCCATTGTACGTTCACCCAGCCACCTGCGTGCCGTGGCCGAGATGCTCACCGGTCAGAGAGGAGTCCTACGCACGCTCCTGCGCATCGCACCCGCCTACCTACGTGCCCGGCTCAGACGATAGGCCCCATCCCAGTCCCTGCGGCCAAGGATAGCGGCCACTCAGAGTACAGGGCACCAGTCCATAGTACGCGGTACTGTCATACCGCTTGCCGTAAGGCTGGTCGGAAGGACTCGACATCTGTGGTACTGTGGCGGTACTGCAGAGACGAGACTCAGCGTCGTCCCCGGGCGACACGTGTGTTGAGGGTGTGCCAACCATCAGGGCGCTGTCCAGTAGTGACCACGAGTAGCGCCGCGTCTGCCGTCTGTAGGAAGACCGGTGACCACGGTCATGCCGGACGATACGACCGTCCGACGGTGTACACATGTGTATCTACAGGTCTACCAGTGAGTATCGTCTATGGGTGGGTGGAGTGGTCGTCGGCCCACACCACACCTGAGGTGAAGTGTCGCAACGAGCGTGTGTAACTACCAATGGGAGTAGGGCCCTCAGAGACCCGTCCGAGCATTCTTGTGGACACGGCTCTTGCGAAGAGTCCCGGCTTGCCCTTCTCACAGACTGACGTTTCCGCAGGAGCGTATACTGGGCTGGGCCCATAAGACCAGCACGACAGCAGGGCACCATGTCCCGGCCGTGGGACAACACTGGTGTGTCCTGTCACCGACCGGGGAGGGGGCTATCATGAACAGTGATGCGCGAGTCCTCCTCGAGGTGGACGACATCCCGAAGGAGTATGTCAACATGCTGCCGTTCCTCAAGGAGCCGCTCCCCTCGCCACTGGAGCCCGGAGCTGACAGGCCAGTGGCACCGGAGGCGCTCATAGCACTGTTCCCCCGAGAGTGTGTGGCACAGGAGGTGTCCACAGAGCGGAGGATCCGGTGCCAGAGGATGTGCGTGAGACACATGCGAAGTATGGTCGTCCCACACCGTTCCAACGGGCATGTCGGCTGAGGAGTACCTGAAGACCCCCGCGCTGGTCTACTTCAAGCGCGAGGACGTGTCGCCCACCGGCTCCCACAAGCTGAACACGGCCTAGCACAGACGTACTATGCGTCCAAGGAGGTAGCAGAGGGCTACACCACCGAGACCGGTGCCGGACAGTCGGGCAGTGCTGTAGCCCTAGCCTGTGCACACCTTGGTCTTGAGGCCATGATCTACATGGTGCAGGTGAGCTACGAGCAGAAGTCGCACAGGCAGCTCTCTAGTAGGACTGTACGAGAGCTGGCAATGCGTACTTGAGCGGAAGGGCCTTGCCAGCAACTCCTTCTCTCCAGACTGGCACCCCCTGTCAGTGCAGCCGGTCAGGAACGGCACACACATCAGATGTCCGGCCGCCGTGACGCGGTCACAGCACCACTGGACCTAGTCCTCAGCCACATACACTAGACAGTACAGGGAAAAAAAAAGAGAACAGGAGGGCGACCCGGGGTGGCCGGGCCTGCCCTCAAGGGACACTGTGCCCGACCCACCCCGAGCGCACCGCACCTCATGCTATTGACCAGTGCCCCTGCGCATCCTGTGCAGGTAGAGACATCGTTGACGGTACTCGCGTTCATCGAGTTCTTTGATATAGTTCTCAAGCCTCTTGACCCGGGTGAACTCCTGTTCAATCCCAAGGTCACGGACTATGAGACGCGCCTTGTTCCCCTGGATATGGACGTAGACGCCACCCAGTCCGACATTGTGTTTCATGAACACTGGTTCATTCTGGTTCTTTACCCGGTAGAATCCCTGTCTTCGCAGCATCCGTGTGAACATCATCATCGTGTCTTGCCCTCCCGGCGGCAGACTTGGATGAGTACACGTTGACCGCAATATAAACCCAGCAGGTCCCCGTCAGTACACGTTTGCTACCCGCTGCCCACAGCGATATACAACTTGTATAACCGCAGGCTGTTGTTGCTGCACGAAGTGACCGCCGGTACCCCATTCTGCTGCACTTAGGGAAAAATAGCGTCACAGACGTGGACTTATCGTCCTGTGTTTGGCGCGAAACGGTCAGCGTGTACCCGGACGGTAATGTCAGCGGGGCCTGCACGTAGTATACGTGTACTCACACAGGTCCGGCAGAAAAGCAACGTGTACTCCGTGTCAGCCTGTGGACGTTGTGGTCGGTGGCTAGCCCGCACCATGCCTGACGGCGGGGACAGCGTGTCCAGTCCGGTGTCACGTAAACGTCTCGACCACACACCGCTGCAAAAGGGGGTGCCGCCATCGGCAGGTGACCAGTGGCCGGTCCGGGTACTGACAGAGCCCCAACAGGCTTAAATTCCGATGGCGAGTGGCGGGGTGCACCTGAGAGGGAAAGACAAATGGATCTGTTCAGTGACCTCTATGCCGCACTCTCCGTCCTCACCCGAATGCCATGGTCGGCACTGTTCGTCTTCACGGTGAACACGGTCCTGTCCTTGCTGTTGACCGTGGCGACACTGAAGCTCACAGACGTCGAGAAGATGCGTGGGTACATAGAAGAGATCAAGGACTGGCGTGAGAAGCAGATGCGGGCAATGCGGATGCCCGACACACCGGAGAGGGCAGAACTGATGGAGGAGCTGATGGCAGAACAGCCACGCATCGTGCGCATGAATGTCGAGATTGCGGGGTCGCGTTGCAAGCCGTACCTCATCTTCCTGATACCATTCATGGTCGTCTTCACGCTGCTCGCCAACATCTTTGGGACGACCCCAGTGGCCATACTACCCTTCAACATCCACGAGGTGTTCTGGTTCTTCGATGGCTGGATTGGTACGCGTGTCCAGGGTGGGTTTGGTCTCTACTACTGGTCGTGGTACGTCCTCAGCGGCATGAGTACAGGCGCGCTGACCAGACGGGCCTTCGGCCTTGACCCAGCAACAGGGTTCTAGACCGTGCATCACGGGCACATGCCAGGGGCAGGCCACACTGCGGACTTGGACGGGTGCTCGGCAGACGGTTCTAATGATATACGGCAGGCCGCTCAGCAGTGGACGAACGCTCTCCCCACTACACGTAAGTGTCTGGGACCACACGTGACCAATGAGACTTGCCGCCAGTGGTGAGACCGGCGCCACGATGGGGGCCTACACCGTGATGTCTGTGGTGTCTGGTGGCCGCTGTTCTGGGGCCGCGTCTGAAGTGGACTGGGCTGGTGGGCGGACACCGACTGCCATCAGGAGTACGGTGGCAATCACGCACATGACGAAGGAGAACTGGAACGCAACGAGCGGGGCGACGCTCATCCAGAGCCAGCCCATGATGGTACCGGCAGGTAGTGCCGCGAAGCCCACTGCCATCTGGAACGCGCCAATTACACTGGCCCTCCGCTCCTCCTCGACGAGGTCAGCAACGAAGGAGGTCTGTACAGGGTCGAGCGCTCCGTTGAACAGGCCGAACAGGACCAGCATGATGCAGACGCCGACCCAGTCGACGATGAAGTGTGCCCAGAGCGCGGTCAGCATGAGGAGGACAAAGGCCGTAGTGAGGACAGGTCGGCGTCCTACAGTGTCAGAGGCCCTCCCGAACGGGTACGCACTGGCAGCATACACTCCGGTGAAGAGGATGTAGAGGAGTGGTACGTTGGGGTCTGAGATACCGAACTGCCTGCCGAAAAGCAGGACGAAAGAGTAAGTGAACGTGCCGAGAGCGAAGACCACGGATGCAGCGAGCAGTATCTTCAGGTCACGGCTCAGGCCCCTGAACGACACGCCTTTGAAGACCTCACGGCCCGCCTCTTCCTTCACGAGCGCAGCAACGACGACGACCGCACAGGCACCCGGCACGGCCGCGAGTAGGATGATGCCGGTGTAGCCGAGCCATACAAACAGCAGGTATGTGATCAAGGCGCCAAGAAGAGCCCCGCCAGTGTCCATTGCACGTAGGACACCGAAGGCACGACCACGACGGGTCTGTTCTGCGTGCGCAGCCACGATGGCATCACGGGGTGGGCCACGCATCTTCCCGAGCCTGTCCATAGTCTTCCAGAAGAGGATGTGGAAGAACCCTACTGACAGCACGAAACCGATACGGGCAGCCACCGACATCAGGTACCCGGAGGTGATGAACGACTTCCTCTTGCGCAGTCTGTCAGAGAGGTACCCGGCTACAAGCTTGGCGAGAGAGGTCACTGTCAGGGCCATGCCGTCGACAATACCAATCTGCAACAGGTTGAGGTGCAGTCTGTCCGACAGGAACGTGGGCCATATCGGAGCAATCATGTCGGAACCTGTATCATTGAGGAATGAGGCCGTCCCGAACACGAGTGTTGGGTCCCAGCCCTCTTTGTTGTCAGGTGTTGACTCCATTGCGTACCAAGTCCTTTCCCATGGCCCACAGGAGGGACACCTATATTTCATGCGTTCGGGGCCAGCAAACACGGACAGAGCCGGCAGCGACAGGTACACAGCGTCACAATCAATGCGGGAGGGGACGCCCGTCTTTCAGTCTGGCCGGCCTCCACCGGAGCAGGGTGGAAGGAAGGGGTGGACGGGAGGAAACGGGACAGGCGCCAGCCAAGTGCTTGTTACCCAAGAATGATATCGCGGTGTGTCATACACTGCGGCCCATGAGCGGCAAGAAGGCAGATGTATACTTTGGCTCGGTGCAGCACGGTGCAAGGGCGCGGTTTGCATCTTTTGCGCGCAAGGTGGACGTAATACTGGAGAGGCTAGACTTCTCGACCATAGACAGGGGCGACAAGGTCGCAGTGAAGATGCACCTTGGCTTCCGCGAGGGGTACCAGACGGTGCCAGTATTCTTTGTAAGGCGTGTGGTGCAGGCAGTCAGAAAGGCTGGAGGAGTGCCCTTCATCACAGACAACCCCACCTCGGTGTACAACGCCGTGGAAAGGGGCTACACGTCCGAGACCTGTGGCTGCCCGCTGATACCTGTGGCGGGGGTCAAGGACAGGTATACGTACACGACCGAGTTCGGCTTCCTCAACGTGGAGTCCATGGAGATGGGCGGCGTGCTCCACGATGCTGACGTGTTGGTCGACCTCACGCACGTGAAGGGGCATAACTCATGTGGCTTCGGAGGGGCAATCAAGAACATTGCACTCGGTGGGTACCAGGCACACTCACGGTGGAACAAGATCCACAGGGTGGGCCAGGCCTTTGACTACTGGGACGGTGACAAGTGCACCCCAGAGCACGCAAAGGAGCTCGTCGAGGTGTGCCCCCAGAACTGCATCAGCTACGACGAGAAAGAGCACAAGCTGACGGTCTCGTTCGACATGTGCAACCAGTGCATGGAGTGTGTCAAGGCGGACAGGGATGTCGGCTGCATCCAGATCAGGCCCGAGTCCTTCTCGGCCTTCCAGGAACTGATGGCCCTCAGTGCAAAGAAGGTGCTTGACACCTTCAATGACGACAAGAGGTTCTTCATCAGCTTCCTAATCGACATCACGGCCTACTGTGACTGCTGGGGTTTCGGTCAGCCACCCGTGGTGCGCGACATCGGGGTGCTCGGTAGCAGGGACATCGTGGCCATCGAACAGGCGTCCCTCGACCTCATCGCCAAGGCGGGCCTGATGACTGAGATGATACCACCGTTCATGAAGAACGTCGACCTCGACCCAAGTGCAGACCTGCACCCATTTGCGAGACTACACGGGCCAATGAAGGACCCCTACATTGTTGTCAGGGCTGCTGAAAGACTCGGGATGGGCAGCAGCAGCTACGAGCTGGTCGAGGTACTGTCACCTGAGGAGACCATGAAGATGAAGGCCCCAGAGAGAGTCCGCGAAACAGAGCCCTCGTTCTACTGAGCCGTGCCGCGGACGGTCATCAGCACGTACAAGAAGGGCTCATGAAGCTGGGACTACGGTGAGCCCACACTAGGGAGGACAGTGGGCGTACAGTGGAATGGTGTGACCAGTGGACAGTTCCAGGGCGGGCACTACCGACACGTTCGTGGGGCCTAGCATTGCCCCATGCCATAGGACCCGCTACCCCGGGACAGAGAGTACGCCCACCTCCGGGGCCGTCCACTTAACCCTTAATACGGCGGGCGCACACGCTCTACTGGGACCACCAGTACTCCAAGAACAACGGGGCCTGTAGACATGAGGTTATGACCATGACCGACCACCTCACTCCGGAAGAGAGACTTGCTAGGTACCGCGAGTCCATTGCGCGCATGGCCGAACGGGAACGAATGAGAAGACACACACAGGAAAGTGACGGCACTGGGGGTCACACTACAGTTGTGACAGCCGACAGACCAGCAAGCCGCAGGGCGTCGCGTTCACAGCAGAGCACGGCAAGCTCTGGAACAGCACGCACCCCTTCAACTGCCAGGGCCCCGGACCGTCTGCTCTTGGAACGCAAGCGGATCCGCCTGCTGGTCAGGCTCCGTGCCTCTGAGTCAGCACTCCAACAGCTGCGGAGAAAGAGGAGCTACTACGACCAGGCAATGGCACGGGGGCGACTCACACAAGAGGCATACGGGAGGGCAGTAGCCGAGCTCGTGAGAGAGGCACACAAGCTGCTGAAAGAAATCGAGGGGACGCGCAGGCAGCTTGGGGCCATTGAGGAGCAGATACGGTCGTATGATGACCAGTGACACTAGGACACCGGGACCGCCCCTCTCCCCGGTCCGAGAGTGGGCCCTCCAGTTGTGAGAGCCAGAACAGGGCGACCTCCGGGACCACCAGTCGTATGCCACTGCAGCCCCAGGCCACGCCGGTGCCAGCCCTCAGCCAGTCGACCCCAGCCGTTTATCAGGGCCACCCGGCACCATGGCGCGTACTGGTACCAGACTGGAAATCATGTGCGCAACACAATGAAACAAAAGGGTTAAGGACGAGTCACACCAGTGCAGAGTGTAGTCGGAGGTAGTTAGGCCTGAGCAGCGGCAGGCGTTCAAAGAAGAGGCTCGCCCTGGCGCACGCGATGGTTGAGGCGAGCAGACAGCGCGACAGAGAGGCAGTCATAGAGCTCGTGAAGGGCTTCTGGGAGGACAAGCGTGCGACTCCACTGCACCGCCTGTACAGGCTGATTGCATCGCACTGGGACCCCGGCAGTGACGGGGAGCTTGCAGAGGCACTCCTCCATATCCGTGACGCCGTGTTCTGTGCCCTTGACATGTTGTCCCTGAGCACCGCTCTAGACACCAGCACAGAGGAGCTCCTAGCACTCGTCACAGGGTCCGACAGCTGGGAGGAGGGACGACGGGTGGCACGCAGTCACTGTTCGCGAGCAGCCGCCGAGATGATTGCAGCTGGCAAGACCGACCACCTGGTCGACAGCGGTCTCGAGCGTGATGGGTTCGCGTACCTTGTGCCACCGCTACGACGCGCCCGGCTGGAGGCTTTCAGAAGAGCCCGTCCCCGGGTGCGCACGGGACGACTCGGACTGGGGCGGCTGCGGAAGACGACGCTCGGGCGGGAGCTCCTGCGTCAGCAGTCGGTGGTGGAGAAGACCCTGCCTGCAGACGACCCGCGGGCGCAGGCCCTGATGGAGGCATATGAACTGATGCTTGTCGAACTCGAACTGGAGGAGAGCCAGCACGCACCAGAGTTCGATGAGACGCAGCAGGTGACACTGACTGGGGACACGGCTCCGGAAGAGGTCGACGAGGCCGTTTCGAGGTCGTCAGCAGATACTAGGAGGAGGGTCACCGGTGGGGAGCAGGTGCAGCCAGAAGGCGGTGTTGGCGACCAGGCGCCACTAACGGTCTTCCTTGAGGACGAGGGCACCCATAGTGGTCGTACCGACCGGGCTGGGCCATCCAAGGACAGTCAAAGGGGTCCGAAGCCCTCCGGAGAACGCGTAGCGCGCAAGGGGAAGACACGCCGTGAGGCCAAGACCCGTGCCCGGAGTGGCACTCGCAGGCGACGGGAGCGGTCGGAAACAACGGCACATACGGAGGGCGGCAACAAGTGAGTAGGCGGACTCCAGTGGACACGTCGGGACTGGCAGCGGCAGAGGCAAAGGCCCTCCGGGAGCTGCGCAGGACGCTCCTTGACCTTGAGTCCCCAGACCTCGGCACCATGTACGATGCTGGGGGCCGGCTCATCGCGACCGAAGCAGGGGCCCTGAGCCTCCTGCCAAAGGCAATGGAGCTGTTGGGGGGTGACGACCCTGTCATAAGG
>JALVPN010000167.1:0-840 GCA_027031765.1 Promethearchaeota archaeon | reverse complement strand
GTCATAAGGAAGGTCGCCTTGAGGATGGCCGGCTGGAATGCTATTGGTCAGTATGTCAGAGACCTCTTCACAGCACTCGCACGGATAGACCCTGCAGAGAGAGAACAGGTGCTCCAGGCCATCGAGGAGCGGTTCTCACAGGGCCGGTTCCCCAAGACGACATCAGAACAGCGACTCTGGGTGGGCGCACTCAGCGCACTGGGCAAGGAGCACCAGCCCACTGTCACCGGCATCATGAAATACCTCGGGCGACCGGGCATTAGATGGGTATCACGACTAGTGCGCGAGAGAGTTGACGAACTGACATTTGGTAGCATCGCCAAGCTCGCGTCACATCCTGAGCGGACACGGCGGCGCCTGTTCAAGACCCTGTGCACCGCAGCAGCCCGCGAGCGCCGCGAGCTCCTCCAGTACATCTCTGAGAGCGTAGACCAGAAGACGGTACGCTATCTGAGCGCCTTCATGGACGGGGCTTCGTGGCAGGAGAGGAAGCTGGTCGCTACAGCCATTGGGCGGGTCGGCATTGTCAGCACCGCGGGCCTGACCATGATGGTCATAACGGACCCCGACTGGCGTGTCAAGCAGGCCCTCTTGGAGGCCCTCGACCTCCGGCAGTCGAAGTTCAGCGCCGTCCTGAAGGCTGTCGGCTACTTCATTGCAGACTCCCACAGCCGCGTGCGCAAACTTGCCGAACGCGCCCTCCTTGAGCTCGGCAACGTGGAGTGCATGGGGTCAGACCTCGAACGTCAGCGAGAGAGGGTGTTGAGAGCATACCGCCCCCAGCTGTTGCGTGCTGCTGCCAACCACCCTGACATCAATGCCAGTTGGCTGGGAGTGGAG
>JALVPN010000166.1 GCA_027031765.1 Promethearchaeota archaeon | reverse complement strand
CCGCTGCCTGTTTCAATGCCGCAAGTACGCATGACAGTGACGTGCCGTATAGGCGGGGCGGCCCCCACTCACGCCCCCCACAGCACAACGATTAAGTGACTCACTTGACCGTGAGTGATGGTGGAGTCCTATACTATGCTGAGCCCAGAAGAGATCAAGGAAGCAGTCCGCGAGTGGTTCTCGCGTGAGGGGGTCAAGGTCGAGTCGATATCGAACCCACGTGCGGAGTTCGTGTTCAAGGTCAAGTTCATGAGGTTCTTCTTCACAGTCGTCCGTCCCAACGACCAGAAGTACGTCCTCGTCGAGAGCCAGGTGCTCATCTCACCACAGCACCTCAAGGCCCTGACCGCTGAGAAGATGCGTGAGTTCCAGCTCCGCTCGCTCAAGTTCAGTTTTGGGCGCGACTTCAACCTCGGCTTCATCCAGCCGCGGCCAGGACAGCCCGGCCCAAAACCACCCGGCCCGGGTTTTGTGGTCTCCGAACGGATCTACGACGATGCCTTTTCAGAGGACAGGCTCTGGCAGACGATGCGACGCCTCCACTCCGCAATAGACATGATAATCATGGTCATCAACGAGGTCACCGGGCAGACAGTGGGCAAGATGCCGGAGCCGGACACTGGCGGGCCCGCGTACTACACATGACCACGGACACGCTGACCGCTGCCACCGGGTGCCCCTGCGGTACTGGGGTGCCCACTGTGGGCCCTTCTTGGTTTTCGAGAGATGTCACACCGTCCGCGGCCTTCCGCTCCTCCATACTCCAGTCCCATGATGGGGCGAGAGTACTATGCGTGGCCAAGGGGTGTGGTCCAGCCTACGCACCTGCTTGCCCTGACATCCACTGAGGTGTACGTGAGCGGCACCACAGTCTAGGTGGTCCAGCCTACGCACCTGCTTGCCCTGACATCCACTGAGGTGTACGTGAGCGGCACCACAGTCTAGGTGGCCCACCCACGTGACATACTTGGACGCGCCGGGAAACCGCCAGCAGCATCCTCAGCAGCAGGTCGTACGTCGCGGGCCGTTCCCAGTTGGCCGCTAGTCCTGTCGTAGATGGCTGGTGCCTACAGTAAGGGTGCCCTAGGAGGTGCGATAGCACCAGCATGGCACCGACTCACATGGGCTCTATCAACAGGGCCAGGAGTGGAGCGGTGTCAGCCACCGTCCACTATTCCTCTTTCTTACCGCCCTTCTTGGCCTTGGGGCCACTGCTACTCGTCTTCGCGTCCTTTGACGGGGCCCCTCCCTCACTGGCTGGTGCGGCGGCCCCAGCAGCCTCAACTGCGGCTCTCCGTCTGATGAGTGCCCGTCCCACGACAAGGGCCACCAGTGTGCCGCCTGCACCTATGAGGAAGCCGTACTGTTGTAGTACAGTGCTAAGGCCCTCCATCACACCCTCAATCCCAACAGGGTTGTGCACTTCGTACACGATCTGCTGGCTGACAGAGTTGCCAGCCCCGTCCGTGGCCGTCACAGTGACAACATAGTGCCCGTTCTCGTGGTCCGTGGTGACCCATAGGAAACTGCACTCGCTGCTGCCGGATGCGACCACGGTGCCGTTCAACTCTATCGTGATGTGCGTCACACCGCTCCCTGCGTCTTGGGCAGAGGCTGCAAGTGTCACGTTGCCACGTACCGTGGAACCGGTGACCGGCCCGATGAATGCCAGCAGCGGAGGTCTGGTGTCACCCACGGTGTAGTTGAACGGTGCTGCTGCTGAGCCCAGAGTGGCATTGTTGTCGTACATGTCCGCGACGAAGACGTAGAAGTCAACGGTTGCACCCCACGGCTGAGCAGGGATCTGTCCCAGGCATGTGTCACCTCCATAGGTCATCCCGACCTGATGCCAGGCAGCACCGCCCGTCCTGTAGAAGAGCGTTGCGTTCGCGACGGGGCTTTCATCACGTACTGTTACCACTACTGTCACTGGGGTGTCGTACTCCGGTGCTACTGGGTTGATGGCCATACCAAGGACTTCTGGCGGGCTGGTGTCGCCCCAGTCGACCGTCATGGGGCTCAACGTGTTACCGATACTTGAGCTCTGACCGTACGAGTCCACGGCCACGACATAGTACTGGAGAGTACCAGTCTTGTCCGATGGGATGGGGACTGTCGCATTGTAGACCCCCATGTCGGCATCCATCAGGAGCCCGTGCCAGACAGGCCCGCCAGTCGAGTAGTAGACGACGACTCTGTCCACTCCCGTCCTGTCTGTGGCGGCGACCAGTAGCTGGAGCGTGCCATTTGGCATCGGACGGGCCGGGCTGACCTCCAGCAGCCTGAGTACGGGTGGGTCGAAGTCATTGTCGAGTGCGATGGTGACCGATGTCACATTGTGGTTCCCAGCATTGTCGAAGGCCCACACCTCAGCATCGTAGGTGCCATTGTCAACCTCCCGCGAGTCCCACACCAGCTGGTAGGGTGGTGCGTTGCTGGTCGCCACGACCTCACCACCAATGTGGAGCTCCACGCGGTCGATGCCGCTGGCGTTCTCGCTGTGGTCATGCACCAGTACGTCAACTGTCACGGTATCCCTGACCACCGCGCCGTCCGAGGGGGTGACTACCGCCACAAATGGCACCTGCGTGTCACCCACGGTATACGTGAAGGGGCTACCACCATCGTCCGCTGTCGTGACGTGTCCACTGTGATCTGTAGCTGTGATGTAGTACTCGACCACAGTCCCCCAAGGTGCCCCCGGTATTGTTGCCCTGTGCCTGCCCCCCAGCGGGCGCAGCGGGACGACCACGTAGGTGCCACCGTCGACCCGGTAGTGGAGCTCGGCCGTTTCGAGGTCGATGTTGTCACTCACAATAGCGCTGACCTCAACGTCACTGTCGTAGACAGGGTTGCTTGGGTCTGTCGCAATATCCGCCACTTCAGGTGGGTGGGTGTCCGTGACCAGGTTGATGTCATCCCATATCACAGACACCTCGGTGGACGACCCAGTACGTAAGTATAGCATTACAGAGCTCAGGAAGTAGTTCCCAGGCCCAAGTGCGGCCCGTGCGTCCTCAAGTGGCGCCCTGACGATGTTGACCCACTCGCCGACCGCAGGGCTCTCGTCGGGCAGCAGATACTTGTCCCACGTGCCGTTGACGAGAGGAGTGCCACTTGCATTGATCACATAGTGTATGTTCCAGGTATTGTTGAGGGCGAGGACTATCCTCGCCGACCAGTCCGAGCCCACAACACGGTCCACCTTGGCCCACATGTCAGTCCACAGGTCGTCGGTCAGCTCGACCCAGGTGTATGCTACCATGTAGGCCATGCTGTTCGGGGACGCAGTAGTACGTGCAGCAGTGGGCCCAGTGTGGGCGTCGCTGGTCAGGTTTGCCTCTGACGGCGGGTCGTAACTGTACCAGCTCCCTGTCGGATAGGACGATGTCGGTTCCATCTGCACATCAAAGCCCGGGTCGTAGGTGGGGTACGTGACCAGTGCCACATTGTCCACGAGCAGACACTGCTTGCTCTCGTTCCCCGTAGCGTCGTACATCTGTAGGTATATTGCGCGCAGGTTGAGCGGGCCCGACGTGAACGCCTGGAACACCTCGTACAGGTCGACCTCAAAGTGCACCCACGTGTTGACGGTCCCAAAGTGTTCAGCAGGCAGTGCCAGCGATGTAGTGCTGTTCGACCCGTACACATCGCCACCACCGCTGCCAAAGGTCCACCGTACTGTGAGGAAGTGTGTACTGTTGCGCATGCTTACTGAGATATATGCCCAGTCGCCAGGGCCGACCAGCGTGGGGCAGTACATCCAGTCCAGTGAGAGCACAAGGGTGTTGGGCCCCGTACAAAACGGCCCCCACGGGTAGCTGAAGTATTTGTTGAGTGAAACGCTGCTGGAGTCGCTCGCATTGAGATTATGCGTGGTCATGTTCACCGCCCACCTGCCATGTGTCACGGTGTCGTCTTGGCGATCGATGATTGCCGGCGACTGCGGGCTATCGGTGCCCCAGGAGCCGCTCCCCTCAAAGTCGTGGTTGGCAACATAGTTGTATGCTGTGCGGTTCAGGAGGTTGACATCATCGACATGCAGTTCTGACGGGACTGTCGAACCGCCAAGACTCAACCCCATTGCGTAGACACGCGTTACTTGCGTCTGGCTAGGGTCGAGGCCGAACTCTGACTGGAAGTCCCGTGTCACGTTTCGCGTCACGACGGACCACACCCCCTGGGTCTTGTTCACGAGGACGTACTTCATGCGGGTCTGGTTGCTCCATGGAGAGGCCCCACGGAAGACCTGATACCTGAGCTCATAGGCCGCACTGTCCTGGTACGAGTAGACGACGACGCCAACACTGAGGCACGAGTCTCTTGAGAAGTCGGCTGAAATCGGCTTGACCGCCACCGCAAAAGTGACCGACTCGTTGAGCCACGGCCTGTCACTCAGGCCCTGCCACAAGGTAGATGTCCCAGACCACTGGTACGTCCCGCCGACGTAGGCCCGACCGCAGTGAGTACCACTGACAGAGTCCTTGCCGTAGGACGCATTTGTGCGCAGCAGTACGGTACCATAGGCTGACCACCCGCTCGGGATGTCTCTCATGCCTCCCATCTCAAAACTCGGGTTGTAGAGCACATTGCGCCGGACTGGGGTTTCACCAGTGTCTGACAGGACGTTGTCACCCTTCACGATGGGTGTGGGCTGTACCCTCTGGCTGGAGTCCCTGGTTCCACTGTCCGCAGGCGAAATGCCGTCCGTTGCAACTGGCTGTCCCATCAGCATGACCAGGCCCAACAGGAGCAGCAGCCATGCCCACATACCTGGCCTCATTATTCTCGACCTCCTCATGATGCCTCGCCTCCCTGTGCAGTACGCCTCCGTCGTACCAGCTCCCATATGACCACGCCCAGAACCACGGTGCCTGCACCGAGCAGGAGACCGTACTGGCGGAAGAGCTGTTGCACCGCCGCAGCTACGGCGTCAAGACCGGCAGGGTTCGCCACTGTGAACTCCCTACGCCACTCGACACTGTTCCCAGCACCGTCCGCGGCCACTATCACCAGTGTGTGTCCGCCATTCTTGAGGGCCGTAGTGTCAATAGCCACTGTGACTGTGCCGCCTGCCCAGGTCCCCACTGTAGAGCCATCGACCATGACCTCTATGCTCTCCACACCGCTCCCCTCGTCGGACGCAAACACCTCGATGCTTACGTTCCCGCTCCATGCATCGCCCTGCGGGGACATCACTTGAAGGACGGGGGGTGTTGCATCACCGACTACGTATGACAGTGGATCCGCCCGTGAACCGGCCTGCCCGGTGATCCCGAGGGTGTCGGTTGCATTGACGTAGTACCGTACGACAACTCCCCAGTCCTGAGCAGGGATGGTCGCGTTGTAGACCCCGCCAGTGCCCTCCATGGGCTGACCGACCCAACTGCCATCGCCAATCCGGTAGTACAGGGTGACATTCGCCACGCCAGACTCGTCGGTGACCACTGCCGTCATCAGCACAGGCTGCCCATAGACGGGTTCCGTTGGCGAAGTGATCACCTGTGATATCGTGGGCGGGTCGTTGTCGCCTGTGACTGCCACTGAGAACGGTCCGTCCGGACTCCCTGCACTTGATGACTGGTCGTATTCGTCCACGGCAACAACATAGTAGTAGAGGGTCGTCACATGACCCGCCGCCTCAATGACACCCGAGTACAGCCCTCCATACGGCACCATTGCGACCGAGTCCCAGGAGCCGTTGCCGAACCGGTAGTATAGGGTCACACCGGCAATGTCCGACTCGTCAGAAACGCCAATGTAGACTACGATCTGGTCGTCCATCGTCGGGGTGCCCGGTACAGTGACCGGCTGTGAGAAGGCAGGTGGTTCAAAGTCGTTGGCAGTCGTCAGGTTAATGCTGTCCCACTGCATGTTCCCGGCAACATCGTGTGCAGCCACAGTGATGTTGTGCTCCCCATTGGAGACCGTCCTGGAGTCCCAGACGATACTCCACGGGGTGCTGCTGTCATTGCCTACGACCTCTCCGTCAACAAGTAGCGTCACATGGTCCACGATACTACCCTCGTCAGCAGCATCAGCCGCTATCGTCACATTCTCCCGCACTGTGGTACCGTCTGCTGGCGACGTAATGCTGACAACGGGCGGCACAGGGTCCTGCACCACGTAGGTGAAGGGCTCACTACCATTGCCCAAGAGGCCCTCGGAACCACACCAGTCCACAGCCACTATCCAGTACTGGACGGTGGTGTTGTAGGGATAGTCTGGAATGGATGCCGCGTATGCGCCGCCTGACAAGTGCATGGGCACTTCGGTCCAGGGACCGGTGCCAGCACGGTACCTCAGCGTACAGGACTCTACACCCGCAGCATCGTCTGTGACTGTAGCCGTGACGCTAGCCCCTTCATAGTAGGCAGGTAGCCACGGTGTCCGCACATGGCTCACCAGTGTCGGTGGCCCCGCGTCGTTGAAGTCTATGTCGTCAAAGAGGACCACAGGCCCCCTATCCGCAGCATCCGAGTAGACCCTGAGTGAGATCTGTGTGAGGTTCCACTGCGTGTCGGAGAACCACGGGTCTAGAGGCTCAAGGTCTCGCGTCATGTTCCGCCTGAGGTTGAGCCACTGACCGGTAGTGTTGAACCCGTCGACACGGTAGAACAAGGAGTTGGAGGTGTTGCTGGGCGAGTACTGTGCGCTGGCAAGGTCGTATTGGACCGAAAAGCCGCCCTCGAACTGGAGGACGATGCTTGCGTGCCACGCCGTGCCCGGGACTGTAGAGTCGAGTCGCCACCAGAAGTCAGTGGAGTGTCCTGGGGAGACCCGCATGAAGGTCTCCCTGTCAAGGATTGTTGTCCCATCCCATGATGTCAGGTTCGCGGCGTGGGCGCCTGAATGGGCAACGTCTGTGTAGTGTGCGGCCCGCGCATGTCCGGAGAATGACCACATGTTGACTGGTGCCGAGGCCGTGCTGCGCCACGCACTCTCAAAGAACGGGTCTGCTGCTGGGAATGTCTGCACCTCGAAGTTGTCTGCCAGCAACTGCATGCGCGACCCCGCATTCGTACCGGAGAAACACCGGAGCGAGATGTAATAGAGGCTCACATTGGAAAGTCCTAGGCCCGTGGCGAGGTCGTATGCATCAACGTCCGTGTGTACCCAGGAGCTCAGGGTGCCGAAGTTGGGGTCGGCCACGTACAGGGTCGAACTGCTGTTGCTGTACTGCGACATGTCACCCCTGTCGTGTGCAAGCAACCAGTAGACATGATAGTAGTTCGTCCCCGTGGTGAAGGAAACTCTCAGATATGCAGCTGCGCCCCCGGAGTCTGACGTCAGGTCTGCCTTCCAGTCAAAGCTGATGACCGTGTCCCCCGGTGCGTCCGCACGGAGCGCTTTGTCCGTCCCAAGGCTCCGCGACACGTAGGCATATGCGGTCATTGTATCTTTGGCAGTCTTAGATGTCATGTTGAGTGCCGCAGGTGCTGTCACGGCATCCGTTGTCTGTCGGATGAACGCATCAGATGACCGGCTGCCAACCCAGAACCACGAGCCGTACTCGAAGTCACCGTCAATCAGATACTCTTGCCCCACCCCGTCTTTGATAGCAATGGCGTCCACAACGACCTGTCCGATTACCGGATAACTGTATCCTGTATACAGGTATAGTGTGATTGACTCGATGGTGCGTGTGGAGTCGTTGTGGTACCCGAGGGTCGGGGACTCCACCAGGTCGCGTGTCAGGTTCCTTGATAGATGGTGCCATTCACTCACCGTATTGTTCAGGCCGTAGGATGTCACCCATGAGCTGTTCGACAACGAAATCTGAGAACCGTACAGAAGATAGTATCGCAAGTAGTGGTAGTTGTTGGACCCGTTCTTTGTCCTCAGGTCGACGTAGAAGTAGGCCATGTCCTCTGACATGTCTGCAACCTGTTTCACGTACCAGTCCAAGTCAAGTGTGACGTTGTCCTTTGCGTAGGCCGCGGGCGACAGGAACTGGTAGACGTAGGCGGCGGCAGGCGCGTCCTCGGAACCCCGGCTCTCAAGGAGCGCGGACTTTGACCCGTTGCTCACCAGCCCATCATACGAAGTGTTGGCCAACGTGTAGACGGAGCGCCCGACAGCGAAACCCGCTGGCCGGTGGCCAACGAACTCGTCGAAGCTGGGATTGCGGACAATGTTCGTGCGCAGTCCGTATATGCGTTCAACCCCACCTTGGGCCATGGTGGATGGCCCCACAGGGCCCGTACCCGGGTCCCGGTAGGTACGACCACTGGCGCTCTTGGGGCTGGCCAGTGCATGGTCGCCATACCCGTACTGGTATGGTGTCACTACGACAAGCACACTCGTACTGAACAGTGCTACCAAGAAAAGAAGGGTCAAGAGGCGGCGGCTTTCCATATCAGTTCAACTCGGAGAGTACAGTCAGAAGGTGTGCACGCCCACCTAAAAAGGCAGCTGTCTAGATTGGGTGGTAGCCCTGACCGCTATCTGGACGCGCCACTGTACCGCTCATCAGACATCAGGTCATCCTCGTGCCCTCAGCCGGTAGCACTACCAGTCTGATGATGTGCACGGCATGGTGGGCAGCCACAAACTCTGGTACAACAGACCAGTGGGCACTCTGGTAGCGCCGCGGACTAGATCCCCATGCGGCGCCTATAGCGGTAGGCAACTGCTGCGACAATGACCACAGAGGTCGCAGTCCAGACCAGGATGAGGTCTACGGGGTCCTCTCGGCTGATGGGGAGGAAAACCGCTATGCCGTCCAGTACAAGATCACCATCTGTGTCAGCGAGGTCGACCCGTGTTCCTCTGTTGAACTCCTCGATGTTCGACGGTACGTCACCGTCAAGGTCATCATCAGCACCATTGGTGAGCTGGTCGAGAGCATTGTCAATCTCGCAACCGTCGAGCATGCCGTCCGAGTCCAAGTGTGAGTTGTTCGCCCACGTACCTGCTGCGAACTCCGAAAGGTTAGTAGCCCTATCGCCGGCTGTGTCCCCCCCCCCGCATCATCAGCACGCAGGGAATCCAGTATACTTGCCACCTCGCAACCATCGCTCATGCCGTCGTTGTCGGTGTCCTGGTGTCCATCGCTGGTCCCAGCCAAATCCTCAGTACAGTGATAGGTGCGGAGATACAGTCCCGCCTCGACATAGCCCTCTCGGTACATGCTCCAGAGGAGTGCACCGTCCGTCCCGGCGTGCGCCTCCAGAACCTCGCCACACCATGCCACGCCGGCCGGACTGGTACTTTCAGACTGTTGTACCCCGGGTCATGCAAGATGCGTCATATAACAGCACAGGGACGCGCGACGCCCTCTGCATGGACAGCAGCAGCCTTAAGGTGAGCCCCTCTCTGTGGTGGCACTGACAGAGCAGGGGCGTCATGTGGTGCAGTTCGCTATCACCGGTCTGCAGCTCCCGTGCACCGAAGGACAGCGTGGGGCCAACTTCGATACCGCCCGGAGGGCCCTCAAGTGTGTCCCCAAGCCGTCCGTGACCGAGTTCGTAGTGCTGCCAGAACTCTTCGCCATCGGTTTCCGGCACGAGGACTTCCACAGGGCTGGACCTGGAGTGCCTGGTCCCGCCACCGAGTTCATCACCCGGCTAGCAGAGGACAGGGGCGCCTACGTCGTGGGGACGGACATCGAGCAGGCCGGCAACAGGTTCTACAATACACTCGTCATGGCCTCTCCCACCGGCGACGTCGTGGGGCACTATCGCAAAGTCCACCCGTTCCAAGAGGAGCGCGATGTGTTCCTGCCCGGTACACACCCCGTGCTGTTCGACCTCCCCGGTGTCAGGACTGGTGTCCTCATCTGCTACGACATCCGGTTCCCCGAGGTCGCGCGCGCCCTCGCCCTTGCAGGTGCAGAGCTCCTCATAGTCCCGGCCGCGTTCCCCGACCCCCGTGCGCACCACTGGGACACACTCGTCACAGCACGGGCAATCGAGAACCAGCTCTATGTCGCCGCAGTCAACCGCGTGGGCCTAGGCTTTGACGGCAAGACCTACTTCGGACACAGTCAGGTCGTGGACCCGTGGGGGCAACGCCTCAACAGGCTCACATCAGAGCCCGGCATGGTCACAGTCCTCTGCGACACCAGTGTAGTGGAGGCGGCCCGCAGCGCAATCACATGTTTCGAGGACCGCCTACCACACTATCCCGACCCCATCATTGTGCGGCCCTGAGTAGGCGTCCCGCTCACTGGCGACACCTGATATCTGACAGTTCATTTGACATTTCCCGTCCCATACGCATCCGCATGGGACACCCGTAGTTATCCCGGCAATCCTCATGGGGTCTTGAGTATCTACGTGGTCTGTGGCGACTGGATTCGCTCTGCCCCTGTGAATGGGTGACGGTCTGTCACCGTCGGAAGACTTTCGGATACGTATATAACCAGCTGACGTATTATTGAAACCCGGATGTATGACAGTCCTGTTTGACATACTCCACGTCAACACGCCCGTGCTGAGTGATGAGAATGAAACTAGGAGTTCCCGTCCTTGCTCTTGCCATAATCATGCTAGTAGTTGTGCCAGTGATGCCGCCCGCGACCACACTGTCATCAGGGCCGGTCTCCGAAAATCCGACCCGGGGTATCATCCCGGTCGTCCAGAACAAGCATTCGCAGGTGACGGGCACAGGGACTGCACAGACTGGTGTCCAGTACATGTCGCGCAGGTTCGACCTGCTGCGAACCGACATCCTCAACTCGTACTCTAATACCAGTACACATCGCGGGCAAGTCAGCTTCCGGGATTTCCAGCTGGACGGTTGGACGCTGTACAACGTGACCTTTGCTGTGGTGAACA
>JALVPN010000165.1 GCA_027031765.1 Promethearchaeota archaeon | reverse complement strand
TGCATACGAGGCTGAGAACAGGGGAGTGCTGGCACTCGTACTCGCCCAGTCGTACCTCGACTACTACTATTCTGGAACCGACCAGGACGTCTGGGATGCCAGTCGGTTCCACTACGCAGTGCTCAGGGAGGCCATCGGTGTTGCATGCTCCATGGTCGTGATGATGGGGCGTGTCGGATATGGTCAGGCCCCCGAAATCCGGTACGAGTTCGTAATCCCCGAGAACACCACCTCATACCTGTACTTTGGGATAATCGGCAAGTCTCAGACCGATGTCAGGATAACATGGAACGGGGTCACTCGCCTTACAGTCTCAGTGGACTCACCGAGCGGGCACGAAATAACGACTCAGTCAAGCACGCACGGGTCAATCAACATCACACTCACCCAAGGACTGGAAGGGGTCTACAAGGCCCGGCTGGTCAACGAGGAGCTGTCGGAAGCATCAGTCCAGTTCACCATTACGCACTGGTACGACATTGACCAGGACGGTCTTGACGACTACGAGGAGTACCAGTTCGGCTCAGACTCGCTGGCCCGCGACACGGACTTCGATAACCTCACAGACCCGTTCGAACAGAGCATCGGGACATCACCCAACCTTGTCGACACCGACCACGACAACCTCTCGGACTATGAGGAAGTGCAGCTCGGGACGTCACCACTTGTGGTCGATACGGACAATGATACACTGAGTGATTATTTTGAGGTACAGCTCGGGACGTCACCACTGACGAACGACACCGACAACGATGGGATAGCAGACGCAGAGGAGCTGGACCTCAACACATCGCCCACAGACTGGGACACTGACGGTGATGGCCTGAGCGACCTCCAAGAGGTGTCGGAGACCCAGACATCACCCACGGCAAGGGACTCTGATGGCGACCATTTGGACGACCTCTTCGAGTATGTCAACGGTCTTGACCCGTGGGATGTGGACACTGACGACGACGGGCTTACCGACTCGTACGAGATTGAGAACGGCATGAACCCCTTCTCAAATGACACTGACACCGACGGGTTGCCCGATGCCTCGGACTGGGCACCAACAGAGCACTGGATGGTGCTAGTACCACGGCTGACACTGGCAGTCGTGGCAGTGGTGGTGATAGCAGTGCTGCTCTACAAGAGGCACAAGTACCTGCGAATGGAGGTGACAGACCAGTGAGGCCACACTGTCGGGTCCTGCTGGTCGGGCTGTTGGTCTTTGCGGTGGCACTCCCGGTAACGCATCCTGCCCGGACCCCATATACCACAACCATACCGGTGCTGGACATGACCCTGAGCAGTGATGGGGGTATCAACATCACCGCACTGTGGGAGGAGGTGTGGGAGGGCATGTCCGTAGATGGGCTGGTCCAGAAGACCAGGGAGTTGTCCGAAGGGTACCCGGGACGCCTGTGGAACACATTCAACATGACTCCTAGTGAGCAGCTCGCCGCTGCGTACACCTGGGCGAATAGCACACTGAGTGCGGCTACCGGGGGTGAGGTCGTGTTCCACCAGGCAACCGACTTCGGGGTGTTGTACGCGGTCAAACAGGGCACTCTCGAAGAACCCAGGCCAGCATTCATAATCAGTGGGGTACTGGACTCTGACGACTCGCCAGGGGCCAACGATGTTGCCGTGAGCGCAGCGGCAGTCCTTGAGGCAGCAGCGGCCCTCAACGCACATGCACTGCCGTTCGATGTGTACTATGTCCTCAGCACCGCCGGACGCACCAGCCCCGAGGACGATCCGGCCGCCCAGGCATTTGTAGACTGGCTGATCACAGGAGGTGTCAATGTGTTCATGACCGTATCCTTTGACAGGCTCCTATTCCACAGGAGCGGGTATCCCGGTGGGACACAGGTCGCATTGCGTACACAGACCTCGTCAGACTACCAGAGGGGCGAGTGGGCGGCAGACCTGATGGTGGTGGCTGCAGAAACCATGGGGAAAGGGAGGCTCTATCGTGTCCCAGACCTTGGGGTCGCAGACGTCTCTCTGGCCAGAGAGATGTGGCGGAGAGGACTCCCAGCAGTACATATCGCACAGGGGTACTTCCCGGACCAGTACAGTGGCACCGGGCAGGACACATGGGACAATGCGGACTACAACTTCAACAAGGCCCTTGAGGCTGTTGCTTCTGCGGTGTGCCTGACGGTGTACCTTGGAGCTGTTGGCAGTGGCAGTACCGCACACCACTACAGGACTGCCCGGCTGACCGCCGGCTCTGAAACGCTGCTGCCGACCGTGGTATCGTACCGCTGGTACTTCAATGTGACAGCAACATGGACGGGACCGGGCACTGTTGGCGGGGAGATTGTCAGGGCATCAGACTCCGAGACCGTCTACTACAGGACATCAAGCAGTGGAGTGCTGGTGATGAAGTACCTAGTACAGAGCCCGGGCGTCTTCGTGGTGCATATCCAGAACACCGGTACCACTAACATTACAGTCCAGATAGTGGACACATATCTTTCGGACTGTGACGGTGACACGCTATCAGACACCCAGGAGAAACGACTCGGACTTGACACCTTCAATACCGACACCGACGATGACCAGTTGAGCGACGACCTAGAACTGGCACTGGGCTCTGACCCGAAGAACAACGACACTGACGACGATGGTGCGACAGACTATGAGGAGTATGTCAGTGGGTCGAATCCAGTGTGCAACGACACGGATGGTGACGGCCTGCTCGATGGACTCGAAGCGGCCCTAGGAACCAACCCGAAGTCGTCTGACACAGACGGCGACTCGCTGGACGACTATGACGAAGTGATGGTGTACCATACAGACCCCCGGCTGGCAGACACCGACTACGACGGGGTATCAGACTCCCTTGAGGTGTCAATGGGCATGGACCCGCGCTCCTCAGACTCGGACGGCGACTCACTGACCGACCTGTTCGAGCTCCTGAACGGACTTGACCCGACCAGCAATGATACGGACCATGATGGATGGGGAGACGCATACGAGGTCGAATCATGCATGCGACCAGACAGTGCCGATACCGATGGTGACTGGATACCAGACGGCATCGACTGGGACCCACGGGTACACTGGCTGGCCATGCTGGCACCAGTCACAGTCCTCACACTGGCATCGCTGATGGGCATCTTCAGCCTGTTGAAATACCGACACTATAGACGGCTTGAACAGAGCAGGGAGTCCTGAGCACAGCGGATGCAAGACCTGTACGAGAGTGCCCAGTCCATGCGCAGCCTCCGTGTCAGCATGTTCGACCTGCACGACACCCTTGAGTGTGGCCAGACCTTCTGCTGGCGACCAGAGGAGCACGGGTACATTAACACCGATGTGGGACAGGCCGTGTACGTCGAGCAACGGGGTGACCGGCTGCACTACATCACATCGGAGTCTGACGTGTCCCTCAAGAGGATGTTCAGGCTTGACGACCCCCTCACCGAAATCCAGAGGGAAATCTCCAAGGACGACTTCATGCGAGAGTGCATCGCCTTTGCACCAGGACTGCGGATAGTCTCGGACCCGTTCTACCCATGTCTCGTGTCGTTCCTGTGCTCCATCAGGAACAACATACCGAACATCTACAGGACCACCCAGAGGCTCCGCGAGAAGTACGGCCCCACCTACGAGCTCGATGGCAGGACATACCATGGGATGCCAGACATAGAGTCAGTGCTCCGGATCCCGCCGGCCGAGCTCAGGGCACTGGGCCTGGGCTGGCGCGCGGACTTCATCCTGAAGACCAGCAGGGCCCTGCAGGAGAGCGGGACTGATGCCCAGGCCCTCAGAGCACTTGGGTACGAGGGGGCACACCGGGCACTCAAGATGTTCCATGGGGTTGGGGACAAGGTCGCGGACTGTGTGTGCCTCTTCTCACTGGGGTTCCTTGAGGCATTCCCCATCGATGTGTGGATTGAACGGGTAGTCCAAGAGCACTACGCACTGTTCACAGGTCGGGGACGGGGGTACGCGGCGAAGACAAGGATGGCCCGTGAATACTTCGGCCGCTATGCGGGCTACGCGCAGGAGTACCTCTACTACTATACCCGTTCCAGGGCACGGTCACGCTAGAAACGCCCAGACCGCACACTGCGACACGACGGGCCCATGTTGCCGTCAGGAGCACATGGTCACGACCGGACTAGAAGCTCTGTTTCTTCCGCTTCTTCTTCGCATACCACGAGTGGTCAGTGACGCCGGTAGAGACCTCCCACGCACGGGTCTGGTAGAACGCAAGGGGGTGGAGGACATATTCACAGAGGGGGTCCCATGCATCGCCCAGGTACACCGGGCAGAAACCGTTGCTCTGGAGTTTCTTACAGCCGGGAGGGGTGTAGCCCTCACCACCCGCCTTTGAGGCGATGTGTCTGACCTGGTACTCTGCTGTGCTGGCCACAAAGTCACGCGTTGGCCTGAACACGCCAAGAATCTCCTCCTCGGACATCCCAATCTTCAGGAGGAACGAGGCGAGTGTGAACCGGGCCTCGTGGGACGGGTTCTTGCCGGAGGTCGTGTCAGCGTATATCTGCGCAATGCATGGCGGGAATGCAGACATCACCTGACCGGTAATCTTTATGGGTTCCGTCGTCCGGATCTTGCCCCGGAGCTCGCTCTCAATCCTCTGTACGGCCTCCGCAAGTCTTGCCGGTAGGGCAGGCACAACAGTCCGGCTGGAAAGAATGAGCTGACTGAACTTCCCTGACATGAGTCGGCAAAGCTCTGACAGGCGCACCAGCACCCAGCCGTGGTCGACCAGTCGGTTGACAAGTTTCCACTCGTCCCTGTGGAACGAGGGTGCGACCTCAAGGAAGTGTTCAACACGCATCTTGAGTTCGAAGCCCCGCATCAAGAGGGGCAGCCGGACGCGCTTGGTTATGTCGCCCAACGACTCCACCGCCCAGTCAAAGGAGGTGCGGGCAAGGGCTGTGACAAAGTCCTCACGCTCACGGTTCAGGTGACGGTTCACAGCCTTTGACTCGGCCTCTGCCTGGTACTCACGGAGCCGTGGGTGGCCAATCGCTTCCACAATTAGGCGGGCAGTGGGGTATACGAGGAAGTCCAGTTCGTTGCCGGTCACAGTGGTGGTCACGTCGTGTCTTGTGAGCGCCTCGTACACCCGCTCTTCGGCAGCTCCGACCACGTAGTGGTTCGACGGTTCGTCCAGCAACTCCACAAGTGCGTGGATGTCACGGGCCAACCTGCGCGCTGTTTGCCGGGCCTCAAGGGAGAACGGGTACATGAGGTACTTACTCAGGCTTGCCAAACGCGTCACTCCAGTCAGTGGGTCAGCACATGCTCCGCGGCGGTATTCGCCGACCGACAGGCACGGCCCCCGTGTCCACGTACACTGACAGCAGGTGGCCCTGCCCTATGCTGGCGAGGACTTCCTCTATACGCCTATTAAGCCATTTCACCTGGGACTGGAAGACCGAGTGGACATATGGCGGATGTGCAGCCCAGTGCCGGTCAAGCAATCCTTTTATTGATAGGCCGCAAAAACACACATGCTGCAGTAGGTGCAGATTTCTCCATGCAGTTAGCGACCCGAAGTGGTATGTATGTCTGAGGATGCACAGTGGGCCGAGGCCATGAGCTACGAGGAGTTCCTTGACAACGCACGTGAGAACGTAGAACTCATGCGTGCACGGTTCAATGACCTGATGCTCAACGAACAGGAGCAGGAGATGCTCGCGAGCATTCAGAACCCCATAAGAATACTGGTGCTCGGAACGGACAGGTGCAACGACACAGCAGGTGTCCTACCTGTACTGGCGCGCATCGCATCGCTGGCCCCGAACGTCGAGCTCCGTGTGCTGGACAGTGATAGGCACGCAAGGTATCACGAGCGGTTCAGGGTCAACGGCAAGAGAAAGACACCGGTGGTACTTTTCCTCAACAAGGACAGTGAGGAACTGGTCAGGTGGGTCGAACGTCCCAATGCTGCATACAAGATAATCAACGAGAAGACGAACCCGGCCCTGGAAGACCGCCGGGCAGCCCTCAAGAGGCTGTACTCAGACCCCGAAATCCAGAGACAGACGTTTGGCGAGTTCCTGGAGCTGCTGCTCCGTGCAGACTACATCCTTGGACGCCACTGAGATGGACAACGCCAATGACAGGCGTCATGACGTCACTGTCGACATGGGGCGTGTAGTCGCTTCCTTCAAGAAGAGATATGGAAGTACGTTCTGGCACGGGCTGACACACCTCATTGGTGACCACAGGCCGCAGGTGGTACTTGACCTCGGCTGCGGCCACGGGCTTTTCTTGGAGGCGGCTGTGCGAAGACACGGTGTCAGGACCGTCCATGGTGTGGATGTGGACGCTGAGAGGCTACGGTGGGCACGTGAGCGGCTCCACAGAGCCCTGCCCCCTGAATGTGTCCACCTCCACCTCGTAGACCTGAACACCGGGCCCCCACCACTCCCACCAAAGACCGTGGGCCTTGCCTTCTCAGGTCTTGTCTTCCACGAGCTGCGGGATCCGACAGGCCTCCTGAGAGCCGTATTGCCACTGCTGTCCACGGGAGGTACATGTGTCACCTATGACTATGTGTCTTGCAGTCCAGAGGCATTTGTTTCAGACATGGCAGCCCTTGGGGTGAGCCCGAAGAAGGCACTCCAGAGGCATCCACGGATGTGCAGGCACTCGCTGGAAGACCTAGAGGGCATGTACCACAGTGCGGGATACGACCATGTCACTGCCATCATGGTCGGGCACACCCGCGCCCTGGTGGCCGGTCGAAAGACGTAAGTGACCCGGCGCACCCCATGTAGTGGAGCGCATCACTCTTGAGGTCCAAACGACAGCGGTCACCGTGGGCGTTTGATGACACTTCTGAGCTCGTCTGTCCACACTGTGGGAGCAACCGTATAGTGCGGGTGTTTGACAGGTGGGCACTGGCCCACGGTGTCCAGATATACTACTGTGCAGCATGCAACAAGAAGTTCTATGAGAGGGAGGTCGACGACTACAGGCCAACCTTCAGGACATAGTCAGGTGGAGGCCACGGCATACATCTCGTTCGCATGGCGGGCACCAAGAGGGTACAGCATCGACCCACGTTGCCCGACGTGTAAGTGGGCGGGACGACTCCCCTCGGCACACTTGGCGGGACTGGTGTCGCTCGTATGGCGTCTGAGCAGCGGCTTCAGGCTCCTGATGATGGACTACAGGCACTCACAGTGTTACGGCCTGTGGGCGGAAACGTCCGACCCTGAGAGGAGGATCTGGCGTTCGGACGAGGACTTCTGTCCGACGCGGCCGCTCCAAGAGAGTGGCACCCTATGACCTCTGCGTGGTCTGTGCAGTCGCGGCAGTAGGGGCAGCCATTTTTTAAGAAGGCCCGAACAATGGTCAATAGATGCACAGCCTGAGAGCATATTGCGGACTCCAATGTGAGGAGTGTCGGGCATACATAGCAAGACGGACTGATGACGACAGGTTCAGGCGTAAGACCGCAAGGGAGTGGTCATCTCCAGACTGGCAGGTCAGGCCGGAGGACATCAACTGCGACGGCTGTAAGAGCAGTGGAGTACACTTCAAACACTGTGCCGACTGTCCTGTTAGACAGTGCGCCATCCGTCATGGTGTCGAATCATGTGGGCTGTGCAGTGAGTTCCCATGTCCCACCATTGAGGCCCATCTTGAGGTAGTGGGGGACGACGCAAGACAGGCGCTATTGGATATGAGACGGGGATAGGGCAGGGGAATACTTTCGGCCAGCTCTCTTGTTTTTATACATCTGCTGCCAACAGTATGACGTACCATACTGGATGCTGCACATGCATGACAGTTGGGCCTGGACAATGAGGCTGGACATCATGCCTAGGAGCGGTATCGCCGACCTCAGACTACACCCCGGACGTGCGCCGTCGTGGCTGGTCAGACGCATGCTCCCAATGGCCGACGCCGTCTGCCAGTTCATAGTGGACGAGTTCGGTACCGAAGAGCTGCTCCGCAGGATTGCAGACCCGGTGTACTTCCAAGCACTGTCCAACGTACTCGGTTACGACTGGGACAGCTCTGGCTCTACCACAGTGACCTGTGGTGTGCTCAAGTCAGTCCTCTCGCTTGAAACACATGGCATCATGGCAGTAGGTGGGAAGGGTCGCGCCTCAAGGGATGCACCGGCCCAGCTCAGGGCCCTTGAGGACTATGGTATGGACGGGGCGCGGCTCGCTGGGCTCAGCAGGTCGGTCGCGAAGGTTGACAGTGCGGCTGTGCAGGACGGGTACCAGCTGTACCACCACGTGTTCTTTGTTGACTGCGACGAGAACTGGGCGGTCGTCCAGCAGGGCATGGACACAGAGTCCGGGGATGCACGCCGCTACCACTGGCTGAGCGACGGTATCGAGAGCCTCATAGACGAACCGCATGCAGGGATTATCTCTGGGGAGAGGAAGGAGCAGGCCCTTGACATGACTGCAGGTACGTCCGAGGGCTGCCGTCGGGCGACCGTGGACCTTGTCAAGGAGGGGCCACGCAGGGTCAAGAGGATGTACGAGGACATATGTGCCTATGGTCGGACAACCCTCCTCGACTGGACAGACGACACGGCCAAGAACGGCCGCTCCCGAATAGTCGCGTACAGGGTCATGCCAGGGCGCATGAACTGGCGGGCCGTACGACACCTGTATGAAGTGTCACCTGATGGGTACGAGGACGTGCTGTTCGCAGAAGGAATGGGAGCAGCGACAGTCCGCGGGCTGGCGCTCATTGCAGAGGTCATCTATGGAGAGCCACCGTCGTGGTCCGACCCGGTGAGGATGACGTTCGCGTTTGGCGGTAAGGACGGGGTGCCATTCCCGGTCGACCGGAGAGCATATGATGAGGCGATATCGTTCATGGAGCAGGCTATCAGCGATGCAAAGATTGGGCGCAGAGAGAAACTGATAGCACTGCGGAGACTGAGGAGGTTTGCACCGCCACTGGTCACGCACGAGACATCATCATAGCCACTAAGCATGATACAGTCTGTCAGCCAATTGTATAGCACTGACCCGTCGGACGGTACATGAAGGCGTGCGCACGACAACGGTACACAGCGGATGATTGGTGCAGCCACATTTCTGCCCCACAACTCTTTAATAGCGCACCAAGGGCTGTCGCATAAGCACGTCGACAGAAGAGAGTCAAGTTGACGACAGGACAGGACTACGCCTCGGGCACGCACCACGACGAGACCATCATTGTGACCCGCGGCCTACACAAGACGTTCGGTGATGTCAGAGCTCTTCAGGGTGTCGACCTTGAAGTGAAGGGGGGTGTCTTTGGCCTTGTTGGGCCTAACGGCGCGGGCAAGACCACGCTAATCAGAGTGCTCCTCGGGCTGGTACCGCCGGACTCGGGGAGTGCCACCGTTTTCGGACTGGACATCCGCACCCAGTCCGTGGAAATCAGACAGCGGACTGGAGTGCTACACGAGAGACCCGCACTGCCCACGAACATGACCGCCCGCCGACTGCTGGAGATGGCGGGTGAGCTCTATGAACAGCACAGACCACCTGACGAGCTGCTCGGACTGGTGGGGCTGTCGGAGGCGGCCGACAGGAAGGTGGGCGGGTTCTCTGCAGGGATGTACCAGAGGCTCGGGATAGCACACGCGCTGGTGGGCTGTCCCAGACTCGTGATACTTGACGAACCCACATCAAACCTGGATGTGGATGGTCGTGCAGAGGTCATAGAGCTGATAAGACGAATCCACAGGTCAGAGGGTGTATCATTCGTCATATCGTCCCACATCCTGACAGAGCTGGAGAGGGTATGTGACACTGTTGCATTCCTGAGGAAGGGCAGGGTGCTCAGGAGCGGGACAATCAGCGAGTTGCGTGGGCGCAGCGGGGGAGAAGTGAAACGTGTGATAACCTCGGACGCGAGGGCGCTTGCAGACCTTGTTGTCGGGCTCGACAATGTGGCAGTACTCCAAGTCGTTGACCATGAAACCCTGTTGGTCACCACGGACGCTGACGACGTCGAGGACGCCCTCGACAGTATCTTGAAGACAGCAGTGGAGAACGGCCTGCGTGTCACTGCGCTGGAGCGTGCCGGGTCTCTTGAGGACATCTACCGGGAGGTCATGTCTGATGAGCAGGAAGTCTAACTACCTTGCATCACTACGCTACGAACTCGAAACGGACTTCCCGTTCCCAATCGTTGAGTGTGTGGTGACCATTATCATCTTCGCCGCAGTGGCCAGTGCCTTCACGGGGGCACTACGGTACGTCTATGTGTTCCAGACATACAACGACACGGAGTACGGGACATGGATGGCGCAGGAGATACTTAGGCGGAATGCAGACCACACCAGTACTGTGCTGGCCATGTCCACACTTAGGGTCACGCAGGTACTGGCATTCCTGATACCGGTACTTGTTGCATCAGGCCTTGCCAAGAGCATTGAGGACGGCACGCTCCAGACCATGTTGACATACCCCGTCCCGATGCGGAGGGTCCTCATGTTCAAGACGACCATCCCACTCCTGCTCACCGTGGTGCCAGCATTTGTGGCGGTAGCACTGACAGCAGCCCTCATAATGCCTACGACACCGATCCCGCTGGGAGTCATACCACTTGCACTGGCGACGCTATGTGCATATGTTGTCATGGCAGTGGGGCTTACCGCACTCATGGCGGTCGTGTTGCGCCGTGCACTGCCCACCGCACTTGGTGGCATCATGCTATGGTTTACGGTCTCGGTGCTCGGGGAGTCATGGGCAATCCCGACCACTGCCATCGGAGTGATGAACCCGGTCGTTGCACTCTACAGGGCCATCACGTACGCTGCGTCCTCCGGCGGGGTCGGGGAGAATATTGGGGTCGTGACTGCTGCCGCCAGCGTGTCCATCATGTCGCTCATCATGGGGGCTGTGCTCCTTGGACTCACATACAGGCTGCTGATGAAAAGGGGGGTCACTGCGTGACGCCACTCAGACGGACCGGTGTCATGCTGGTCCTACTCGGCGGTGCACTGATTGCATCCGCGTATGTCGGGGGAATAGCAGTTGGTTACGGGCCACCGGAGCCCCTGACAGCAGGTACATACTTTGGATACGTGTTCGGTTCAATGGGAGCGTTCAGGGTAGTTGCTGAAACACACGACAATGTGAGCACGAGGTTCTCACTGTACATCCTTGACATGAATGGTACGTGCAGGCTCCTGAGGACAGAGAACATGACGGGAATCAAGCCCCTCAGAATGGTCGAGGACACCAGTTACTGTGAGATTGTCGTAGATGACTACCCGCCCGGGAAGTACGCGGTCGTAGTCACAGCAGCTGGCTCAGACATGACAGAGCCGGTCGTATGTGTCGAGACCCTGTACCCGCACCCCGGGGCCCTGAATGCCGGGCTGATAGTCTTCCTCGTCGGCGCAATCTTTGTTCTGGGCGACATAAACGCAGAATATGCCAAGGCAGCACGGGCCATGAGCGAGCGCATTCAGGCCGAGGAGGACGCCATTGAAGAGGCCCCGGCAACGATGCGCGAGGGGACATAGTGTAAGCGTCGACAGGGCGACAGGACAGCAACACGTACAGCCCACATGCATGGCCGGTACACACAGTCACTCAGAGGCGCGAATACCCGTCATGTGACTACTCTTCACCGGTCGCCCCACCAAGGTGTGGAGGTATCAGTACGATTGTCGAGCTGATGGGGACTCCTAGTGATTGGGGGTCATGCAGCATGTCGGGACTGGGCATTGGCACCAATAACCTATTCAGGGACGGGTACCATCTAGGCGCATGGAGCGAGAGAGATGAAACGGAGAGCACTCCCTGTCACCATAGCCCTAGGACTCCTGGTCATCTCAGTGGTGGCACCGACAGCGGGACCATCACCAGGCGGGGCAACGACCGGATCCAGGGGCTTCAGGACTGCGTACTACTGGCCAGATGGACTGATAATAGACCACAACTGCACAGACCTATCTCAAGTCCCAATCGAATGGATTGAGGCTGCAAAGGCCAACATAAGGGTGCACTATGCTCACACCAGTCACGGTGGACAGATAGTCACAGGACTCGAGCGAATAGAGAGTGCCAACACGACCTACGGCTTCCAACGTGGTATCGGCAATCTCCCGACAGAAGAGGGGGAGCTGTGCATGCTGGACGGCAACCCGCCGGAGTCCTACATAACACCAGACCTCTACTGGCAGAGCGAGTACGGGAGGGGACTCACACAGAACACCCTCGACAGCAACCCCACCATCAATGTGTCAATGTGGTCATGGTGTACGCAGCTCAACTGGTATGATGAGGCCCAAGTGGAGGAGTATCTCAGCGCAATGAGCGCCTTCGAGGCGGCGAACCCGGGAGTGATATTTGTCTACATGACAGGCAACGCACAGGCTGCTGGAGAGAAGGGCTATAACAGGTGGCTCAGGAATGAACAGATCAGAAACTACTGTCGGACGCACGGGAAGGTGCTGTTCGACTTTGCAGACCTCGACAGCTGGAGCAACGGCGTCCAAGCAACACATGACCATACAGTGAACGGCTCCACAATGGAAATCCCCATTGAACACCCAGACTTTCACGGCAACGAGGCGGGACATACGACGTATACGAGCTGCGAGCAGAAGGCACGGGCATTCTGGTGGCTGGTCGCACGGCTTGCTGGGTGGCAGCCATCAGGGGAGCCAAGTACAACCGCCACGACCACCACGACCACTACAACCACCACTGAACCCACCAGCACGGCCCAACCCGTGGATATGTCTGTGGTAGAGTTCACTGTCGGAGCCGTAGTCGTACTGTTCGCAGTGGTGTGGTTGGCCAACAGGCACTACAGCCCCCGCTGAGTGGCGACTGACAGGCAGCAAGGTACTCGTACTGCCGGAGAGCAGGCCCTGGGACAAGACCAGGGGGACACATCGCACTACAGGCCGTACAGTGCAGGACCCACTGGCCCCGGACAGTGGTGTTGGCTGCCACATGGGCAGGACCTGCCCCTCCGACAACTGGCATCACTCTGTAGTTGCAGCTGTAGGTCCAATGTGTCGTGGGCAATAACCACCCAGAGGTCACGCTGCTGTAGACTCGGGAGTGGCAATTCTGGACGCACATGGCGGGGCACAGAGAGACCAGTCGGTCGGCCCTGCAACGCTCTGCTAGGACGTTCAGGAAACGCTTATTTGTCCAGATGCAGGACATAGAGATGTGGAACTGGAGGTGGAGTAAATGGCAAACCTACAGTTCGTGGCTGCAAGAGTCATATCACTGCTTGCAGAGCACGGGTTTGGGCACCTGCTCCTAGCAGGCAATGTGGTAGTATATGAAGAAGGGGATATGCGTATCTGCGTTCCAGCTAGCAAGTTCACTCCAGAGTTCATTGGAAGAGTCCACAGTCGGCTGTACTCGCCACAGAAACCAACACCCATAAGGGAACTCAGAGACATGCTTGTGGCCGCAATCGACCAGCACCCAGTCCCCGAGCTGACGGATTTTCACGAGGCCATCGAGAAGGCAGCTCGTAAGAGGGGTCGCCGTCGGAAACGTGGCAAGTCCCGTGAGGATGAGCCCGGGGTCGTGCACTTCACGTATGTGGACGGCAACAGGAGATGCGAGTTCCGCGGGGATGAGCCCGGGGTCGTGCACTTCACGTATGTGGACGGCAACAGGAGATACGTGCTCTCCAGCAACGTAGCTGCCAATACCAGGTGTATCTACGAGGCACCAATGATAAACAGGCTGCGCAGGTGCTGGACAGCCGGCCAGATCCTGAACAACTTCTGTCTGCTCCAAGAAACGAAGACCGGCTACACCAGGCTCTACGAACTGGACGCAATATCAATAGTCGGGAGTGACCTCTTCGTGTTCGAGCTGAAGGCCAAGAAGTACGGCTCCCCAACCATGATACTGGAGCACTTTGTAGATGCAGCGCAGCCCATCAAGAGGTGGGTGGAGAGCATGCACAGGGAACTCCGGACGCTGGTACCGGTGATGTATATGAGGGGAGAGGACTGCGGTGAACTGTCGCCGCTTCTCAACCACATATTCTTCGGCTCCCTGCCGGAAACGTTTGACGAGGAACATCTCAGGGACTTCCTCGCATATCCGATGGAGAAACAGGCAGCAATGCAGATGGCCAACCAGATCGTACAGGGGACATTGGGAGCCCCTAGGGGGGTAGCATCTGCGTCATGATAAGGGCCCCGGTACCAGATACCCTCTGTCAAGGGTACCGTGCTCAGCCGAGGGTGCAGTCTGCACCGGGGACTGAAGGGCTGGCGACTACGGGTACAGGGTGGTGCCGGGTACGGCGGGGAACGGCGTTGCCTCACGAATGTCGTCGAGCCCACAGATGTACCTTGTCAGACGCTCCAGTCCAATACCAAACCCTGCAGATGGTGGCACCCCCACCCTGAGCATGTCGAGATACCACTTGAACCGGCTGCTGTCAAGGCCTTGACCGGCCAACCTCCTGACGACCCGGTCATATTCGAACTCACGCTCACCACCGGAGGCCGCCTCACCAAAGCCCTCGGGGTACATCAGGTCAAAGTCCAGCAGCCTCTCAGGACTGTTGGGGTCGAGCCGGTAGTAGAAGCCCCGGGCACTGGTCGGATAGCCCACGACCCAGAACGGGCCGTCAAAGCGGGACGACAGCTCCACCTCCGCCTCAAACGGTAGTTCAGTCCCCTCTTCGACCCTGTAGCCCAGCTCCTCGGCCAAGGCGGCCGTATCATCGAACGTCAGTTTCCTGAAAGGAGTCCTTGGTACTGAGAGACGACGACCGAGAAGGCGGAGCTCGTCCTGACAGCTGCTCCGGACATCCTTGATGACATGCACAAGGAGGGCCTCTGCTATGTCCATTATCTCATCACGGGAGTGGTGCGCTGCCTCAACGTCCACCTGCACGAACTCTGTCAGGTGGCGGTCTGTCCGTTCCTTCTCCAGACGGACACACGGTGAGAAGATGAACACCCTGACCAGAGCCGCAATGAGCATCTGTTTGTAGAGGATCATACTGCTCGTGATCACGTAGCGATGACCATAGTAGTCGAACGAAGCAATCCCGGCCCCGCGGATCCCGGGGTCTGTCACAGGCCCGATGACTGCTGGCCGCACCTCATAAAACTTCACACCTTCAAAGAACTTCCTGACCGCGCCCATGACCCTGTCCTGGACCCTGAGCACTGCCCTCGACCGCTCGGTCCGGACCGACAGGAATGGGGGCACTGTGGAGTCCAACTCACTTGTCTCGTGTGACATTTCAGACACCGAGAGCACAGGCACTCAGGTCGCACATGTAATATTCTACGGATAATATGTAATTGTTCCATAACAGATGCTAAGATTCATATCGATTCCGTAATTCTTCCGGACACATGAAGCTCAGCGAGGCCGACCTAGCATTGTTGAGAATCCTGCAGGAGGACTGCAGACAGCCAATCAAGCACATTGCAAAGAGGCTGGGGATGCCAATAACGACGGTGTATGACAAGATAAAGAGAATGAGGAGGGACGGTGTGATAACAGGCTACATTGCTACGCTCGACCACGACAAGCTGGGCTTACCAACGACTGCCATAATACTGGTCGCGGTGGAGTACCTCAGCGGTGTGGAGTTCTCACAAGAGGCGATTGCCGAGAGGATAGCAGCATTCCCCGAGGTCACCGAGGTCTATATAATTGCTGGCGACTGGGATCTGCTGTTGAAGGTGAAGACCAAGAGCATAGAGGATGTGGGGACCTTCGTGATTGGAAAGCTGAGGAATGTGGAGGGCGTCAGGAGAACCAAGACGATTGCAGTGTTCAAGTGCATGAAAGAGGTACGCACACTGCCCATTTAGTCCCACATCGTCATCCGGTCTGCTGGGAGTAATCCACACTGCGGGAGGCGGGCCAAGGGACACCCTGGTAGGAGTGAGACCTCACCGTACCATGGAAGGCCAACCCTTAAGTGGTTCTGGGCCAATACAACACGTTCATTTCACAGGTGAACAGACATGCGGGTAAAGAAAAGAAATGGCTCAATGGAGCCCTTCATGCCAGAGAAGATAGTCGTCAGTGCCGTAAGGGCTGGTGCACCATATGAGATTGCCCGCGAGATTGCTGCATCCCTCGAGGCCAGAAAGGAAGATGTCATCGAGAGCCCAGCAATACGCGAGCATGTCCTTACAGAGCTCAGGTCACGTGGGCACTCCACCGCCGCCGAGAGCTGGGAGGCCTACGAACAGACCAAGAGCCGCAGGGAGTAGGAAAGACACCAAGAGCACAGTTGGTACTCGGGAGCAGAACCATTGATGGGCCCTGTTCCCCCGTACCAGAATCACGGGTATCCAGGGGGGCGACCCGAGAGCGGGCCACTGATGGTTACAGCGATGTCAGGGACTCGACAGTGCAACCCTTAGAAGAGACCATGCCCAGCGACCACTATGCGGCGTCACACAGTGACGCAATAGGCCTTGTGTGGGGTCGGGAGTGAGAGGTCACCCCGAGTGCCATGTCCTGTCAATCCGGGCGGACGACCATGGACTGAGAGACAACAACGTGGTACCGTAGTGTGGCCGTGGTGCCGGGCCCGTGTCAATCAGGGCCTGTCCAGTGTTCTATGGATGACTGGTCGCCCTTGCGGTCCCGGTGCGGGCCCTCCGGTTCAAAGAACTTCTTCTTAGCACTGTCAACAAGGGGGTCACTCCGTGCCGAGTATGGGACGTACAGGTCGCCAGGCCCAATCAGGGAGAGGTTCGACTCTATAATCCCCCTCATGTTCGGGTTAATCTCAAACCCGATGAAATGTCTGAAGGAGCCCTTGCATGCCACAGCAGTGGTACCATTGCCCATGAACGGGTCAAGTACCAGGTCTCCCGGGCGTGATGTGAAGTCTATGCAGCGCATCACGAGTTGCTCGGGCAGTTTCGTCCCGTTCTTGACCTGGCCGCGCATGTATGTCCGCTTTATCTCCCAGACATCGAGGGGATAGTGCTGTATCTTGTTGAAGTAGTAGCGCTTCGGATCCTTGACAAGGAAGAGCAGGTGATAGTGGCTCGTCACGAACTTCCGGCGTGTGAACACCCCGAACTGATACTTCCAGATGATGTGGTTGACCGTAGTGAGGCCACTCAACGCAACAGCATTGAGCACATCACGCAGGTTCGTCCATCCGCTGAATATCCATGCCGAACCCGTTTCCTTGAGGAGCCGGGGTAGCTTGCTGACCCACTCGACCGTGAACTCGGCATAGTCCCGTTCGACCTCATGGTAGCCATCGACGACCAGCCCTGAGTCCCGGTTGTACAGGGACTCTTTCCCGCTGAATGAAATCCCAAACGGCGGGTCAGCAATCACAACATCAATACACCCGTCCGGCAGGCGCTCCATGCCCTCGATGCAGTCCTCATAGTGCACGGTGTCCACATCAATGTCGAACCGGGCAGCTAAGAATGCGTCTCGCGCCTCACTGTGCGTCCAGTCCTCTGTAGGCCGGAAACGGGACGCCGCAAGGTGCGGGATGTACCGTCGTCTCGACCTCTCCTGCGGCTCCGGAACCATTTCATCCACACATCTTTTGCAAGTATTGGGCTTTGTCCGGGTGTAAGAGGAGTCCACCTGCATTTCACTCTTGCAGTTGGTACCGTCCTAACGGGTCAGCACACTCGACAGGACAGTGCTGGGCCCCGGTGAAACCTCCCTGCACTTGCCGGACTGACCCAGCCGGCATGGTCGGTCATCTTGTGGGAACTGTACTGCGACCAAGACCGAAACTAATGCAGTGTTCATCGAAACGCACTGGGGACGATATCAAGGATTGATTCATATCACAGCAGCACATTACTAGTAGTTATAGAAGGGGTGATGGCCAAGTTGGAACTGAGAGGCTTCATTGAGGGCGAACGCTACGATTACAGCGAGATGGCACTGGCTGCAGGGTATGAGCCTAGGCCAGGGGGCAACTTCCAGCGGGGGATAGTGCTGGCACCAAGGGACAGTCCGGAGGCCATCCTCATCAAGATGAACCTTGCTAAGGCACTGTACGACGACGAGTACGAGCCAGGAAGCGACCAGTTCTACTACATAGGCGACGGGCTCCCGGAAAAAGGGCACCAGAGACTGAGCTATGGCAACAGGATCATGGTGGACTACCAAGAGTTCCCAGTGTACCTGTTTGTGAAGTTCAAAGGTGAGAGGAAGGGCGACCCATGGAGGTTCGAAGGTATCTGGCGGATCACAGGTATCGAGAGGGACTTCGAGTCATCCCGCAGAATGCCGAATGGCGAGAGGCAACGCGTGTTCAGGTTCAAGCTCAGGAAGGCAGACAGGATTCCAGACATTGACCGCCTGTTCTCACTGAGACCTAGAACTCATGAGTACCTCTCAGAGTCGGACTATACGAGAGTGACTCCAGCACTGATGAAGATAATCGAGCCGAGGCACCGTAGACTCGCAAACAGTCTCTATGACTGGCTGGTGGAGCGGGGAGCAGAGGACATCCGGTTAGAACACAACCGCATTGATGTTGCTTTCAGGACTGACAGCACAACACACATGGCAGAACTCAAAGTCGTGTACGGCTTGAGCGTCACACGTTCAATCCGTGAGGCGATGGGGCAGGTCTTTGAGTACAACTTCTACCCCGGACGCGAACCATACGACCGGTGGTTGATTGTCCTCGACAGAAGACCGGAAAAGCAAGACTTGAGATACGTGGAGCGGCTGCGAAGAGACCTAGAAGTCCCACTGAACCTCGGCTGGAAAAGCAATGACGAGTTCAGGTCCATTCATGAGATTGTCTAATCCTGATGAACAGCCAGTCATGTCCTGTCCTGTCCTGCAGTTGCACACCAGACCGGGGTCGAGGGTACTCCTTGGCTAGCAGGACAGACAGATGGCTGGTTGTCCGCATCAGCAGGAATAGTCCTCCATAGGTGGAACGAAACACAGATCCGTGTAGTCTCACAAGGGGATGAACAACAGAGCAGGCCATTCCGTGGCTCTACATAGGAGCGGCAATCGTCATTGTGCTTTGTCGTGATTGTGGTAATCAAGAAGCGTCACAAGTGCCGTATTGACACGAAGGAAAACGTCGTTATGCAACACATGATGCGTCGATGACAGTACAACGCCTGATTGGTGAGGCCTGCAGGGTCTTTGGAATCTTGAAACCACATGGTCAGCCATTTGCCGTTGACTTTCCCAGGCTGCAAGCAGACCAGCTCGAGAAGATTGAGAGATTCCTCGTGCTAGCACATGACATGAATGGATACTTCACATACTCTCATGTAGTGCACAAACGCGCCACGATTAGCAAGGCAGAGGCAAAGCGACGAATAGACCAGATACGTGCAAAGGTAGCTGGAATGGATATGAGGGCGGCAAGAGTGATTCTGCGGACGCAAAGGGGAGAGAGATTCGGATAGGAGTTGTATATAGTGACGAAGGAGCACGTGATAGGAAACCTCTTGGGAACCACAACACCTAGGGAGGTAGTTGTCAGACTTGATGCAGCCACTGCTGAGAGTAATCCCCTCAGACTGGGGGACTACTTGGCAATTACATACGCAAATCGAAACGTCACCGACCCAGTGTTGGCCCGTGTCACAGACATAGGACTTGTCAACCTCAACATGCCGGAGTCAATCCTGACGGGGCCAGAGGAGTTCGCCACTCTTCTTAGTATCAGCGACCTGCATGATGGCGAAGTCCTTACAGCCAAGGCACAGGTTGTGGGCTACATCGATGAAGACGGCAAGATTGTGTCACCTAGGTTCTCGCCACGGCCTAGAGCAAGGGTTACAAGAGCATCATCAGGACTGCTGAGCAGGATCTTTTCGGTGGGTCATATCGAGATTGGAAGTTTGATGGGACATGAGGGCGTAAGAGTGAAACTTGATGTGGGAAAGCTTGTTACAAGGCATCTTGCAGTATTGTCGCTTACAGGTGGTGGGAAGGGCAACACGGTGGCAGTCATTACGTCTCGGATGTTGGAACTCGGCGCTGCCATTGTGATTGTGGATCCCCATGACGAATACGTGGCGATGCAGGAGGATCTCGGAGACCGTGCTGTCGTGTTCTCTGTGAATCGGGGTGGCAACGATGGCATTTGGCCACTCAGGCTCAGATGCAACAGCTTTGCAACCAGAGACTACTTCTCGATACTCAAGATTCCCATGAATGCAGTAAAACAGAGAAGCTTGTTGCGACGAGCGCTTGGAGAGCTTAGGGGCAGGACATGGGGGCGGGAGGACCTAGTTGCAAGCATTCGTGAGTCAGCTGGAGATAGAGAGCACGATCAGCGGTGTTCCAGCCATGCTTGTGAGGGGAAGTGTAGATGAGGGCGTGGCGAAGGTGTTCATGGAGTTCGGGATAGAACCGGTGATAGACGAGTCAAGGGCGAGATGTTCCAAGTGCAATGGCGAGCTTGTGGAACTCCGGGGTGACGAACGGAGAAGGGTCAAGGATCTCGTGTTCGAACAGACCTACAAACACTATGATGTGTTCTGGCTCTGCGAGAGATGCAATGCAGTATACTTTCAGGGGGCCTACTGGACGAACATGACACGGTACATGGAGAAGATACTTGAACTGATGGACGAACTGAGGATCAAGACTCCTGCTTGACCTCGCGCACCTTGACATCGAACTCAAACGGGAGGCAGCCCTTGATCGTGCGCGACAGGTGGCAGTACTTCTTCATCAGCTGAACGCACCGCTCGGCGACTTCAAGTCCACCCTATTCCACAACAACCTCGTCGCGCACCTGCAACCCGGTGACTGTATAACCCTCACTGTCAAACCGCGCCACTGCCTTTCCCTCAAGCCTCATGGAGATTAGTTCGAGTTCAAAGCGGCGCTGGAAGTCCAAGAACGTGTTGTTGAGACACCCGAGCATGGCAGCCACAAACATCTCGTCAGGACAGATTCCCTGACCGTTCCCACCGTAGGTCGTCGGTGTGTCGTAGACAATCGTGCGTCCCTCGCCCACAGTGGCTGTGCCACCAGTCTTGCCATCCCAGTCTGATGTGGCATGATATTCGATGACCTCAGGGTATCTCGACTTGGTTCTCATGCTGGACACCGTCACCACGATCCTCTGGCATATCATTAAGACTTGTGGTGGCGCAGTCAGTCCGCCCACGGAGAGAGTGTCCGGACCGAAGAGGCCAGTGAGGGAAAATGAACCACCAGACGCCTAGATATGATAAGCGTTGAGTCCCGAGAGTGCCAACAGAGAGAACCAGTCGGCCCCATCTCCTGCTCTGGCCACAGAACTCTTATATGCTCTGTCAGCAATACTCTGTCGGTGAGATCGTGAGTAGGATGCTTGTCAAACGGTATCTGGTCACCTGTGTGGTGACCTGTGTCTTCGTGGTTTCTAGCTTTGCCGGGATGCCTGCACTGAGCAGTCCTGATGCTCATGCACTCCCCCCCCCAAGAGGTAGTGCCTCTTGCCGGTTCGTCTGATTGTCCGGTCCCGAGAGGGACAACAAGACCACTGAGAGAGGCGCCATCCGTGTTCCTTGATGAGGATCTTGGACCATGCCTTGTCGCGACAAATGTCCCCGAGGACATCCTTGCGTCCATGGGAGTCGACCTGCGTCGCGTGCATACTAAGACCGCCCCCATGCCGGGCTTCAAGGAGATTATCACCCGCTTGAGAAGCGCCGGACTCATCGATAATGCGAACACGAGGGGATTTCATGAGGTCTACTTCTGGGTAACAGTGCCGAGTGTCTGGACTAGAGGCAAGACTCTGACAATAAGGTTCCAGTGTGTGACCGACAGTGACAGACCCGGAACCTACCCAGTAACGTTCGAGGGGTATGACCTTGAAACCCGTGAGGTCTACAGAGAGGAGTTCTCGGTGTCAGGTTCAATGCGTGTCATACACGGTTACGGTTCCAAGGACCTGAAGGTGACGGTTCCACTGACATCGGTGGGTGTGAAGAGAGGTGTGGCGCGCGTTGGTGCTGCAGTGTTCTACAAGGACTTTGGATACAATTTCGTGCAGACCTTTGGTTCGAGCGACCTGCCAACTCCCCCACCAGCGGATGTCATGTCGCAGGCCTCGAACAATTCAGACTACTACTGGGAGGGCCTCAGGAGCATCGATGGATTCGGTATTCCAGACCAGTATGCCCTGTTCCACAGCGATGACTGGAACATTAGGTGGGCCGCAGCAAATCTTCTTGACGACTATCGTGTGCCTTATGTCAGTGGGGCAGCAGTCATTATGACGTATTGCGTAGATCACAAGATGATTCGCAGTGGTACGCCAGCTTACCGGACAGAGTGTTCAATGTCGGACTTGAGAATCATATCTGAAGGATGGGAGGGAATGTGCGATGAAATATCGAATATGGAGATCTCATTGCTGAGGTCAATGGGGATACCGGCTCGACAGATGTTTGGTACAGACGTGAGAGCCAGCTCCCACGCGTGGTGTGAGATATGGAGCGTTGTGAACCAATGGTGGGAGAACTGCCTGTTGTGGCATGAGAATGCGCAACAGTACTCCCGTGTTGACGCATGGAGAGTCTGGGAACTCGAATACCAGAACCCGTACACCTCGTGGGACTGGGATCCAGATGACCCGCAGAAGTTTGATTGGTTCTGGAATATGTGGGAACAGCATGATGGCTCAGAGTTGACATGGATCCACGCGGATCCTACGCTTCACCTCTGGAACCAGACAGCATACTACCGTGTGAACTTTGGCTACAGGTTCTTCCAGATATGGTCTTGCCTCGACGACAAACTCAACGACCCATCTGTTTCCGCCTACGACAAGGATCCCACAGATGGGCTTCTCCTCCCATATCACTACAACTCGCTCTACCCCAAGTATGGAGGGGATGTCAAGTACACAATAGACTACGCAGGACCAAACCAGTACTAGGAGGATGTGTTAATGTACATACTCAGATACCCGGTTGCGGTGCTCATGGTTACTCTACTATTGGCATTGGCTGCCGTTTCACCATATCCCGTTGCCCCAGATTCACCCCCAACAAGCGGTGGCAAGGAGAGTGGCGAGGCAGACACGGGCATTTCGCCCTCGCTCAACATCACCATAAACGGAACAGTGTATGAGTACGAAGTAGTTAATGTGACGGAAATGATGGAAGAGAGAGTACCAGACCTGATGACCAACCAGTCACTTGTTGATGCAGTTCGGCCACTCTCAGGCATGAGTTCTGGCTTTGCAGGTACGGGCTACTACTGGCCAGGTGAACACACCATCTCCGTATGGGGGTTCAATCAGACAGACTTCATCGAGCTGGTAGTAACGTACCGCTGTTCCGAAGACAACGGGAGCTTTGTACGGAGAGTGGTTGGAATCCAGACAATCACGCTGGATGATTTAGAGTGCTCTCACATAGAGATTCTCAGGACTACATTGGTCGAGGCAAGGAATCGTTCGCTAGAGCTCGTCAGTCCAATCACTCACAGACCTCTTCCAGGCTACCCACTCTACGAGCTCGGCCGTGACCCAGGGAACCTCACCGACCCGAGTGAGTGGGGTTGGGCCTGCATGTACAGGGCGTCCTTCTTCACAAAGGAGATGTTTCTTGAACCGACATGGTTTGTCATGGCTTACAACCTCACGGCACCACTAGACAACAACACAAGAGCTTGGCCAGTACTCTTCATCTATACATCAAACGGAACGTTACTCCTTATCCTTGAACAGATTCCACTCTGCCCACCAGTCACGAATTGTACCACAACAACAAGTGATACCACAACATCAACCGAAACAACAGACAGAACAACAGCAAACAACACTAGTGAGATTGTCAACCCATTGCCTAATCCCGTCATTGTAGGAACTGTTTCAGTGGCCGTCACCTTCATGGCAGTCGCAATACTGGCAAGGTCGAGGCGAGGAAACTCATGACGCTGCAGTACCATTGCACTCATAGGCCACGCAATGTCAGGTGAGTCCACTGGCGAACACAACTGTGCATTGTGGTATAGGAGCGGTGTGAAGTGACCGCCATTCAGATAAACGTGGAGAGAAAGACGAAGACAGTGCTGGACAGCAACTGGTTGAGTTCTCTCACCTTGTGGGGCTGGGACTCATACGACCCGCAGGAGTTTGATTGGTTCTGGAATACGTGGGAACAGCATGATGGCTCAGAGTGGACATGGATCCACGCGGATCCCACGCTTCACCTCTGGAACCAGACAGCATACTACCGTGTGAACTTTGGCTACAGGTTCTTCCAGATATGGTCTTGCCTTGACGATGGCCTCGACGGTCAATCCAACTCCCCATACGACAAGGATCCCACAGACGGGCTTCTTCTCCCATCTCAGTACAACCCCGTCCACCCCAGGTACGGCGGCGATGTCAGGCACATGGTGGCCTACGTAGGGCCAAACCGGTACTAGGAGGATATGCGAGTGTACGTGTACAGACAATGGGCTATTGCACTCATGTTTGCTCTGGTGTTGACCTTAACCACCATTCTGCCGTATCCCGTCGCTTCGGAGTCAATGCATACAGTTGATGGCACATACTGTGACACAGCAGAAGTGGGGCCTTCAGCCTCGCTCAATATCACCATAGACGGAGCGTCGTATGAGTACGAAGTAGTTAATGTGACGGAAATGATGGAAGAGAGAGTACCAGACCTGATGACCAACCAGTCACTTGTTGATGCAGTTCGGCCACTCTCCCACTTGAGCTCGGGTTTTGAGATTGCAGGCTACTCTCTGCCTGGAGAACATCCCTTGTTTGTATGGGGCTTCAATCAGACGTACTTCATCGAACTGATCGTGACGTACCGCTGTTCTCAAGACAATGGGACCCTGACTAGGAGAGTGGTCAGGACCCAGACAGTCACACTGGATGATCTGGAGTGCTCTCACGTAGAGGTTCTCAGGACTACATTGGCCGAGGCAAGGATTCGTTCACTGGTGCTCATCAGTCCGACCACTCACAGACCACTTCCGGGCTATCCGATGTACTATCCGGGTGCGGACCCAGAGTATCTCACTGACCCGACGGAGTCGGCGACCATGTTCTGCATATACAAGGCACCTTTCTACACAAAGGAGATGCTCTTGAGGCCAACATGGTCCGTTGCAGCATTCAACCTCACAGCACAGGATCATGAGAGCATACAGGCTTGGCCGACATACTTTCACTATACGTCAAATGGGACGCTGCTCTTCATTCTCCAGCAGTCCATATGGGACACTGTGACCACGAACAGCACCACAACATCGACCGAAACAACAGACACAACGACAGCAAACAACACTAGTGAGATCACCAACCCAATGCTTGGTCCCGTCACTGCAGGAACTGTCGTAGCAGCGGGTGCCATCGTCTTTGTGGCGGTCATCGCGAAGCGGCGGCTCGCGTCAGACCGATAGGACAATGGGCTGCGGCGGACGAAGAAGAGAGTCGAGAGCGAGGGGCGTGAGGAGTAGGACCGTGACCCCTGCCAAGGGCAGAGAGCCAATGATTGTGATACCACACATCCCGGCATACTGCACAAGTTGTTGCGCCAAGATCAGTACCAAGACTGTTCGGTGGACGGGGCCAACAAGCGCTGAGTGTCCGTACTGTGGGGGAACGGTGCATCTCAGGTTTGAGACCACAGATGCATAGTTCCCACAGCCAGACATGATGCAGACTGCCCCTGTGACTGACATGATGGACAACCGTCAGCAGCACAGTCCGGAGCCATGTGTGTCAGCAATGAATTCGTCAGATACTCAGCAGCAATGACCTTTAAGTCAGGGCGCCAACAACGCGCCACAGAAAATTCGTGCTGTCGTTCGAGAGGGCGGCGGTCAGATATCATTAGAGGACAACAGCGGTTGGACCGGGCAGCAGTCATGATAGATTTGGGGTTTTTTTGCGAAGGTTCTCAAGCACTGTTTCAATGAGCCGCGTATCGATTTCGTGAAGTTCTCTGAAGCGGTGTGTGAAGGCTTTGAACGTCTGAGGACATACGTTTACGATTGCATGCCATACCAGGGTGAAACGCCAACAGAACAGGAGCGTAGAAGATTCTGCAATCACGAGCGTTTCATGGAGACTCTGAGAAAACTGAAGCGGTTCGAGGTGAGGCTTGGGAGGCTGGCACACGACCCGGTCAGTGGGAGAGTGGTGACCATGCCGGTGCGGTAGCGGTGCTGGAGGGGGCGGTTCGGGTGCTGCGGAGTGCGGGCGACCGGTTGCGGGTTATCGGTGCGGAGGAGTATGGTGCGCTGCTGCTCATCTGGGCGACATACATGACTGGCTTGCGTGTCTGTGAGGGCGAGAGCCCGGCCTCGGCCTGGGCGAGCGGATGGGCGCACAGGGAGGGGCCCACTGGGGGCGCTCCACTCGACAATCCAGTCCGGGATCCGAGGTGAAACAGCCACTTGACACCAATCCACCATCTACCCGCCTGTGTGGTCACACAGTAGCAAGGGCGAGGCAGAGCGCCCACGTGGCACTTGGTCTGAGTGCTCTTCTGTCTGTGCTTCGCCCCCTGTTGCGCATCCGTGTCGGTTCTGGCCTACCAGCCCCAGTGGACGCCCACGAGCCCCCGTACGAGAGTCTTAACATGGTAGTGGAGCGTATTATGGACAACGGTCTTGCAGGAGGTGTGACCATGGTAGTGGTGTTGGATATGTTTGTTGGAGGCACGGAGGACGGTCACACCGGTGGCCGGGTGGAGTGAGCGGGTATATCTGGGGCCTATGGCCCGTGTCGCGCGTCGCAGGCGGTGACCCCACCTAGTGTGTACTGTGTGGCCGCATACTGGTTTTCTGGACACGCGGGAAGACCACACGTCAGTAGCGGCAGGGTGAACCATCCCCATGTTGTACCATAGCCGGCAACAGGAGGCTCAAAGTGGGGGGATACGGCTCACTGAACTTCACTTGGTGACAGTGGACTCTGCCTTGAGCATCTGTGCTGCAGACTCGAATCTCGCAAATGTAGAGTGTTCGTGAACCACTCACTGGATTGACCTTCATAGACTTCGTCAGAATCTGTTGGATTGGACCAGTAGTGATAGGTGGCTTGAGAAGACGAACATATCCATCAAGCGACGAGCCCACCGGAAGACATACCTGCAGATACCAAGACTGACCATTGTGTTCCACTTCAACTGTGTGGAGGTCGGACTCGGCAATTCAACGCTTGTCAAAGTTGAAGGACTTGCCACGACTCTCAGAAACAATTCTGGAGGCGTAGCTCCCGATTCTCAATCTCACCGCCATGTGGACTGAGGTCACTTGCCCCAATGCGTGTTGTGCAGCTCAACAGTGAGGATAGGGGGTGATACTGTATGTTCTTGCGGATAGCGGGGAGCATAGGCCATGCGTGAAACGCATCCTCCCGAAACGTGATGGGTCAATGGTTACAGCACACTCTTGATGTCCTGCAGATCGTACACGACATAGCCCTGACTTCGGAGGCCCTCCTTTCCCCGCACTCTACGTGCGACCACGCCAAATCTCTCCACCCTTGATTCCGTGCCCCAGCTCACGAGCCTCGCCTTTTGCTGCAAGCCCTGAATGAGTTGCTCGGCCTCCCTCTTCTTGAGGTCGCTCCACTTGCACTCACAGAAGAGTATCTCATTGGCAGAGTCGTTCACCGCAACAATGTCGATCTCCTCACCACGATGCCACCATCGTCCCATCTTGGTGTAGTTGAACAGCAGGTGGACGACCTCACTCCTCACGAACTCCTCGAATCGCCTCCCATAGTAGGCTGACAGATCCAGGTTGTCTAGGTTCAGTGAGCCCCGCTCAATCTCATCCCGATGGCCAAAGACAAAGCCGAACCAAAAGTCAAGGAGGGAGTCCTTGATCCGGTAGACGCCTCGCTTGGGGCTCCCAAGAACGGGTATCTCCCGCTTGACAAAGTCCATCCGAATGAGCCCCTCCAGGTACGGATATACGCTTCGGGCGTTAATCCCCACAAAGTTGGCTATGTCGGTCGGGCGTGTTCTCCCGGTGGCAATAGCATTGAGAATCGAGAAGTAGATTCTCAGCTCCCTGAACTCCTGTGACACTATGAAATACGGCTCGCGATAGAAGTATCCCGTGGTGCTGAAGAACTCCCGGCTGAGAAACTCATTCATGCTGTGGTACTCTGATGCCTTCTGCAGATACTCCGGTACGCCGCCAACTGCAAAGTACAGCTGCATTGCCTCCGCAAACGGGAAGGAAACAAACTCTCTTGCGTGCTTGAATGGCAAGTCCCTCAGTAGGATGTCCCTTGTTCGCCGACCATACAGAGGAGATGCCGAGGAGAGCACCTCATCCCTCATTAGGCCCATTACCGATCCACACAGTACCAAGAAGACCTTGGAATTTGACAAGACTCTGTCCCATACCCTTTGCAAAACACTGATAATCGTCCGATCGCTCTTGACAAGATAGGAGAACTCATCCAGTATGAGATAGAACCTCTTGGACGGCAGATTCCTCGTAAGATACTCAAAGAACTGCTCCCAGTTCTTGAGTTCAAGGTCTCTCAGCAACGCATCGTTGAGGAAGTCCGCAACTCTCGTCTTGAGCTCTTCAATCTGGACTTGCGGTGATGAGTCGCTCGCAATATAGAACACGCCATCCTTTCCTTGGACGAACTCAGCTAGGAGTCTGGTCTTGCCAACCCGCCTTCGACCGTACAGGACCAAGAGCTTCCCACCATGCCCCCTCCACTCCTTTTCAAGCAGAGAGAGCTCGGCGTCACGGTCGATGAATTTACTAATCATGATTAGTACTAAGCTGCCTTAGTATTTGAGTCCTTTGCACGGGAAGACTCGCCAGACCACCAACTCGAGAGCTGTATGGTGCTGCTTCAGACGCACAAGCTTTTTCTTTGGGGAGATGGGGGGTCACCCAGCAGGGGTGACGAAGGTGGCAGAGGAGCAACAAACTCAACTGAACCCTCGCGATATCAAGGCGATCATTCTCTTGGCGGCTCTGGTGACATCCTCGAGTTTGGCATATGCAATCATGTATTCTGAATCATACATTGTCGTGCTTGGGGCATTGAATGTCATTGGATGCAGCGCACTTCTGTGGAGTCACAGCCAGCACCTGAAGCGACCTGAGAAGCTGTCTAGAAACCCTATTGAAGAGGCAGTACTCGCTTTAGTGATCTATCTCGATGTTGGATGGTGGTTCTTCAGTTTCTTTCCAAGCCTTGACATCCTTTCTGCCAGCATTGCCATTCTCCTTACAGGTCTGGCGATTGCCGTGATCTTCTGGCGTGGTTTTGGCTACTCATTGGAATCACTGGGAATCCGAGGTGGAGAACCTTGGAGGACCAGTAGCCTGCCTATCTTCCTGCTGGTAGTAATCATGATATCCTTTGGAATTCGATTGTTGCCGGTCATTGACCAATTCCCAACCCTTGCCAGCCCTGAGCGATTAGTCGGGCTCATGGGACTAGTGGTCTACGGAGGGGTCATTATTGGATTTGTCGAGGAGCTGGTCAACAGGGCTATAGTCCAACAGCGCCTGTCCGAGAGATTCCGGAGCAAGCCCATAGGGCTGTTGCTAGCTTCTTCTCTCTTTGCGGTTTGTCATCTGTTCACTAACGCCCAGTACGTTGGTAATATCTTCGATCCGGTAGGTTCGGTTCTTGCGGCGTTCATAACGAGGTTTGGGCTAGGGATTCTGCTGGGTATGGTGTGGCTTTTGTCTGAGAACCTGACACAACCATGGGCTCTACATGCCACGATAAATGCAACCTATGCTGTTCTATGGTTTCTGGGGGCTGTATGATGGGCAGAACAAAAGCACAAGGAGGAGTGTTTGCGAAACTCGGAGAACTAAGGTCTGACAAGCGATTCCTCAGGCTTGTGATAGTATTCATGGTGGTATTCCCTGCTACGGCCAGTGTTGACCGATGGCTTGTTCAGCCAGCCTCTGAGGACCTGCAGTGGACACATGTAGATAATGGTTTCCCGGGGTACAGCATCAGGCCAATGATATTCCTCGATGCTGCCGAGTCTATGATAGCCTTCAACGGAATAGGCGGTCTCTACTATGTCAACCTCTCTAACAACTCTGTATCTGGGCCTCATTCAGTTGACAGTGCAACAGGTGGCAGCAGAGTATACGATATGGGAACAACATGGGATAGATGGCTAAGCTACGTGGTCACGGATGGACCAGATGGAGGAGCCTATTGGATGCACTGGTCCTATGAGAACCAGCGAGTAGTATTCGATCCCATCCGAATCCCAAACATAGGAGAGGACGTAGAGTTTCGGGACATTGAAACATTCCGTAATGGATCAGACACCGTATTGTACCTTGGAAGCGAGCAGATCGGGGTTGTTGAGTACGCTCCATCCACGTATCAAACCCGAAACATCACAACTGAGAATGGTCTGCCCTCAAACAATGTACGGTCGCTCAAAGTGCGTGGTGACTGCCTTCTTGCTGGCACAGGCAGGGGTTTTGCGTTCTTCAATCTGAGAACCGGCGTGAACTTCAGCCATATCCAAGACGATGTAGGGAACCCTCTAAGTGTCAGTTGCATAGACTACTACCAACTCACCCATAGAATCTACATAGGGACAAATGAGGGACTATTCATCTTCGACGAGAACGGAACTAGCGCAACGTTAGTTCGTTCTCGCCTGACGAGTGATGACGGATTGCCATCGAGAGTTGTGAACGCTATTGACATCGATGTAGACCTCAAGCGGTTGTATGTGGTCACAGCATTGGGACTTGCATACATCGACTTGGATGACAATGCCCAGTCAGTCACTCCAATGATTAGCAGGGAAGAGCTCACAATGGGCCGGTATCCTGAAGTTCTTGAGTCAATCCTCATTCCGGGATACGATCGTGGCCATCTATATCTTGGAACGACGAACGGATACATTATCAGAGTGCCCAAGTCATTCTTGCCCACAACCAGGCTGCAAATGGTTGTCTACCGCGTCATCGAGTGGAGCGTGGCACTTGCCGTGCTATGCGCGGCACTGTACCTCTACACAAGGCCAAGGGCACCATCACTTGAGAGAGTCCAACGGGCCACTGTCGAGGAGTTGATAGAGATGGGGGAGTCCCAGTTCATCGAGTTCAAGTCATCGATGTTGTGGGACTACAATCTCCAAGGGAAGAATAGTGAATTATACGACCCCGTGATAAAGACAATCTGCGCATTCATGAACTCGGATGGCGGTGTACTCCTTATCGGAGTCGGGAATGACGGGGAGATACTTGGCCTAGAGCGAGACTACTCCTGCTTTCATCACGAACCAAGCTCCGATACCTTTGACAGATCCTTGACTCAGAAGTTCAACAGCCAAGTCCAAGGTATGTTCCGACAGTTTTTCCGCACCACGTTTCCACAAGTTGACGACAAAGAAATCTGTCGTGTTGACGTAAGACCGGCAGATGAACCGGTCTTGATGCTGAAGAAACAGAAGAAGATTCTGTATATCAGAGAAGGGGCTAGAACGACTGGCATCGATGACCTAAGGAAGATTGTTGAGTACGCAAGGAAGCGCTGGAAGTGATTCACTGCTATGGCTCTGAAACTCCACCATGAATGGTCTTGTTCCGTTCAGCTGGGAACAATGAACAAAACCAGAAGTGCGACCGGGTAGCAAGTGTTGATGCATGTTTCTCCGTAGAATGACCAAGAGGGCAAGGGCACATGCATGTGCCCAACAGAACCAATCCACCTAAGGCAATGGGGCCGTGCGTCGGGGAATCTCAGGGCCGCCGCTAGGCTGCATTGGCAATCGCATAATGAGCCGGACAACGACAGAACACAACAAGTGGAAACAGCTGTTCACTGGTTCGGACGGACTCCACGCCTAGGCCTGGACATTTAGGAACCCGGTACGAGTAGGTTTGAGTAGGCTTGTACCGTCCCAAACTGTGTTCTCTTTGCAACACTCAACACCGAACTTGGTGGTCGGTGCTCTCCCAAGTTGATACGCGCGTGCCCTAACATTTGAACCGAGTGGAGGCCGTTGGAATCCGGTTCGACTCTTGGCATAGATTGTAGGAAACCCAGTGGTTACGATGACTGGCCAAGTACATCATCAATTTGTAGTATCAGTTCCCTGATTTCATCATCCAAGTGCTCAGCCCTCATCTTTTCTACCATACATTTGGCCAGTTGTACTTTCCAGTTCGGCCCAGATTTGGGCTTGTGCCCCTTGATAAACTTGTCAATGTGCCGTGCTCTGCCTGAGGAAGGTAGCTCTTCGTGCAAGCTCGGCTGTTGGTCTGGGGGAAGCGAAAGCATGTTCTCAAGACACTCAATAGTCAAGTCATCAGGATAGTAGTCTTCGATTGATTCCTTCTTCAGAGTGTAAATCATCCTTGGATTTACGCCATGTTCTTCTTCCAACTTCTTTGCTTCGCGTCTAGCAGCCTCGTCACCGTCCAGCAGTATGAAAAATGGAATCTTGAAGGCACTTACCATCTGTTTCCAAAGATGAAGATGGTAGCGTCCCGTTCCAACACCACCCATTTGAACAATGTTTACCTTTGGAGGCTCAAACCTCTTCCCCACAAGGCGCGCCCAAAAGGGGATTACAATCTTCTCGGTGAGGCCTTCAACGAGTAGTATGCTGTTCGCCGCTAGTACATCACTAGGCCGTATGCCAAGGCCAAGGACAATGCTTCTCAAGTCATCGAGCCCTTCCACACGGGTTGCGGTCGTGACTCCACCGGTCTTTCTGACATGCCAGAGTGAGCCGTATTCGCATTCATCCAAGAATATTGTTGAGTGCGTTGTAATGAAAACTTGACACCTCTCACTAACTTCCTTCAGTCTTTCAAGAACCTGTCGTTGAAGACCGGCATGCAGGTGAATCTCAGGTTCTTCAATGAGAATTACTCCAGTTGGATTCAGGAGGTCGTGTACCATACCCAAAGTGGTCTGAATCCCGACCCCGAGAAGTTCAAGAGGAATCCTTGTTTGTCCCTCTCGAACGCGAATGGAGGTGGCAGTAACCGCAAGCGTATCACCACTCATTCTTTCGAACTGCTCTTCCAACTCGTATGACTGATTGTCTGCTTCAGAGGTTTCCGCAGTTTCCAGTGAGATGATCCCTTTGATAACGTTCGCGGGAATCGCCGGGACTCGTTGTCCGGGCGTCGAGGCTTGAGGCGCGACAAACCTAGAGAACCCAAGTAGCCTGTATGATTTCGAAACTGCACCAGCAATCTGCTTTAGGACTTCCGCTACTGTAGCAGAATCGCTACTATCAAGCTCTTGGTAATCCTTCACCAGCGGCTGGTCGTTGATGCTGAGGGTTCGAAGACTCCACTCTTTTTGTTCTCGACGCAAGGTTCTAGAAATGACCACGCTATGAGTTGATGGTGAACCATTGTTTTCCCCAGCGTCAGTAGGAACCTCAATCTCTTCATTGGTGAACTCAAGTTCAAATGAGAACGAAATTTCAGATGAATCACTCTGCCTTGTCCAGCAACTGTCTGGCACATCTTGAAACTGCGGATATCGTTTCAGACTTGTGAGAAAGACATCAATTGCATCCAGAATGTTGGATTTCCCAGCACCGTTCCGGCCGACGAGAATGTTGAAATTCCCGATATCCTTCATTGCGAAGTGCACGAGACTCCTGAAATTAGATACCTCGATTCCGCGAATTCTCATTGTAGGAGAATCCCCTCCATATTGGGGTGCAAATTCATGATTGGAGCACAGTGGGCCTGTTCCGCAAGCAGATTTAGGACTTTCGTCTGCTCAAAAACAGTGAAACGCACATCTACCATCATCCAAAAGGCCAAGTCTCAGAAAACTGAGTTCGGATTTCGGTTGGGTCTACATGTGCGGCTCCTAGCCCAATCATTCTTTTCCGAATTGGTGCGGTTGATATCGGCTACTTGTCTTAGTTGGGGAAACGACGGGCGGATTGCATGTCGAAGTCTGGGCAGACGCAACGCCCAAGCCTCATTTCAGACACCATATACTCGCTCAACCAGTTCTTCTTCCAGTAGACCCTGAATTGCCCGGCATTATATCGAATCCTACCAATGGGGTGTGTACATGAAGTACGCAGACTCAGCCTTGAAATCGAACATAGTCCATTGTTTCAGGTTGCCAAGTCTAGAGAATGTACACCAAGAGAACTCTTGTTCATCTTGTGGATTCACAAGGAGGTGAGCCCAAGAATTCGGGAGCATTGAGTGGGAGGTTCACCTTGTACACAGCATTCGCGGGCAGGGACATTAGTGGCAGCGTAGTGAGAGAGCCGTCCACAAAACTGTTCACTCCTGGAATGTTGTTCCGCCGTGCGCGTAACCAAGTAGCAGACGCAATCTACAAGAAACGGGAGGAGAGAGGAGTAGTCCTCTCTCTGGCCGTTCTGGAACTAGTCGAACTGCCCCTTCTGTCGATAGGGCAGGTATTCTTTGCCGAAAATCTCGCGGCCCATGACAATGAGCTGGATGTGAGCACCGCCCTCGGCCCCGATGGTGTAGGAGCGGACGCCGCGGTATGCGGCCTCAAGTGGGCACTCCTTCGTATAGCCGAAGGCACCGTGCCAGGTCATGGCCCGTGTGATGATATCGAGGGCATCGTGCGGTGTCCTGTACTTGGCTGCTGCGGTGTACTTTGCGATGTCGAGTTTGGAGATACTGGGGTTCTTCTCACGGTAGTGCTGGTCCATCATCCAGGCAGCCTTGTACACGAGGTTCTTGTCGGCCTCAAGGGCCATCCATGACTGGACAGCCTCGAACATGATCCCCTCGAAGGACGCGAGTGGTCTGCCGAACTGCTTCCGCTGCTTGACGTAGTCGACGCCAATCTGGAAGGCGCCCTCTGCGGAGCCAAGGCACGTCGCACCAATGAGCACCCTTGCAGCTGAGAAGCCTTCCATTGCATAGTAGAAGCCGCGGTTGCGCTCACCGATTATGTAGTGCGGGGGGATTTCCACATCCTCGATATTGAAGCCACCTGTTGAGACCCCCATGCGTCCCATGTCCTCGAAGAGCGTGGTGGTGATGCCGGGGTGCAGGCCGTCGCCCAGGTTGAGGGGCAGGATGAAGGCTGTGAATGCCTTGTGGTCGCCCTTGGGGTCTTCCTTTGCGAGTGTCCAGTAGACACCGCCGTACTTCTCAGACTCCCGGACGCCACTGATGTAGACCTTCTCGCCGTTCACGACAAAGTTGTCACCCTTTGGCTTGATTGTTGTCTTGGTCGAGTTGACGAGGTCGGAGCCACCGGTGGGCTCGGTGGTGGCGATGCCGAAGAAGAGGTCGCCCTTGGTGACTCTGGGGAGTATCTCACTCTTGGCCTCATGAGTGCCGTACAGGTCGAATATTAACGCCCAGGAGGCCTCAACGAGGTACATGACCGGTAGTGCGATGGAGAGGTCGGCCCTAGCGAGCTCCTCCGCGGCAATACAGGCCATGGTCATGGAGATTCCGGCGCCGCCGTACTCCTCGGACACAGTAGGGGCCCACAGTTGCATGTCCGCCATCTTCTTGATCAGGTCGCGCGGGATCTCATGTGAGCGGTCGTATTCCTGCCAGGCCGGTGCAACGTATCGCTGGGCGAACTCGCGTACGGCCTCGCGGAACATCTTTTCTTCCTCTGACTCTTGGAAATCCATTCTGGGTAACCTCACCCTTGCGTATAGTCCGCGTGGACGGCACGGCTACAATGTGGCTGCCTTATAGATAATTCGAATTGAACTCATACCCGGCACCTACGACCACACAACCCGACCTGGTGCACACCACAGGGACGACTGGTTCCACCGACGCCATGGGAGTCCCGGACTGGGCCGTCCCAGCGGTGCTGCGCAACGTATATCAGGAGGTAATAGTGGTGGTGACGGGATGACGAGCACGACAAGTTTCCAGTACCTCTGGGTGCTGCAAGGGATAATGGCAATACTGGTCATCTTTGGGGTTTCACTGCTCTACACGCCAGTAGCAGAACTGTCACTCATGCTACACACGGCAGTGACCCTGGCCACACCTGTAGACCTTGCCATCCCCCTCGTACCCCCGGCAATCATCATCTACTGGTACGTGTTCTACACGTTCATCTTCTTCAGCTATGTATACCTGTCATTCGTCCAGCGTGAGTACCGGAATGCGATGCTGGCCTCATACGTTCTAGTGAGCCTCGTGGCGTATGCCATCTACCTGCTGTTCCCGGTACAGGGACCCCCAAGGACGGTCACAGGCACCGACTTCTTCTCGATGCAGATAGCCCTACTGTACCAGACCGATGTCCATGTCAACTGCTTCCCGAGTCTGCATGGCTCGACATCCCTACTTGCAGCGTACTCGTTGTCCAGAGCGAGGAGAGAGTACGGGTATCTAGCGTGGCCCGTTGCACTGGCAGTGATACTGTCGACGCTGTTAGTACGACAGCACTGGATAGTTGACCAGTTCGCAGCGGCACTGGTCACACTGCCCATCGCATACTTCTTCTTTGAGCGGTACGGACGCACACGGGTCACAGGACCCACGGGTGTGCCCAGACCACGGCAGGTGGTCGCTGCGCTCGCCATCTCGGTCATAGCGATGGCCCTCTACATATGGTCGTTCCAGCTCACAGCCTGAAACGGCCGGATTGCCGGCCCACACCACCCCCATCACTTGGGACACGGCTGTCGGGAGCGCGAGCAGCGGGTGTGGGCGGACGAGCTGACGAGGTCATTGGCCAGTCAAGTCAAGGCCGGGCCGGAACCATGGACACCCACCAGACATGCTGGCCGTTGCGTCTGGTATGCACCTTGCAGTGACACACCTCACTTGTCAGGGGCCGCGAGAGACCGGACCCCAATGAGGACGACCACCAGACCAGTCACCACAACTGATGCCGAGCCGGACAGCATCACGAAGAGGCCGATGTTCTCAGGTCCAATAGCCGCCAAGAACTCATCGCCCACCCCCATTATGAGGGAAACAAGCATCAGCAGCAGCGGGAAGACCACTGCAATCATGGGGATGAAGATAGAGAGCATTGTGTTGGTCTGATGGGCCGCAGACTTGGTGTCCTCGTAGTCGGGGTTCCTTGCCGTGATCCCGGTCGCGACCATTGCACCCCCAGATGCAACGGTCACTATGTACAGGTACATCCCGAGGGTACCGAGTGGGCCGAGGCCAAGGATTATGCCGAAAGCAACAGCAGGCACCGTACAGATGACGACAAGCGTGAGTACGAATGTGACAAGCCTTGCAATGACAAAACGTTGGGCACCCGAGGGACTGCTCTGAATAGTCCAGAGCTGGTCACGGCTCTCAAGGAAGGACACTCCCACGAAGGGGACCACTCCTGTCATGGTGAACAGTGTGCCCAAGAACATCACCATCTCACCGACGTCGGGCCTAGGCCCCTCATCCATTGTCGTGAGCATGAGGACGGGGAGCAACACGGCCAGGACAACGCTGTAGAAGACCTTCGAGAGGTTCTGTGCCTTCCTGAAGAAGTCCTTGAAACTGCACACGACCAGTACTCCGAACGGCCCAGCAAAGAGCCGTCGGATGCCACGCAGGAAGAAGTTCTCACCACGTATTGTCGTGACCACCTCCGTCCTGGCACCGGCACTGATTGTGAACACGCGGTCGGCAGCAGCCAGTGCCACTCCAATGCAGAGGACAAAGAACGCACCAGAGAGGACTGCGAGCACAGCAGGCTCCAGGACGAGGACACTGCGGATTGCCGTCATCTGGGGGGCGGCGATGGTCGCACCACTGAAGGAGATGGCAACCCATGTCAGCAGGTCGGCCATCCACGAGAACGGCAACACCAAGAACACATCCATACTGAGGACTTCGGACATCGCCGGCGCGAAATACATCAGGCCATAGAATGGCCCGAGTGCAACGAGTGCGACCACCAGGGCGAGGGCCTTTGCAAGGTCATTGCCACGTGGAGAGTCACCAAGCTTGGACTGTACCACCGCAATCACAAAGTTGGACAGCCATATTGCGAGGAGCGCCGATGCGAACAGCAGTGTATACATCAGTATGGACCCCAATGGGCTGACATCAAATATGACAACGACCGGTGCGACGAGCAGGGGGGCGAGGACGAGTGTGACGAACCCATATACGGGGGTCATGCCCAGGAACGTACCCAGCAGTATGTCGCGTGTGCGCACGTTGTTCGAGAGGAGGATCTCCCATTGTCCCACCTTAATCTCCTGGAGCGCATAGGACAGTGGGAACAGGAACAGCATCAACCACACCACAACAACGGCAGACCGGATGAGCCCGGGTACCAGGACTATCAGCAGTGGGCGCAACTGGTCCAGGGGGACGATGCTGCTGAGAAACCACTCAGTGACTGCCGGTGCAGCCCAGACCGCCCACAGGACTCCGATTGCGTATAGCATGACGACGGCACGCAGTCGGTGTGGACGCAGGCTTGCAGTCAGGACATAGAACTCGGCCCGTGCAATGTGCAGCCAGTTGCGTGGCACAGTCCGCTACCTCCAGTCCAGCAGCGACTCGCGGTCGACCTTACCACCGACTATCTTCAGGTATGCCTCTTCAAGGTCTTCCGAGCCGGTAGACTCTATGATCTCTTGTGGCGGGCCCACCGTCACGAGCTCCCCATTGTTCAAGACCCCGATGGTGTCACACACATCCTCTGCAAATGAGGTCATGTGGGTGCAGATGAAGAAGCTCGTACCAGTGTCCTCCGACAGCGCGAGGATCAGGTCCTTGACAAGCACGCTGGCTGCCGGGTCGAGGCGTGCGGTGGGCTCGTCGAGGAACACGAGCCTCGGCTCATGGAGGATTGTCGATGCGACCAGCACCTTCTGCTTCATCCCTGAAGAGTACGACTCAAGGAGGTCGTCCTGACGGTCTTCGAGGCCGAGGACTGAAAGGAGCCGGTCAATCCGTTTCCTCAGGATCTCGCCACTCATCCCATTTAGAGAGCCTATGAACTCCAGGAACTCCACGGCGGTGAGTTTGGAGTATAGGCCGGGGGTCTCAGGGAGGAGACCTGTGACCGCCTTGACCTCGTCGCGCTGCTTGTAGATGTCAAGCCCACAGACCCTGGCGTTCCCGCTCGTGGGCAGTAGTAGGCCTGACAACATGCGTACAGTAGTCGTCTTGCCAGCACCGTTGGGACCAAGCAGGCCAAAACGTCCACCAGATGACACACGGAGGTCGAGGTCTCTGACTGCGTGTATACCATCAAACACTTTGTTCAGTCTGTCCGTTTCAACAACATAGGAGGCCGAGTCCATAGTCATGACTCCAAAATGTTTACCAGATATTTGTAAACATTGAATAAGAGTTTTTCGCACACGGCACCGGAACAGACGGGTACAGGACGGGGCGAACAACACCCACTCCCGAGCCTGCCAGACGGCCTGTGGGCGCGGTTCTCTGGAACATGTCCAAGATAGCACGGAGGGTGGCGGTGACACGTGAGTCGGACACAAATGTTTACCGCCACAGGGTAAAGATTTATTAGTGAATGTGGGGAGTCTATGTGTGAAGAGGTGACGAGGAATCGCCAATGACAGTCCTGTCGTTACATGAAGCAGTCGTCTGGTGGGAGTTCCAACACGGACTCTCGACCAGTGAGATTGCCGAGAAGTACTCGAGACCAGCCACAATACCGCCATACGTTGCAGAGCTGATGGGGCAGCCACCGTCAAAGCAGCTCCAGTTCAACGATGGAGCGTACGTGTCAAGGGTGCTGAACAGGGCCAGGGAGAAGATCAGGAAGACACTTACACAACATGCTGAGAGCCACAGGCTTGATGTAGAGAGCATCCAGGACTACAACGGGCTCCTCATTGGCTTCGACTACCAGACTGCGTCCCAGGTCTACATCGTATTCACACTGCAACAGGTCGTAGTGTGGTACACTCACCACTCGTACGCAGGTAAGTTGTGTGCCGAGTGCCCGAAGGAGAGCGAGTGCCGTGATGTCCTCGACAAGATAATGGAGGAGTACGGTATTACTCTCCGGGAAGACCAGGCCGGACTGCCGATGACCCGACAGTCGACCGTGATCTTCTACAGGCTGGCCGCAAAGGAGATTCCTCGTTACAAGAGACGGAAGAAAGGGGATGAGAGGGAAGGTGGGTACCAAGACTGAAGAGAAGGTAATCCGACCTCCAATGGAGAAGATTGCGAGTGGTAAGGTCTTCAGACCTACCAAGGCATTCAGGAACAAGCTGTGGTTTCAGATGGCCTCTGCCGCGGTGGTCACGTGGACGATACTCATCCTTGCATGGATGGGGATTGCCTACGGGGCCGCGATGGACAATGGGCTGACTGTCATGGAGTACTGGCAGTACATCGCCGACTACTTCGTGCTGGCAAACCTCATAGTCTGGGTCGTCCATGCTGTGTGGCTAGTCCCGGGTGTGATTGCAGTGCCACTGTACGTCAACTCGATTGAGTACAGTGTGAGGAGTGAAACAGGCGAGACCATGCCGGAGATCTATGTCCGGAAGGGGATTATCAACATCACAGAGAAGCACGTCCCCTTCAGGACGATTACGAACATCAGTTCGCGGGCCGGGCCGTTCGACAGGATGTTCGGCATCGGCTGTGTCGAGATACAGACTGCAGGGTACTCTGGCGGCGCCCAGGCAGGGGCACGTCCTGAGGAGAACATTGAGGGAATCCCATACTACATGGAGGTGCGTGACTTCATCCTCCGGGAACTCCGGAAGATAACACACCCCTATGTGACGACCACCGAGCTTGTGCCACCCGCCGAGAGACCGGCCGGACAGAGCACCGGCGCGGTGGACAACGAGGTACTCGTTGTGCTGAGAGAGATAAGAGACCTGCTGCGTGAACGTTGCAGGTAACTGGCAAATGCGCCTCAGGGGACTGGCCTCTGCGGCGCAGCTGCCAACTATTTTTGCACATACACAGCACATGGTGCATCCAGACCACGTCGCGACAACACCTAGCAGGGGACGGGCCACTCACCCACGAGGGCGACTGTAGCCGACCGACTGACCGACGTTGACGACGGGAAACGTATCTCACCGTGCATGTCAGGGGCGTGCCGAGCAGGGAGTGTGCCTTGCTGTAGTCTGTGGCTTTCTGGCATACCGTGGCTTCAAGGGTTGGAAACCTCCCATGGAAGGATCTAGCATTGACTCTACGAGCCTGCACAGTGGGGACCGGGGCCCCTCATATCTTCAAGGCCCGGGTAGTACGGGTTATCGACGCTGCTCTCGTTGGGCCCACACGAATGTGTATTCGGGCACGTACGTGAGGATGGTGCCCTCTGACAGAACCTGTTCGAGTTCACGAACCCCCTTCTCGTAGGCCTGTCGTCCAATCTTGTGGAGCATTGAGAACCCCCTCTTCCTCACGGTCTGAAGGAACTCCTTTCCAATCCTCTGCTCCGGGAACTTGTATGTCTGTGATTCTACACCCGAGAAGCCAATGCGCTGGAGCATCTCGCAGAGCTCAGGCACAGGCGGGAACCTCTGCTTGTCAATCTCTGCACTTGCAGGAAAGAACCTAGATGTCATTCGCCGGTCAATCTGTTCATGCGACTGGGTCACGATGCACAGTCTTCCACCAGGGGCAAGCACTCGATAGACCTGGGACAGAACATTGAAGGGATGGTCAAGAAGATGTATCACCTCAGTCATGAATGAGAGGTCAAAGACACCCCCTCTGAACGGCAGGCTCTCTGCGTTCCCCTGGACCAGTGCAAGTCCTGCTGACTTCTCCCGTGCTCTCTTTATCATGCCTGCTGAGATGTCGACTCCCACCACCCTGGCGTCCGTTCGCCCAGCAAACAAGATGGTGTTGTTCCCCGTGCCACAACCCACATCCAATACGAGGGCCCCGGCAGTGAGCGGGGCGCCGTCGATGATTAGGCGTACCATCTCCAGGTTCCCTGAACGAGTCTGATCGTAGACCTCCGCTATGCGGTCGTAGTTGATGCCCTTTCGCCCTTGGTTCAATGTCGATGCCCGCCCTAGCAGTCTTGTTGAGAGTGATAAAGTGAATGGGAACTCTTGGTTCTCACGGAACATTACTGTCAGTATCGCATGAAACTGCTGCCACAGCGAGGACTTGTGCCGTGAGAAAGCGTGTATTGTTGAGGAGGGGTAGAGGCAGCGCTGCGTGGATTTCCATGGTTTCCGGACTGTGCATACACATTGCTGCTCACACCCAACGTCTTTTCTAGCCCGACCAGCTAATAGAACCCCGTATGCCGGTCGGCAGTGGCGATTTGAGTGGCCCGGCCGGACTGACTGGAGGTGAAGCGGTGAGTGAGCTCGTAGAAACCTTCCTGAGAGCGTTCAGGCATGAGGCACAACAGGCAAGGTTTGTTCTAGCGACGGCAGCGGACGCAGACTTGAACTTCTGCCCTGCTGATGGAATGCGAAGTCTGATTGAGGTGGCCAACCATCTCGCACAAATCCCCCGCATGGACACGGCTGTCTACACGAGTGAGGTTGCAACTCCCGAACAGGCACAAGAGATGGAGAGTGGCCTTCGGAGCGAGGATGTGAACGGCATGCTGAAGGTCTTCGATGACGGCGTGAAGCATGTCATTGACTACTTCAGCAAGATGTCAGATACCGAGTTCCTCAAGGAGAATCTCCGGCCCTTCTATGAGACTGGAGCCGAGAAGAGTTGGGGCGACTATTTCCCTGAGATAATCACCCACATGGCAATGCACAAGATGCAGCTATGGGTGTACCTCAAGCTCGCGGGGCTTCCTGTTGACATGTATACCTACTACGGTATCAAGAAGTAGCATCCACAGCAGCCAGCTACGTACACGCGGGACGGAGAACTAACCCGCTCCCACTGGCTCATTGATGATGGTTGACCGCTGGGAGGGCAGGTGACAGCCGCTAGTGGACATGGACATGGAGGGTGCACTCAAAGTCAACATCGCCCCGAAAGAGGTAGCGGAACACCACCTTGGTCGTGCCCTGGCGGACGGCCCTGAAGTACCACCTGCCACGCTCTTCGTCCGCCCCTATGATCCCAGTACCCAGGCGCTCGGGATGGAGGTACTCGACCTCTGTCCTTACCAGTACCACAATGTCCGGGTCCAAGATGGAGAACTCTGTGTCCTCGCCTACGGAACAGTGACGGCCGAACTCGAAGTAGAAGTACTCGCCTACAGAGAGGTGCACCTCCGAGCTGCCCTCACGACACTCCACCCTGCGCGCATCAGCGACCGGACTCATCTCTTATCACCTCCTGTGGTCGACAATGACAACAGCACTACCGTCCGAGCTGTTCCGGGTGGAACGAGGACGACACCTACAACCACACCCTGACAACAACAGCATTACCGTCCGAGCCGTTCCATCAATGAGGGTCTCCTGAACCCACGGTATGCCAGCACACCACAGACTGCTGCAAGTGAAATCCCTATGACGCCAAGGATGATAGGGGCGAGGTCAATGCCCATGGGGAGGACTGTGGGGATGCCGGGGTACCAGCGCGCAATCACAATGTCCGTAAGGGTTGTCCCGGCACCTGTGAAGCGCCAGCGCAGGAACACCAGTGTGCCGTTGGACTTGTCGAACCGCACCTCATTGTATATGGAAATCTCCGGACTCGCGGGATGAGCACCGGATGCGATGTAGCCCCAGGTGTCGGACTCGTTAATCAGCGTGATGCCGGGCTGGTCGGTGAGGTTCAGGGCGTGCTCGAGATACTCCCAGTCCCCACAGGGCACTGCAAAACCGGTGACATTGCGCAGCACGGTCTGAGTGTCATTCTCACGGATGACATTGCAATATGCGCGTGGAGTACCGTTAATGGCGTTGAAGGACGGTGGGATGTTGTCGAACGAGGTGAACCTGACTGTAAAGGTCTGCCCTTCATCAATCACACTGACAACGGGGATGAATGAGGCCAGGTATGGTATGACCTCGCGGTCGGCAAACTTGCGTTGCAGCACGTACCTCTGCTCCTGACCTGCAGACACGCCCCAGTGCAGTGAGTGAGGGGTCTGGGAGCAGGCCTGCTGCACAGGCAACATGAGGAGCATGAGCAGGATGGGTGCCCACACAAGACGGAACAAACGCATCGGATCACCCCGGGAGTCTGGAACGGGACTCAGTACAAACGACAAGAAAAAGCTGTGCATGCCCTCATCCGGCCCTGCGGCGGTACAGGAACAGCCCGGCGGACAGGACGACCACTGCCGCAACCCCAACAATGGCGACTGTCAGGAGCTGCACATCCGCCGGCAGGGTAGTCGGTACACCGGGGCTGTAGCGGGTGAAACGTACATCCAGGAAGTCGTTCCCGCTCATCTCGACCTGGACACCAATGCTGTTCAGCACACCGTCGAGTTTTGAGTATGTGGTGTCCATCCGGAACGTGATGTGGAGGAGGAAGACCCAGAAGTCCCCCGTGAGCAGGGTCTGCCACTCCGTTTCAGACTCGGTCGTCGCAAATGTGAGCCTGTCATTCCCGTCGTCCGAGCTGTTCCCGGTAGCGCCATGTGCCAAGTCCCAAGTGCCGATAGGGATGGCAATGAGTGTCAGGTTATGGGCAATCACCTCAGAGTCGTTGACCCTGATGAGGCTACAATTGGACTTGGGCACCTGAGAGGGCTCTGAGATATTGGAGGGGATTTCGGCCAGGCCGTCAACATGTGCAATGACCTTCTGCCCCTCATCCAGACGCGTCACAAAGGGTGCGAACTCGTCCAACCGCTCCTCAAACATGGGGTCGACGTACTTCCGCTGGAGGACAAATGTGAACTCATCACCCACACTGATGGCCCAGTACAGTGAGGGGCCCTGCGCAAGGACGGGGGACACAGCTGTCACGAACAGTACGGTCGCGAGTGTCAGTAGACGGGAGGAGGCGTGATTCATCTTGTGCCCCGTGTCACCACACCTTTTAGTACTTCTGAGTGCCGTGTGCCCGGGGGCAACTCAACCTTCATATGCCCAGTCCCGGTGCACACACCGACCCGTATTGAGCCCCACAGAAGACAGACTTAGTACTCTGGAACAGCACCTCAGAGAGCACCCCAAAGATGCAAGGGCGTGGAATGCCAAGGCAGTTCTCCTTGCAGAGAGTGGTGACTACGGCGAGGCGCTGCGATGCCTTGACCAGGCAGTACGACTGGACCCGTCCCTTGTGGAGGCGCATGTCAACAGGGGGCGGATCCTCTTGGCCCTCGGGCCTGACAGGGCAGCCCACGCACTCGACGAGTTCACCACTGCACTCAGGCTTTCGCCGGACAATACGGACATACTTGTAGACCGGGCAGCAGCTCTGAAAGTGCTTGGCCGGACTGATGAGGAGCTGGAGTGCCTGCAGGAGCTCGTGAGGAGGCGTGGTGACAGCCCCATGCTCTGGCTGCGGATTGGTGAGATCCATACGGGCCGTGGCAGACTGGCCGACGCGGTCAGCTCCTTTGACAAGGCCCTCGGACTCGACCCGGGCCTAGTGCCAGCGATGCTCCACAAGGCGATTGTCCTCACACTGATGGAGCGCTGGCGGGACGCCGTCAAGACCGCAGAAGCGGCAACAAAGGCTGCACCCGACTCGAAACAGGTATGGCTGACGCTTGGAGAGGTGAACAGGCGGGCGGAACGCTACCGGGCCGCTATGAAGGCGCTCAGGAGGGCTGCAGAGATAGACCCTGAGGATGCCACCATTGAGGTCACAATGGGCCGCGTGGAGCACGGTGCAGGGAACTTGGAAGAGGCGGTCGTACACTTCAAACGGGCCCTTGTCCGCAACAAGAAGAATGTCACGGCCCTGCGATACCTGGGGGCCACCTACATGGAGTTGCAGGACTGGGCAGAGGCGGCAGCCATCTGGGAGCGGCTCAGTAGTATCACGCGCAAGGACCCTGATGTCTTCGATGCACTCGGACATGCCCTCGCACGACTGAGCGATTTCTGTGGTGCTGCAGAGGCGTGGGAACGGGCCAGGAAGCTCTACAGGCAGCGGGGTGACGAGGAGGACGCGGCACGCGTCATGGGACTGGGGCGCGCTGCAAGGATTAACTGTTCTCGTCAGGAGAAGGCAGCACGGGAGAGGAAGAGAGAGGAACGGCTCATGCGCCGGCATAGGCGAACACCAGGGATGGGGGGACGCAGACGCGGACGGAAGAGATAGTGACGTGGGAGTGCCAGCTCCAAGGCCGGACGAGTGATGCGGAGTGCTCCCGTCACTTGTTGAAGCGGGCCCGGAACCACGAGGGCATGACCCATCCGAGATAGGCTGTGAGATATGATGCCGTGAGTGCAAGTGCACTGCCTGCATACAGTGAGACCACAACGACTCCGGCAATCGTGAAGATCTCAGGTATGCCCAGCAGGACGTACGCGGCAGAGTGGGCCACTGCCCATACACTGACCGTCCAGAATTTCACCCGGGTAAGCCGCTTGCTGGCAAGTGGCGCGAGCCTCATGCAGCTCACGGCGATGGGCGGGTATACGAGGAGCAGGACAGCGAGGAAGATGGCGTGTACTGATGCCGGCGGGCTGTAGTAGTCGGGAGCTGTGGTCGCGAGGGCAACGCCAGAGCCAGAGAGAAAAGACACAACTGGGACGTACCACTTGTTGCGCGGGTGGAACAGGCCCGCATGGAAGTAGGCTACTGGAGGGAATGACAACAGGAAGGAGACCACAAACACGAGACTCCACATGCCAGCCGCATAGTGGTCACCAGACAGACGTAGGAGCACCTCGGACAATATTGAGGCAAGTAGGCCAGCAGACTGCAGTACAAACGCCACGGCCAACGAGGCCGTGAGCGGATCCCTATCCGAACGCCAACGCCTTGCGATTACAAGCGCCGTCCAAGTGCAGACAACAATTGCCACATAGTTCGAAACTATGTCAATGGACATTACGGAAAGCCATTCCTGCATCACTTCAATCACCTTGTCTTCACTAATACCTGTCAAAGTAGTCCAGGGCCTTTCTTGTGGGCTCATGATTGTCGTCCTTGACCTTGTCTGCGACCGACTCGCCGCGTACTGACAGGTCAGAGTCGAGGAACACCGTCAGGACATGGTCACCGTGGTCGAAGGCCAGCGACACCACACCCGTATGCGACTGCGAGAGAACAGACATGTCAACTGACTCCTCATACCACTCACCACACCTCTTGCAGAACACACGGATTGTCTTCAACTCGCTCATCGTCCACGCACCTGTCCGGCTCCATTGTAGTGACCATATTGCCCAGCATAGCCACGGCTCAAGATGGGGGGCCCTCTGATGCGGCTATCCGCCTTACGAGCATCTCGAATGCGTCACGGACACCAATCCCCATCATGGAGCTGGTCTCGACATACCCAGCCAGCCCATACCGGCCGACAATATCATGTGCCTCGCTCGTGTCCACCTCACGGTCGTCACCGATATCGCACTTGGCACCGACGAGCAGAATCCTACTGGGTGCCAGCGAGTCACGCATCAGCTCCAGCCAGTCCGGCAGGTGCAGGAAGGTGTGATAACGTCCCAGGTCGAACACGAGCAGTGCGCCCTTTGCACCGCGCGTCCACATCGGCATCATGAACCGGAAGCGCTCCTCGCCACCAGCATCCCTGATTGTGAGATGGTACTCCGGGCCGTCAATGGTGAGGGTGTAGGTCTCTACGTTGAGGCCGACCGTAAGGCGTTGTGGTATGTACACACCCTCCAGAAGGTACTTGATCAGGGTGCTCTTCCCAACGCCACCCTCTCCGGCAACGAGGACAATGAACTGCTTGCTGTCGGAGCTCATCATATGTCAAGGTACACGGCCACGATTATTTTACATTATCGCGTATCATAGCGGGAAAGAGCGGGCACCCCATGAACAACATACTGCGGTGCATGCATCAGGGTGGTACCGCCGCTACCGGTAGATATACGTCGGCGGCCACATAGGCTGAATGGACAAAGAGATGTGGTGGACAGGACGACCGTTGTGGCTGCAAGCACTGAGTGACTTTGCTGTCGTTTACGTGACCACGACCATTGCAGTGTTCCTTGCAGTGAGCACAGGCAACACACAGTATGCATGGCCCGTTTCAACCGCAGTAGTACTCATACTGGCAACCGGGGTCATCTCTGGACGGCTCTTCGGGTCCGGGTGCGACCTCAGGTCCAGGATATGCCCTGTAATGAAGGGCGTCATTCTGGGGACTGCATACATGACACTTGCCGTGCTCCTAGACACTGTTGTATGGTCGACACTCTGGCAACTCACAGGATGGACGCCGATGACAGGCACGACAGTGAGGGCCTATCTCGTGTGGCTCGTCGCCGGCATGGCCGGTGGCTTCATCACTCGACTTGTCGAGGTCGCAACGCAACACAGGGCAACAGGACATCTCTGAACCCCCAAGGACAGTGTAGTGCCCGCGCACCGGGACAGCTGGACTTATATGTAAAAATGTACAGTATTACAGCTGTAAGTGGCTACAGTGGTGAAGAGATGGCCGATGACGCGGAAGAGATGAGAAGAGAGCTCGAAGAGGTGCGTCGCCTGAAGGAGCAGCTCAAGAGAGAGCTCGAGGAGATTGAGGAGATCCGTGCACGCTACCGCAGGTCCTACGGGCGCAGGCCAAGGATGGAAACACATGCAGTACATATCGACCTGTCAGGACTGACCGAGAGCCTCGACGAGATGCTCGACGGGCTGGGAGAGCAGATACGGCGTTCCTTGAGCAGTGCCGGTGTGACAATAAGGGCACCACATCTGCTGGTGAGGACAAAGAGGCACGGGAGCCGACGCAGGAGAGTCCAGGACATACCACCTGAACGAGTGGCGCGGGTCGTCAGTCCCTTGGGGAGCGAGGTGCGCCTCCGAATCTTGGAGTTCCTCCGTGATGGCGGGAAGACCTTCAACGAGCTCGAGAACATGACCGGCAAGACTGGCAGCTCGCTGATGCACCACCTCAACCAGCTCATAGACGCTGGATATGTGATAAAGGGGGAGGTGCGTGGGACGTACCACGTGACTGTAGAGGGGAGGCTGGCATACCGGCTCGCGCAGTGGCTGACGAGCAGGATGGAGCGGGAACTCGACACCTCTGCGGCACGGGAGGACACGGGTGAGGACGCCGGAGAAGAGGACATAGACATTGCATTTGAGGAGGAGGACAGCGAATGAACGCACTGTCACCAAATGGAACAGTCAATGTGGTGGTCGAGGCGACACAGGTGGTGTTGCACCAGAAGGCGCTGGTAGAGCTCGGTCCGGGATGCATATGGACACCACTCGAACAGGATGGCACACCAGTGGGCATGGCCTTTGCGGGACAGGCCAAGTTCGCAGTGGATGCCTTTGTTGAGACTGACGAGGGAGTTGTTGGACGTGCTGTTGCTGGGAGCCTTCAGGGAATCCAGCTGTTGTTCATCCAGGATCATAGTGCTGGTGACCACTCCAAGAGGGCCACCAGCGGGGACGCAGCCGCCTTGGGATACGCTGATGTTGACGCGTTCGTCAGAGCGGTGCGTGAGATGGTTGATGCCAGCGACCTGCACCCCGAACGCGCCTCCCGCATTGATGGCGCAGCGGTGCTGATAGGCAGGTCAGACCCTGCAGGGACGGTCGTACTGGTCATTCAGGACGATGCGATGGTGTTCATCCATGGCAGTACTGTCCACATCGAGAGCACGGGACGTGCAGTCCACATAGACGAGGACAGGCTTGTGCACACGGACACGGGCCATGGCCGGGGTTGCCACATGCGGTGGGACTACAGTGGCCCACTGGCACAGACCATTGGCAGGACCGTAGGTGACTCGATAGCGCTGGCAGCAGATGCAGTTCACAGGGCGATGTGTCATGTGCCATGGTGGCGTCCGTGGTCGTCCTGTTGCGACGATGACACTCGACACGGGCACCATGACCACCATGGCCACGGCTCCCATCATGGCGGCCACTGTGGAGGACACTGATGGGCCGTGCACCCAGACACAGCTCCACTGCATGACAGCACGCACATACATGGTACGGGTGCCGTGCAGCGCGACCTGTCGGATGCCATACATGGCTGGAGTGTGATCGGTGCTCGTCACGGCCACCACACATGGTGTCAGGTTGTGATTCCAGCAGCACGGGGTCGTAGCTGGAGCTCGTATAGTGAGTGGTACTTCCCACGGCGGGCCATCAGCTCGTGATGCGTGCCCATCTCGACAATCCGGCCCTTCTCAAGGACCACGATGCGGTCAGCACTGACAATGGTCGAGAGGCGGTGTGCCACCACGACAGCAGTGCGCCCCTTGAGGAGGGCACGCATCCCCCGCTGGATTGTGTACTCGGTGTATATGTCGATTGAACTCGTAGCCTCGTCCAGGACAAGGATGCGCGGGTCGGCAAGGAGCGCCCTCGCAAAGCTGACGAGTTGCCGTTCTCCCTCAGACAGACGACCCCCACGCTCCCCCACCTCGGTGAGGAGGCCGTTCTCAAGGCTCTCAAGGAGCCTTCGTGCACCAATTGCCTCAACAGCCTCAAGTACCTCTTCATATGATGCGTCAGGCCTGCCGTAACGGACGTTGTCAAGGACAGTGCCGCTGAACAGGAACGGTTCTTGGAGGACAAGGCCAATCTTCGACCTCAGGGAGCGCTGCTTTACACGACGGATATCAATGCCGTCAATCTCGATCGAGCCCGAGTCAACATCATAGAACCTGTTGAGCAGACTGATGACCGTGGTCTTGCCGGCGCCAGTATCACCGACAAGGGCGACGGTCTCGCCCGGCATGATCTCAAGGTTGAAGTCGACAAGGACAGGGGTGCTCTCAACATACCTGAACGACACGTTGTTGAAACGGATGTGCCCCCTGATGTCATCTGGGAGGTCAATTGCATCGGGGCTGTCCTTGACAGCGGGCTGTGTGTCGAGTATGGCGAACACTCTCTCGGCACCAGCAAAGGCACTCTGGACCGTGTTGTAGAAGCTCGTGAGAACAACGATTGGCCGGAAGAACGTTGCGTTCATCTGGATGAAGAGGAGGAGCGTCCCGACTGTGATCGAGCCCTCAATCAGGCGGGTACCACCCACCCAGAGTATCAGTACGACACCGAGGCCTCCGATGAGGCGGATGGCCGGAAAGAAGACGGAGGTCGCCTTTGCAGCGTTGACGTTCGACTGGTAGTCCTTGATGTTGACCTCTGCGAAACGTACAAGGCTCTCTCGCTCACGCGCAAAACTCTTCGTCACCTTTGCACCCGAGATGCTCTCTGCAAGGTTTGAGGTCACACTGGAAATTGTCTTGCGTGTCTGTCGGTAGGCCTCTCTCGCACGCTGACGGAACACATGTGTTGAGACCGCCAACAGTGGCACGACGGCGAGCGACACGAGGGCGAGGTCTATGTCCACAACGAGGATTGTGACGCCGACCGCGAACACGATGAACATCTGTGCGAGCGAGTTGAAGAGCCCCCCGGTCAGGAACTCGCTCATCCGGTCGATGTCATTGGTGAGGCGGGAGATCACGCGTCCGCTGGACTTACGGTCGTAGAACTCCTGTGAGAGGGACTGGAGGTGCTGGAAGAGTGACTGCCGGATACGGTAGACGGCCCGCTGGCCCATCAGTGTGGTCAGGTATCCCTGTCCATAGCTCGATAGCCACCAGACCACCTGCAAGAGAATGTACAACACGGAACAGACCGAGAGTGCGTCCAGGTCACCAGTGGGGAAGATGTCGTCGATACCGGTGCGGAGCACGAATGGGGAGAATATACTGACGGATATGTTGACTGCCACAAGGAGGGACACTCCCACCACTATGTGCGGGTATTCCAGCAGGTAGCGCACCATCCGTCCTAGCAGTGCGCTGTCACTGTACTCGTAGGTACGCTCCTCATCGTCACCAACGTGATGGCTCACTGTGTACCACCCCCCAGCCCAGCGGTCTGGCCAGCGGTCAGTCGTCGCGCCTCTTCACGCATCACGTCGAGCGTGGCATATAGGTCGGCATACAGGCCGCCCCGGGCCATCAGTTCCTCATGGGTACCCACCTCAACAATACGTCCACGCTCCATCATGACAATCAGGTCGGCACCACGGATTGTGCTCAGACGATGCGTGATAATGAAAGTAGTACGCCCACGCATCACGTTCTCCAGTGCACGTTGTATCTCCAGCTCCGTCCTTGCATCAACGGAGCTTGTAGAGTCATCGAGAATGAGGATTCGTGGGTCTGCAAGGAGGGCACGCGCGATGGCAATGCGCTGTCGCTGGCCGCCGCTGAGGGTGACACCACGTTCACCGACAACTGTGTCGTAGCCCCCTGGGAGGGACACTATGAAGTCGTGGATCATGGCGGCCCTGGCCGCAGCAATGACCTCATCCATGGGTGCGTCCGGTCTTGCAAATGCAATGTTCTCCCTGATTGATGCTGAGAACAGGAACGGGTCCTGGTGCACCATCCCGATGTTGCGGCGCAAGTCGTCGAGCGAGTAGCGGCGCACATCGACACTATCAATCAAGAGGGCCCCCGGTGGCTGGACCGTGAAGGACTCGCCATCAATAGTGAGCGTCCCGTCCTCTACGCGGTACTCAGTGTCACCAATCCTGACCCGGCCGTGTCTGTCCACTCGGTACGTCCTCCCACGCACTGTGACAGTAGGGTCGGGGTCAACATCGTAGAAGCGAGGGATGAGGTTCACCAGGCTTGTCTTGCCAGAGCCAGTACCACCGAGGAGTGCGACCACCTGCCCGGGCCTGACATCAAGGTTGATGTCACGGAGGATGTAGTTGTCCCCCCGGTAGGAGAAGAACACGTGCTGGAATGTAACATGACCCTCAAGACGTTCAACAGGTACCGGGTCAGGGGGGTCCATTATCTCATCGCGGGCGTCCAAGATGTAGAAGGTGCGTTCTGCAGCAGCGGATGCGCGCTGGTACATACCGACACCCCAGGTCAGGAACCGCGCGGGGAGCACCAGCATTGCGACAAGACTGACGAAGCCCACGAACTCGCCAGCGGAAAGGTCACCGAAGCTATACAGCAGGCCCCCAACGTACACCAGTGCGCCAGTCGCAACCCCGAGCACCGTTATCAACAGGGGAGAATAGAAGTTCGCCAGCCTGTTTGCCTCAACAATCAGGTCAAGGTACTTGCGGTTCTCTTGCTCGACCCTCTTGCTCTCATGTTCAAGTGTTGAGTATGACTGGACAATCTTCATCCCAGTTATGTTCTCCTGCAAGACCGCGCTGAGCCGTCCATACTGGTCTCTTGCCGCAAAGAAGACCGGGCGCACCCGCTTGGCAAAGGCATAAATCACATAGCCGAGCGCGGGCAGCACCAGTAGCATCCACATGGTCAGTCGTGGGCTCAGTGTGAACATCACATAGTACGTCCCCACCAGTGTCACAGCGCCGGTGAATATCACGCGGTAGCCCCATAGTAGGAACTGGCGCATCGTCGTCACGTCAGTTGTGACGCGGGCCAAGAGCTGGCCGGTCTCGTTCTCATCGTAGAAGGCCAGGTCCTTCGACATGAGCGACTCGTACAGCTCGGCCCTCAGTTCAAAGATCACATGTTGTGCCATCAGTGCACTGAGGTAGCGCTGGACAAAGTCGAACAGTGCATAGCCGACAATCAGGGCGAGATAGAGCAGGGCGTGTGGGACTATGAGGGCAAGCTTCTGACTGGGGACCACCGTGTCGATGATACGGACGAGGACCAGTGGGGTGAGTAGGTTGAAGACTGTTGCCACCGCGGCGGCACTCATGAAACCAGCAAAGTGGGCCTTGTGACGTAGAGCATAGCCTGTCAGCCTTGCAATGTGACCCACGGCCCTCAACCCCGTAGTCCGGGAAACTCCACATATACGTGGTACTCTATGGTGTCGTTCCGGTAGAGGTACACCGCACAGCGAGCGCACGGCCCAGGTCACGACAGCGTTCAAGCGCATCCTCAGATGGGTAGTCCTTTGCTTTCACCGGCGATTCATCAAGTAGGACTGCACCACGCTCGGCGAGCAGCCGTGCAATCTCATCAGGCGCCTCACCACTCCACCCGTATGAGCCGAAGGCAGCAGCAGGGAGCCCGTCAAGCGTCGGCAGTCGTGACAGGAGTGTACGGATTCCCGGCAAGGGCCGCTTCATGCGCGTGGAAGACCCCACCGCCAGCCCGCATGCACCCCCAATGTCGTTCAACTCGGTCGCAGTGAGCATCCGGCAGACCACACCTTCCCCGGTCACACCCGCGCAGATGGCCTCAGCCATTGCCTTGGTGCGCCCACGTGTGCTTTCGTAGACTACAATAACATGTGGCTCGTCCATACTACACTGTTGGACGCAGACTATTGATGAGTCTTCTGAATGGGCCGCGTCCGACCAGTGGTCTGACGTGCTGGTGTCAAGACATGAACGTCAAGTCAACTGCACAGGAGGTCTGCAGACGACTACGGGAACACTACGGCGAGACAATAACGACGCGCAGACTAGAGCCGGTGGCCGAGCTGGTACTTACCATCCTCAGTCAGAACACCACTGATGTCTTGGCCCGGAGGGCATATGATAGACTGAGAGCACGGTACCCAGACTGGGAGGATGTGGCGGATGCCGACGAGGCACAGCTCGCCACGACAATAAGCAGTGGGGGGCTGAGCGCGGTCAAGGCCAAGAGGATAAGACGTGCGCTCCGTGAGATTAGAGAACGGACTGGCGGACTGGAGCTGGAGCACCTGCGAGAGATGCCGCTGCAGGAGGCACGGCGCTGGCTGATGTCACTCCATGGCGTCGGGCCAAAGACCGCAGCAATCGTACTGCTGTTCTCTTTCGGCAGGCCAGCACTCCCTGTTGATACGCATGTGTGGAGGGTGACCAGACGACTGGGGCTCATCCCCGAGGGCACCAGCAGGGAGCGGGCGCATACGCTGCTGGAGTCGATACTGGACGAGAGGTGCATATACCACCTGAACCATAACCTTGTCCGGCACGGTAGGAGCACCTGCAGGGCCAGGTCACCACACTGTAGCTCCTGCTTCTTGAACGACCTCTGTGTGTATGGTGCAGGAAGGGCCCCAGAGAGTGACGGGTCCTAGGGCACCCCCTCCTGCACCTCTCAAGACCACGGGGTGGACTGGGCCGACTGGACTACGGCGGGAGTGGACGGGAACCGTGAGGACTGGACCGTCATGGTGGCGGGAGCCCCCGCCGACGTGCAATCCATGCCAGCAGCCACGAACATCCCCACGTACCGGTCCACCATAGGCCCCGACCAATGTGCAGGTAGTAGACCACCTTTGAGATAGCGACATTGGTCTCCCAGACCGAGAGCACTACCACGAGGAAGAGGGCAGCAAGCCAGATGACATCGAGGACTGTGCCAAGGGGCGGGTTCTCCGCTAGGACTTCACTGATACTGACGAGGTGACAGCCACCGTCCTCACAGGCCCACGCGTATGTAGTGGGCCAGCCTGTGTAGACCAGCTGGGAGACAAGCCATATCCACACAGCACTCAAGACAACATTCACGACGAGCAGCAAGTTGTTCTCCCCAAACGCCGTCAATGCGAGGGACAGCACTGCAGCCAGCAGCAGCAGTACCGCTATGGCCGGGACGAACACTCTGAACTCGGCGGAATAGAGTGGCATCACCGACGGGTGCACGACAAGTATAGCCCCGATGCCCAACATCACCGTGGCAACTGATGCCGACAACCTGGACGGCGGCTGGAAGGGGCCAGTGCCAACATCCAGGACCATGTCGAGTACGGTCTTCTCAGTGGGTAGACCCTTTGACTCAAGGACATGTACTCCAATGACAAGGGCCACGAGCATGCACAACCCAAGTGCGACACTTGTGAGGACTGACACTGCAATGCCCTGTGCCTCACCAAGCGCGGCCGCGATTGCAGGGCCAACGAGCAGCGACGCAGTAATCAGACCCACACCGATACCAGCGACCACCAGGACAGACCGCACAAGAGGGGTGACCAGTTCTACAGGGACCGGGCCCTTTGTACGGCCAGTACCAGCATACTCGTTGGCAACGGTCTTGGGGTCACCGAGCTGTTCGATTGCCAACATGACCGCGCCAGGCGTGACCTGACCCCTTCCAATGTCCTCCGCAGCCTCAAGCAGGTGGGTGCGGATCTCCCTGAGCAGGTCATCACTGCCGATTGGCAGGTAGATCCGTACACGTTCGAGATAGTCCCAGATGAGGTCTTCAGTCCGGTCCATCTGTACAGACCTCCAAGATGTTACTCATCTCAGCAGCCAAGGTGGCCCATAGTCGGGACATGCTGTGGAGTGCATGACGTCCGGCCTCCGTGATGGAGTAGTACTTCTTGGGTCTCGTGGGGTCGTCATAGTTCCACTCACTGTTGAGCAGGCCCCGCTTGCCTTCGAGCCGTCGGAGTAGGGGGTACACGGTGCCCTGCTCCAAGGCGAGGAACTCGCCAGCATGCTGGCGCAGGCGCTTGACGACCTCGTAACCGTAGCTGGGGCCCTGACTGAGGACTGCCAGGATTGCCAGTTCGGCGGCACCACGCTTGATTTCCTTCGACCAGCGCACGACTTCTTCCTCCACCTGTCGCGTGTCCATATTTATCACCCAATACTGTATGTCATCCAGTACTGTGCTGCCAACAGTTATATGTGTTGTTCATTGCACGTGTAGGGGAAGGTATTAAGGGGGCGGTTCTATCAGATGGGTGTCGATACAAAAGATGGGGTCAGGTAAGTGGAGTCACCGCTGCTTGTCTTAGGCGCATCAATAGTGCTTGCATTCATTGGCGCGCACATATTGAAGAGGGCTGGCATACCACAGACACTGGGGTTCATGCTTGCGGGCATTGTGCTGAGCCTGACGGGGCTGCTCACGCAGGAGTGGGTCCAGAGCCTGCGTATCTTTGTGGCCCTTGCCCTTGGACTTATCGGATACAATATTGGCCATGAACTGAAGAGCGAGAAGATCAAGGGGCGCACTAAGAAACTTGCAGTCATAGTTGTGTTCGAGGCCACTGCAGCCTTCGCACTGGTCTCGGTACTGACGTACATCATCACGGCAGAGTGGCACTGGGCAGTCCTCTTCGGCTCAGTCGCAAGTGCCACGGCCCCGGCTGCCACTGCAGATGTTGTCTGGGAGTGCGACTGTGAGGGGCCGGTGACCTCATCACTGATGTTTGTCCTAGCAGCTGACGATGTCGCGGCAGTGATACTGACAAACGCGGCGATATCCTACGCGCTCTGGGTCTACTCGCCGACGACGACGGATCTGATGTCGGCGTTGCTGACGCCCGTGCTAAAAATACTCGGCTCGGCAGCGATAGGCATTGTCTTTGGCCTCCTGTTCCTGATACCGGTGAACCGTGAGGCCGACAGGGGGCGACTCCTTGAACTCGAACTTGGCATGGTGCTCCTACTGATAGGGGTGGTGCAGCTCTTCGAGTTCAGTGACATCTTTGCTGCGATGGTGTTCGGCTTCGTGGTCGGGAGGTACATTGACGAGGACAAGGAGCAGGTGCCGGTGATGCTGGAGAAGATAATGTCACCGGTAGTGATGGTATTCTTCGTACTTGTAGGTGCCCGGATGGCCCACCTGTTGACGACAGCCACCACATTGGTCCTAATCCTTGTCACTGCAGCCCTCTACCTTGGTGGGCGCACACTGGCGAAGTATGTGGGTACGCGAGCAGGCGCAACCCTCGTGGGCGACATGCCAGCCGTGAGGAAGTATCTTGGCACTTGTCTGCTATGCCAGGCCGGTGTGGCGCTGGGACTGTCGTTCATTATAGAGGAGCAGTTCGTCACGCTAGGTGGCAGGGCTGCAGAGATTGGGGGGCTCGTCTTGGGAGTTGTCGCCGTATCGACGATGGTGCTCGAACTCATCGGGCCACTGGCTGTGAAGCACAGTCTCAAGGCTGCAAATGAGCTCCCAGATACTGAGGAAACGCTGTTCCTGCCCCACGAGATTGTCCTATATGACCTGCCACAGGAGCACCACAATGTGGACAGGACACTGGATACACCAGATGATAGGGCGGGAGGACTGAACACCCGGGACGACTGAGGGGGCATCGCATGGGTGGTGGCCGCGACCACCTCCGACATGTCTTGTGACACACGTATCAGCAGCGTACGACACTGTCCGGCCCAGCAAAACACTAAAAGACAGATGTGTGCCGGTGTATAAGGATGTAATAGAGATGCCAGGCACAGAGCCACCGACCAGCCGCCTAGACCTCGCCTTGGTCATTGTTTCAGCAGTGACACTTGGCCTGGCAGCGTGGGTGTGGGTAGAGGCACGTCAGATAGCAAGGGAGGTCGCATTCTTTGCGACGACCATCGCGTTAGTCATAGCCCTTGTGCTGGTGGTCAATGTCGCGGTCCTCATCATAGTGCAGCTCCACAGGAGAGTTGCACAGCTGGAGGTCGCACTGTACGATAACGACAGACAGACAGAAACCCCCAACGACAGGGAGGTCGTGATTGTGACGTTGACACCAACTGAGCGCCGTGTCATCAACAGGCTCGAAGAGAATGGGGGACAGATGACACAGGACGAACTCAGACGCACCACGGGACTCAGCAAGTCCACCCTCAGTGTTACGCTCGGAGCGCTCGAGAGGAAGTCGCTTATCACCCGAGAGGTCAGTGGACGGACGAGAATCGTAACACTGGTGCAGCGGGTCGTAAGGTAGCCATACGTCGCCGATACACCATTATCCGCCATCAATGAACCGTCATGAACGGTGAAATCTCCGGAAACAGCAACTGTATGGAGCATAACTCCGCTGACAGGGACGTCATGAACGGTTCACAGATAGTACTCATTACCATCTGAGACGGAGAGAGATATCACTGGACAAGAGAGTTCAGGTGATGCAAATTGCTGTCAATGAAGAAGAACCAACGTTTGACTGCAATGGTCGTGATGGCAACACTGTTTGTCATCGCCGTGACGCCGCGAATGGCGGTCGCCCAGACGCGACCATATGCAGCAGCACAGGTTGTTGAGCCGTTCGTGGAGATGCAGCCAGGGGTCTATGTTGCCACCACCTGGTGGAACGAGTCGTATTCTAACGACTACCAGTTTGTCTGGTCTCCCGAAGTGGTCATGCCGCAATACAACAACGAGACATCGGGATCGTCCCCAGCAGGAGGATACCACCCAGCCGATAATAGCACATGGGAGAACTGGGGCAACGAGACCTGGCCCTGGAACAACGAGACCTGGCCCTGGAACAACGAGACCTGGCCTTGGGAGAACAGTACCGACGCCTATTGGGACGACTGGGCCAAACTGACGAATGGTCTCATGGAGCCGTTGATCATCTACTATGTTGAAGATGCCGACGGCAATGCATACTGGATTGAGATGAACTACACTGAGAGCTGGCACACCGCTTGGGACTTCGCCACATTGCAGGTGACAGTTCTCCTTGACCCCGACGGGTCATACATGAGTTGGCTTGCCAGCCAGCCGAACATTACGGATGTGTGGACGGTGTACTGGTCACCAAATCCAGATGCACTGTCAGGGGACGAAGTAGTCATCGTGAGTGACTTCTATTTCATGTCCACACGGACTTCCGGCAACTACTACATCAACTGCACATGGTACGACATGGAGATGAACCTCATAGAGAATCCGGAGGACATCCAGCTGGCAGAGGAGTACCAGTGGGCCGGGGAGCTCACCCAAGAAGGGAGATACGACTACAACTACACGTACGTGACCTACGGGTATGATGTACTGGAGATGTACGTGGACAACAACCAGACCCACCAGATGGAGCACTACTTCACTGGCCTGTCCGTGTTCAATGACACGAACAACAACGGGATCATGGACATTGTGTACTCTGATGTCGACGTGGACTACGACGATGACGGTGTGACTGACTGGAAATACCAAGTGGTCAACGAGTCAGCCTCAGAGAGAGTGTACGGGTTCTACACCACCGGGGCGAGCTTGGGAGACGTCGTCACACCACACATCAACGATGACAACCAAATCGAGTGGAGCGTTGAGGTCACAGACATCGAGGGACGGCTCATCGATGACAGAGAGGGACAGGTCGCACTCCTGCCGGATATCTACTATGGTCCCGGACTCTCAATGGGAGAGGGGATGGTAGACCCGGAGGAGGACAGCGGCATCGATGTGTCTGTCGAGAGCCTAGCCATGGTCTACCGCTTCGGTACAACGGATGACGCTGCAGTCCTCAAGATTGACCAGCATGTAGGGGACTTTACGGAGCCTGGCACAGGTGCAATGTTGCCCGAGCTCGCAGGGCTCGGACTCACCATTGACTATTGGACCTCCGTAGCATCATATGACTACAGGGTAGGCCTCACGGATGGGACCGAGATCCCAACAGATGCCGAAGTCGATATGAGCAGGACAGCACCGGAGGGTGTCCTTGAGGTCAGCGACACCGGGGACGACGACCTGCTGTCAGTAATCAAGTTTGGTGGGACATATGTCTGGGGCCGTGATGGTGGGACATATGATGTCGGCACCGCCATCATACCAGGCATGATATACGAGATGGGGCCCGTCAGCCTCGGCGGTCTGGAGTTCGCAGCAGGTACCATGGGCCAGACAGACTGCTGGTCCGCGTTCTACTACTGTTCCTGCTACTCCAAGTGGGACGGGTACTCCATCACGCATGACCCGGTATTCAAGGTCTACCCGGGAGTGCCACCAGGTCAGGTCAGCGGACGCGTTTCCGGGATTGTGTACGCTTCAGTGATACTTGGGGTCGTGGGCATTGTTGCAATAGCCCTAGTGGCCGTCCGTATCCGTACCACATACAGACGAGGCTAGAAAGCCCTGTCTGCACTGCATTGGCACACCAACAGCACCCAACAACCACGACAGGCTGGGGAGGCCTAGGCCTTCCCATCCTCTTTTTTTTTCTAATCCGGTATCACACGGTCGCCCAAGATTAATGAGCCTGATATGACACGGCCAACACATCATGCACATTGGTATCCTACACGGCTGGCTCCTCAAGGGCTCCGGGAGCAACATATACACACAGAACGTCGTCAGGCATATCTGGGCACAGGAGCACCATGTCGATGTCTTCTGTCAGGACTCCGACGCCTGTAAACTACCATTTGTGGCCCGGGTACGGAGGGTGGGGGAGGACGGTGCTCTGGACGACAGCATGTGCCATGACCATGGTGTCACCATCAACATCCCGGACATTGGGAACACCCTGCCCGTGTTCGTACCGGACATATACCCTGCATTCCGCCATGTGGTCGAGTTCACAAGGATGTCGATTGGAGAGATAGAGCGCTACATCAGGAGGAATGTGGGGGCTGTGTGTGCAGTCCACAAGGCCGACCCATTCGATGTGCTCCATGCAAACCATGCCATCATGATGCCAGTAGTGGCCCGGCGCGTCATGGAAGAAACCGGGGTCCCATATTTAGTGACTCTGCATGGCAGTGGTCTGGTGTATGCGGTCGAGAGAGATACGAAACTGTTCGAGTATGCAGTGGTGGGACTGGGTGCAGCAACAAGGGTGGTAGTCGGGAACCGCTACTTCAGAGACCGTGTGGTATCAGTCTTCAAAGAGGCGCTACCCAGACTGGATGAGAAGGTGGTCGAAGTCCCACTTGGAGTTGACACTGGACTGTTCAGACCGCACTCTGGAGGCAGGTGTGGGGGAACACCCGGGGAGCTCGGTACACTACTCGGTGAGTATACGGGTGGACGCAGTGCCGCTCATGCCAGCCGCATGACCACCCGGTTCTCCGAGTGGGCACGCAGGAGAGAAGTCCCCCCGACGGTCTTTGACCTGGCAACAGCATACAGCCAGAAGAGTCCAGATGAGGACACCATGGCCAAGCTTGACCGGCTCGACTGGGGCCAGCCAGTGGTCATGTTCGTGGGCCGACTGATCCCGGGCAAGGGGCCACACGACCTCGTGCTTGCCTTCATGGAACTCACTGAAACAGTACCGGCCCAGCTGATTGTTGTGGGGGCAGGGCCCTTGAGGGAATGGCTGGAGGCGCTGGCATGGTGCTGGGAACGGGGAAAATGGGAAATGATAGGGCCACTGTTGGACACAGCTGTGACCCAGCTCGGGACTCCAGAGATGTTCGCTGCTGCTTACAGCTGGCTGCGTGACAGGGGCACCACCGGGCTGCAGCCGGTACATGGGGCACGGATATGCTTCACAGGCTTCATGGACCACTCATTGCTGCGCCATCTGCTCCCGTGTGCGGATGTCGCCGTCTTCCCGTCGCTGGTGCCTGAGTCCTTCGGGCTCGTGACACTAGAGGCAGCTGCGTGTGGTGTGGTCCCCCTTGTGACAGACTTCTCGGGACTACGTGACAGTGCAGTGGTGCTTGAACGGGAAGGGGATCACATCCAAGAAGGAGGGCTGAGGTTCCGCCGGGAGCCGGAGGGGCGCATCCATGAGATTGCCGGCAGGATTGTGGGCGCCATCCAACTGTCCCGCATCAGTGGTGTCAGACAGTCACTGAGGACTGCTGTAGAGGAGCACTACTCCTGGCAGTCAGTGGCGAAACGACTGACCGCCCTGTACAGGGAGGTATGTGGGGGAGGTATGTGGGGCGCCTGACACTATGACCCGTCACTTCCGGAAGACCACCCTGTAGAAGGTCTCGTTCATTATGTAGTCGACCTTGACATCACGCGCCTTTGAGGGCAGGTGCTCAAGCGGGGGCCGCGATGCAAAGAGGTTGTTCGTTTCGATGACCTCGCGGCCACGTTCAGAGGCACGCACCCGTGGCGAGAGGCCCTCATCGACCACCACGACTGTGCCTTCCGGCCGCACCAACCTGAGCATTTCTTCCAGTGCTGCTGCGATGTTAGAGAACGTGTTCATCCCACCACTGTGCAGGACCACATCGAACTGGTCATCCGGGTATGGGAGGTTGTACACATTTGCCTGGACAAGCAGACAGTCAAGGCCCAAGGAACGCATCTTCTCTCTGGCCACTCTCAACATGCCCATCGATAGGTCGACCCCATGCAGGTCGAGACGGGTACATGCTGCCGCGCCGAGGCGGTGTACGATTGCCTCGAAGTTTGCAGCAGTGCCAGTGCTCACGTCAAGCATGCGGACGACGCCTTCGGCAGGTATGTAGTCGGCGAACTGTTCGCGCTCGTGCATCATGTCTATCCCCAGCCAGTCATCGTACAGTTTCACTAGCCGGTCGTAGTCCTTGGCCGACGAGTCGTACTCATCAATCCACTTCATGTCCTCCTCACTGGCAGGCGGGTGTACCAGCAGAGGGATTCCATCTTCAACGGGCCACGTGTGACCACGCTCACACACAAGCGAGAGATCCGGGCCCTGGCCTGTCGAGATGGTAGCAGTTGCTTGTAGGCCCCGACGACAGCGGGGGCACCTGAGGATGTCGTACTGTTGGCTCAAGCAGTGCACCGTACCAAGTAGAACCACACGGCGTCTTAAGTTGCCCGTCTGGCGTGTCCTAGGACATCATGACCTACGGCTCCGGTCCTCACACGGCACGTATTTCGGGCACCTGCCGACAACCGCGCGACATGTAGACGAGTATGCTATGGTGTCGCCAGACAAGGACACTACTCCGGACATTTGGGAACAGCATGGCTCTCCAGTGAGTCGCAAGAGTCATCAGGGATGTGCGACGGTGGTACGATGATGAGATGCGATGGGAGAAGAGGAACGGTGCGCAATCTGCGGGCGGCCGCTGGACAGTGGACCCCCGCCGGTCAGGGCGGACAGCTGGACCCGGTCAATGACTGGGGCACAGGGCGAGGCACACTATACGTGCCTTGTCCGCCGGGCGAACGCCATTGCGTACAGGACAGGACAGACACCATGGGACACCGCAGTACCACACCCGGCCCTTGTGCGTCTGGTCGACAGCAGGAAAATGCCCACGGGAAGAGTGTTCGAGCCGGGGCCGGGACTCGGCCACAACGCGCTGTTCCTGGCCCAGAGGGGCTTTGACGTCACCGTAGCGGACATATGTCCAGAGGCCATTGCCATCATCGTGAGGAGAGCAGATGAGATGGGGCTCTCCATCCATGCACTGATAGGGGACGTCATCTTCGAGCTGGAAGTCCCGGAGGCATCGTTCGACTACGTGTTTGAGCGGTCGTTCCTACAGACGCTGCCGCCACAAGTACGCACCCCGTATCTAGACAGGATGGCGGACCTGCTGGTCAGTGGCGGCACGTATGTGGGGATAGTGCGCGGGCCACGTTGTCCATCATCCAACAGTCAACCGTACAGCTTCACAGAGGATGAGATACGGGCCCTGTTCCAAGGCCGGTTTGCAGAGGTGGATGTCGGACCAACGGTCTCGGGCCACGGTGATGACGACATGGACTACTGGCTTGTGAGGGCCAAGAGGGGCTGAATATGTGACCAGATGGTGGGTGCAGGGGTTCAGGCCTCAGCATCGATGGGCCCCCTGTCACTGCGTCCAAACACCACCATTGCAACGAGGGACATCACCGTACCGTAGAGGATGATGAGGACATAACCGGGCCACAATGAGTAGAGGACGGCGGCGATGACCGGGCCAATGACTCCAGATACAGACATGATTGACGTCAACAGACCCGATGCTGTGGCCCGTTCCACATTGTTCTGAGTGACATACTTGAGTGCACCCACATACAGGCAAGACCACGCGAAGCCAAGGAGGAGTTGAGAGGGCAGGAGCTGGACCCAGTCAAAGTAGAGTGCCACGACGAGGAAGTACGTGAACGCGACTGCGGTTGTACCGAGCCCGGTCTGTATCAGACTGTGGCAGTCATACTTGTCCGTGATGAGGATCATGAAGAAGAACTGCGAGATGGAATTTGTGGCCTGGATGATGCCGACGGCAAACTCATCGGCGCCGAGGGAAACGAGGAACAGGGGCCACAGCGTCCAGAGCGCATGGGCGCTACTGTGACGTATCAGCACTGCAATGTAGACCGGGAGGTTCCGACGCATGGTCTCTACCGGGAAGAGCGGCACCTTCACACGTACGCGGTCGATTGGCGGCAAGGTGAGGGAACTCAAGAACGCCAAGCAGAAGAAGAGGGATGCAATGACAAAGGCCAGACGCAGCTCAAATGAGGCGGCATAGCCCGCAATGAGTGTGCCCACGCCCCAGCCCAGGGAACCAAACGATGCGAACCGGCCCATCTTCATCTTCGACTCGTAAGCATACGCAGCAAGGGCACCGGGGTACATCCCAACAGTGAAACCGTTCAGTGCGCGGACAAGGAACAGTACCTCCATAGAGTCGACCAAGTACAGCAGGGCGAAGCTGAGTGCGGCGAACAGCAGGCCGAGACGGAGTGTCAGTCGTCGTCCGTAGATGTCACCTGCACGGCCGAATAGGTAGCTCCCGACAAAAGATGCAGTTGCATACGTGCCGGTCAAGACTGTAACAATGAGCTCACTGCCACCAAGGAGGCCTTTGACCAATAGTGGGATGTAGGTGAATGTCGAGAGGACAGCAGCTCCAGCCATGGTCTGAATGGTCTCGGTTCTCATCTAGCAGCACCGGCGAATGGCTGCGGGGGTTGCACAGATAAGGCGCACCATTTCCGCTACGGACACATCACAGCAAAAGGTTATCATCTGTTTGTATGACTGTACTCAAAAGGAGTAGATGTGGTGCTAGATGGTCTCGCCGAGAGCCAAGTTCATAATCATAACAATAGATGAAGTAGTGTTTGTTGTCTTTGCAGTGATTGCCGTATGGTACTTCCTACCAGACCTGCTGGTCTGGGCCCTGCTACTGGCCGCAATTGGGACGCCGCTGTTCGTCATTGCCAAGTACTACATTGTATACCCGACCCTCCAAGAGGGTGGCAGTGTCATCTATGACGTAGTCGGGTCGCAGGGGCGAGTGGTCAGGACAGTGACACCGAAGTCGGGCAAGATACGCACCAGGGGCGAGATCTGGAATGCACGTTGCCTGACGGGTGAGATCCCAGAGGGGAGCAAGGTCGTCGTGACATCACGAGAGGGGATGACCGTCATAGTGGAGCCGGTCGCCATGAGGGAGGGGTCACAGTCAGGTGGCCCCCCTGCTGAGGAAACCGTGGACTAGTTTCACCACTTCGTAGAGGTCCATTGGGCTGATGGTCTCGAAACTACTGTGTGAGTACCGGCATGGGACACCCACCACAGCAGCAGGGAGCCCATTGGACATCATCTGAAAACCATCAGTTGCATAGTTGTGATAGACTGCACGTTGGACTGAGATCCTGAGCTCCTCTGCAGCCTCGAACAGGCGCTGGTCAAGTGCGTGTGAGTAGTGGGTCTGAGAGTCCTTTATGACCACAACCGGACCCTTTCCGAGCATGACACCAGCCTCGCCCAGTGTGCCAGGATAGTCATCTGCCGGCCCGATTTCAAGGACAATGACGGCGTCCACATCAAGGTCTCTTGCCACCGCGGCAGCACCTCTTGCACCAATCTCCTCCATCACCGTACTGATAATCGTCACGCTGGGCCTCTCAGACTCTGCGAGCGAGTGGAGACGACTGGCCACTTCTACGGCCACTGTCAGGCCGACCCGGTCATCGATTGCCTTGCCACAGAGGTAGTCGCCCAGACGCTCAAGACTGGTGGAGAAGACGGCCGGGTCACCAACCCTGACACCCATCGCCTGTGCCGCCAGCCGCGAACGGGCCCCGATGTCGAGGAAGACCTCATGGTACAATGGCAGACGGGCCTTCCCTTCGGGACCGGCTATGTGGGCGGTCTTTACGCAGAAACAGCCGGGGACGCTGCCCTTGGATGTGAGGATGTCCACACGTTGTCCGGGCAGGAGGCGGATGTCTGGCAGATGATTGTTTGTGTTCCACTTGACCCTGAGGAAACCGCGCTCATCAATGATACTCACAAGGAAGCCGACCTCGTCCGCATGTGCAACGAGTGCGTAGTGTTCTCCGGTGCCCTCGATTGTCGCACGGAGGTTGCCAATCGGGTCCTGTGTGACAGTGGAGCAGTATGGCCTCAGCAGTTCGGCCAGACGCTGCTGGACAGGGCCCTCATGTCCTACGGGGCCAGCGATGGAACATAGCTCACTGAGGATACGAAACTGATCCGGCAACATAGTCGTTCCCGGTAGCGATGACCACAAATAGGGCTTCCGATGAGGAGTACAAGGTGGGGCCAGCATGATTGTCACGGTTACCACAATAATAGTGCTCGTTGTGGGACTGCTGTCAGTCCTACTGGGGCTGTACGGTGCAGTGACCGCCGTGTCCATCCTTGAAGAGATGGACGATGGAATGGAGGTAACAGTCCCAGCCGAACAGAAGTACTACCTGCTCGGACTGATAGGTGTGGTACTGTTGACGACACGACTACTCGTTGTGCCAGTCTTCTTCTGGACGCTCCAGTCGCTGGTGCCGTATTGCCCCGGGGCAATGTGTGCGTACGGTGTCGTCAATGTGGGCAACCCGTACTCGTCCCTTGCACTAATCCTCAAGCTGACCCTGCCGTTCGCCTACGGGATGTGGCTGGTCGTCGAGCTGTCCAACCGGGGTCAACCGAGGATGCCCCTACTACGCTGGCTTGTCCGGTCGTCGCTCGTAGTGTTGTTCCCAATGGTGCTTGCTGATGCCTCTGCGGACATCCTGTTCATAGCATCTGTGGCGCCCGTATATGCACCCTGTTGCTCCAGCATCTACGATGTGGACCCGCCATTCTCACCGTCCGCGGTGCTTGGCCCAGAGTGGGGTGCAGTAGTCCTCGTGGCGGCCATCGTGACGGCAGTTGTCCTAGCAGCATTCCAGTGGGTGGACACCCTGAGACCGTCACACAGGCTCTTGGCCCTTGTGCTCACGTCTGTGAGTGGCCTCCTGTACCTAGTCGCGCTACATGACACATATGCACCGCTGCTACTGGGGCTCCCAACACACCACTGCCCGTACTGTCTGTTCCAGGAGTATCCAGACACCGCACTCTTCTCCGCACTCCTCTGGGTCGGAGTGGCTGCCACCGGCTGGAGAGTGGGCCTTGAGAGCATCTGGTTGCGCTATGGACTTGAAGTGGCAGACATAGATGCAACGCGTTCGGTACTCAGGAAGGTGGCATCAGTCGCACTCATCTTCAGTATGACGAGCATGGTGTCACACAGCATAGTGGCCCTGTGAGGGGGGCCTGTCACTGACCTGCCTCAACGACCCGGCCATCACGCAGCCAGTAGACATGGTCGGCCCAGTCGAGTACGCGCGGGTCATGGGACGCCACAATGACGGCCAGACCCCTGCTGTCGACCATGCCACGCAGCACTGCCAAGAGGTCTGCGGTCTGTCTTGCGTCTATGGAACTGCTGGGCTCATCAGCAATCAGCACCTCGGGCCCTCTAATGAGCGACCGGGCAATGCTCACACGCTGCTGCTCGCCGCCGCTCAGCTCCGCGACCCTGAAGTGCAGTCGGTGCCCGAGACCGAGTTCTGTGAGACGCTCTTCAGCCAACTCTTCGGCCTCGGCACGTGAGATGTCAGTGCACAGGAGCGGCAGTGCCACGTTCTCCACGGCAGTGAGTTGTGGGAGGAGGTACTGGGCCTGGAACACGAAACCAATCTTCTGGCGACGCACCCGCGTCCTGAAGACCTCGGACACGCCAGTCAGGTCGGTGCCATCAATGAAGACCCGACCACGTGTCGGACGTGTCAGGAGGCCCATGATGCACAGGAGCGTGGTCTTCCCGGAGCCGCTGGGGCCACCGAGAGCAGTGACCCTGCCGGGCCCGGCCTTGAGCGACACGTCCCTCACTGCGACAACTTCACGCGGGGTGCCGGCCCCATACACTTTCCAGACGCCCTCAACATGTATGGTGGTGGGCAAGACATCACACCCCCCTGAGCACAGTGTCAGGCTCTGTGATTGCGTTCCTCCATGCGGGCACCACTGTTGCAACAATGACCGGGGTGATAGCGACCACGTATGCTGTGAATATGGTCTGTGCAGACACTGCGAGAGGTATGCCGTTATTGAGCAGTGGGATGCTCCATCCAAGGAGGAAGAGAGCAAGTCCCGGTGCGCCGAGGACGAAGTCAAAGAACACTGCAGCCGATACACCAAGACTGGCACCGAACAGGCTGATGACTGTAGCCTCAAACATCCGGATCTCAATCACATCAACAGTGTCGTAGCCCAGGGCCTTCAAGAGGCCCACTTCTCGCCGGGCCTCGTCAGAGGCTGCGCTTGATGCCATGAAGGCGACGAGTACTATGCTCGCAAGGCTGGTCGCCCACACCAGTGCGACTGCCCCTGCGCGGCCGCCGTAGGCCTTGAGTTGCAGGTCGCGGATGGCATCACGAGTGAGTACACGGGAGCCTGCGAGCCGGGTGTCCAGACGGAAGGCGACGTCGTTGATGTCCTCGTGGTACTCGGTCCAGACGGCCAGGTCTGTGAAGCCCGAAGCGTTCAGGAGACCGAACAGGTCCCTCGCACTCTGGAGGTCGGTCACTATGAGGTCGTTGCTGAAGACCCGGGCCTGTGATGAGAACACCCCCACGACCTCAAACTCCATAGTGGTACCGTTGTAGGCCACTATCCCGAGGGAGGAGCCCACCCCAATTGTGACCGGTGAGTATGCGTTCTGCATGAGGTCGACAATCCCCTGTCCGACCACAATCTTGCCCCGGTCGTCCGGCTGGATGAACCTGCCACCGTCGAGCACATCTGTGCCGACAGCCCCGAAGGCCAGCCCATAGACAGAGGCGTTCACACCCATTACGGTCACCAGCCGACCACCACCGATGTCAACGTACCCCCAGACCCTTGGTGTGACGAGGCGGACCCCACGGACAACACTCGCATTCTTGACCCACTGCTGCGGGACAAGGGCCTGACGGCCTGCCTCCAAGCGCTGGACGACTATGTCGGGTGACTCGCTGGCCGAGGCATAGATGTCGACAGTGACCCCCTCGTGGATGAACTCGGTCGAGCAGAGGAGGGCAGTGGAGAACATCAGCGCCAGGACCAGCACGGCGCTCCTAGGACCATACTTGAGTACATTGCCAAGCGCGTAGCTGCCAAGGTTAACGTGTCTTCGAATACCCATAACTATGCCTCCCTAGGACAACGAGGACAACGACTGGCACAATGGCAATCAGGACAGCAGCCAACAGGGCAGTGTGGTCGACTGGACGGGCCAGCCCGGGGAGCCCCAATGATGCGGAGGGCCAGCCCGGGCACGGCAGGACGGGGGTGTAGAGGGGTACTCCGGTGTACACCGGGTAGCCACCGGGGATGTCGCCCAGCATGCCAGACGGCAGCTCAAGAGCAGGCGAGCGTACAGAGTACGAGTCCTGCATCACTGCGGGCCCAAGGTCACCGAGTGGCCATGACACTGTCTGCCCGATGTGGCCCACGAATACCAGGACTGTCAGGTCCACGACAATGGAGAGGAGCAGGAGGGAGAGGAGGATACCACGCCCTTTCATGGTGTGCCACCTCATTCTGGCCAGACGTAGGGGCACGGTACCACAGTGCCACCATACCGTTCGAGGAAGTGCTGTTCGCAGAGGCCCCTGCAGGCTGCAACAATCGTGGGCGTACTGGTCGTAGGGCACAGGTATTCGGGCTGATAGATCCACACGACCATTGGGTCGTCCCACCCCATCACCATCCCACACTCGACGCACCGCACCTTGATTATCACGAGCCGGTCAACCTCGTGAGTGGCCACAAGATGTCTGAAAGCAAGCACTGACACGTTGATACAAGCATAGTAGCGCACCGAGCCGTTCTCAAAGGAGAAGACAACTTCATGACCACCGCGGCCGACTATCTCAAGGCCGGTCCAGGCGCATACGTGAGTGACTGGTTGCAGTGCAGTATACACATAGATCCCAAAACAGCCCAGTATCACCAGTACGACCTGTAACATCTGTCGCTGTTGTCTGTTCAACTCGGCCCCCTCGATGATGACCCAGTCATTCCAGGCCCTTGAACAGGCCATACAGCGAGACGACAGCAATAACAAGACCGAGTACGGTCTCGACGTCTCGTGTTGTCCAGCAGCGCATCTCAACTGCACAGACGGGCGCAAATGTCCATGGCGCAATTGCTACGAGGACTCCCAGCACCATGAGGGCGAGGTACAGGGCACTGTCACGGCTTAGCTCCACTCTTGTGGCACTCTCCTATTGACCAGTCTGTCGTTCCGTGGGCCTTTGCCCACACACTCGTGCACCAGATGTCCCGCCTTAGGAGGAGACCTGTATGGTGAAGACCTGTGTGTCCGCATAGTTCCGTGCCGGCGACTTGTCGAAGGCGCGCACAAAGAACTGAGGGGAGTCGTTGTAGGAGACCGGGCCGAACTGTGCGACCCAGCGTCCACCAGCTATACACAGACAGGTATAGAAGCGCATCTGATGGATGTCCCACTCCTGGCCGTCCAGCGTACTGTGCAACTCGGCACTGGCAACACCCGATGAGTCAATGCAGTATATCACTACAGAGACCGTGTCACCGTCAGAGGGTTCAGTCGGCAGTATGTCGACCTCGTATATGTACGGGCCCTCGCGGTCATCAAATGCCGCCATTATGATAGTGCCTGACAGGACTATGAGCAGGACAGCACCGATGCAGATGACCTTCGTCTGGGTCTTCACCGTGGTCTCGCGCTCCGCACGAGTGCTGAAAGTAGTACCTTGCAGTACCCAAGATAGCCTTTCCGGAAATGCCATGCACCCCTTGGGCTGCACCACAATACGGATGTACTACTGGGGGTTATATCTGACTGCTACGAGTGGGGGCTCATGGCACTCCAAGACGTAGCAATCGGGCTCCTGATTGGCCTCATGGTCGCGGTGTTCGTGCTCATTGTCATGAGGGAACGGCTGAAGAGCCGCATTGCACATGTGGAGGAGGAGTTCAGGAGGCTCATGTTTGAGGAGGAGGAGAGGATCAGGAAGGATGCGGTCGATAAGAGCAGGCACGTCCTGAAGGGGAAGATTGCAGAGCAGATAGTACCACTACTGAGGGATGTGTTCCGGTATGAGGCGGCTGACGCAAGGTTCATTGGTAACCCCGTCGACTATGTCATCTTTGACGGTTACACATCCGCAAAGGACAGCCATACTGACAGGCCAATCACAGTTGTCCTTGCAGATGTCAAGACCGGGCGCGCAAGGCTCAGCAGGACAGAGCGCATGATCAAGGAGGCAGTAGAGGCGGGACGGGTCCGCTGGGAGACCATCAGACTTGACCTGTGACGTTGCGTCCACGACCTAGTGCTGAGTACACACGGTGCCTGTCATTGGACGGGGTCGGTCATAGGGGTCTTAGTGATAGGGCACATGCAGTCGGTGACCGGCCGGCGGTGCCGGCACAGGAGCAGGTGCATTGACCCCAATCCCAATCCGTGTGGACAACAGTTATAGCATCGCGTGCGGGACACATGGTATTCTTCACACTGGAAGGACTGCACAAGTTGTACGTTGTGGGCTGGCGTCCGGGGCCCACGAGCGCCACGAGGGGCCCATGCACTGACGGCACGACTGACCGGCTGTGGGCAATTGAGGGGCTATGCCAGAGGAGGGAACAGGCGGGATGTACCGGGTTGCAGGTCAGGCACAGGGCGCCGCGCTGTCAACAGCACGGACACCGTAGTGTTGACGGACTGTCTGAACAGATGCGGGCAGGGTGGTGCCTGTGCAGACCGACCAGAGGAACCGACTGGACGGATGTGAGATGCAGGAGTCGGTAGACAAGACAGTTGAGGCGTTGTGCACGCGTGGCGAACGGTACCTGAGCTTTGGAGAAGTCGCGGCAGCCGAGGCGCCCCTGAAGGAGGCCCTCGAAAAGGACAGCACCTGTACCCGTGCATGGTTCTTGCTGGGGAGGGTGTATGAAGAGCAGGGCAAGTACCCAAAGGCACATCAGTGCTACAGTGAGGCCGAGAGGGGTGGACAGAGCTGTACCAGCGCACTTGCACGTCGCGGACTGGTAGAGATGCGTCTCGGGATGCAGGGTGAGGCGCGCAGGACAGTGCAGGACTATATTGAGAGGGGAGGACGAGAACCTGAGGTGCTGCTTGAGATTGCAAGGGCAGCCTTTGCACATGAGGACTGTGAGACCGTCCTGAAAGTTACTCAGGTACTTGTGGAGGAGGACGAGAACCTGTACGAGGCGTGGGAGATGAGAGGTATCTGCCAGGCCAAGCTGTCACGGTTCAACGCAGCGTGCCTGAGCCTCAACATGGCAATCGAGGGGCACCCCGAGTCAATAGGTGCTCTCAACACAGTGGGACACCTCTGTTACGAGGGTGGCAACTACAAGAGGGCACTTGAGTTCTATGAGACGAGCCTCTCAATAAGTGACGACCAGCCGTACATACTGTTCAGGTACGGGACTGCACTCTGGATGGTCGGGAGGTGGCAAGAGGCCCTCATGTATCTGGAGAGATATGTTGAAGTGGCACCCTACGACCCACATGGCTGGAACAACCTAGGCGTCGTGTACAGGGAACGTGGGGAGATCAAGCGGGCCATGGAGTGCTATGCAAGGGCACTGGAACTTGACCCGACACTTGAGGCCGCACGACATAACATGGAAACGGCAGAGGACCGGCAGGTCGTACTGTGACCAGCCAGCCACCACCCGTGCCGGGAGTTTCCCAGAATGTGGGCCGCGGTCATATGGCGGTACTTGTAACGGTGTAGGCCCACTGGATGACGGCCACATACACAGACAGAACGGGAGGCGTCCATACGGGCTCACAGGGACAGAGTTGGCCTGGGGGTTGGTATTTGGCCAAGGAGAGCAACTTGTCGCAGGACATGGACACCACGGACAGTTGGCAAAGTCTGGAGCGGCACACCAAAGGGGCAGACCGCATGTCTGGCCCTACTTGAGCGGCACATACTGGCTGCTCTTTGTGGCACCGATGCCCGGACTGCCGTGTTTGACGGGCCTTATCGGTGAGCTCATGGAGCCCAGGACCTCACCAATCATGTCGGGGGTGATCTTGAAACGCACAAACTCCTTTCCATTGTAGACTGCAACATGCAGGTCTATCATCTCGGGGAGAATCGGCATGTCACGGACGTGAGTGCGCACCACGACCTCCTTGCCCTTGCGGAGCATCTTGCGTGCGTGACGCATCTTTGCAAGGAGCTTCTTCTGACGGGGAGATAGTCCACGCTTGAGGGTGCGGCGCCTCCTGGACGGCAGCAGTTCGATCAGTTCGTCCATACTCATCCGTGCCAGCTCGTCAAGCTTGTAGCCGCGATACATTGGTTCTCCTCGGGATGACATAGTACTGTATCACCAGACGACTCGCTAACGTCAACGGAACAGAGTGGAGGGCAGATGAAACCAATTTAAGAGTTGCGACCCGACGGTATTGACGGCAGTATGGTAATGACTGCCCAGCGAGAGTGGCACTATACACCAGACATAGGCAACAGGCCCGATTCCAGAGCATCGACTGGCAGTGGCAGGGCCCACCGGCCGTCTCATGGCAGTTCTTCGTGACAGATGGACTGGGATCCCCCCAAATCATGGCGGGTCGCACAGGGCCGGATCCCGGACGACTAGCTGTAAGGACTGGTCACTGCTCGGCGCCCTCATCATTGGACTCGCTGTCGACACTGCCCGACTCCGCAGACAGCATCCCGGCTCTACGCATAGCATCGGGCACCCAGTGTAGGGCCTCCTCAAAACCGGGGTCACGGATGAGGGCAACGCGTGCGTACTCGACTGCTTCCTCCCAACGGCCCAGCTCGTAGCATATCTCGGCCATGTGCAGTGTAGCAAGTGCATTACGCCGGTCGATACCTAGTACTGCGGAGAATGTATCGAGGGCGTCCTCCAGACGGCCCATTTTGCGGTAACACACGCCCTTGTTGAAGAGCGGCGTGGGGTCATCGGGAGCCAGTGAGGCTGCACTGTCCAGGAGGGCGAGGGCCTCCTGCGTTGAGGGGTTCGCCATGGACGGGGCGGGACTGCTCTCGAGGAGGGCGACCGCAAGGGCGACCAGTGTATCAACGCTATCAGGCTCTCTCTGTAAGAGCGCCCTGAGGAGCGGCACTGCACGGTCTGGACGGCCATCGCGAATCAGTCTGACAGCTTCGCGGTACTCCTTCCGGTGCCTGCGTTTGAACAGTGGCATTGTTTCATGCAACCATATTTGCGGGTGTTGTATCAATATCGTGCGCAGGGCCAGCATACACTACAGAGACCCCAGCAGATGCTAGTCCTTCACCACTTTGCAAGCTTGGTGCTCCTGTGGGACTGCCCATGGTCTGCAGGGGTCGGTGGATAGACCCATGATGGGGGGGGCACCCCGGCGGCCCACGCACCTACCAGCATACTGAGCCCCGGGGCAGTGTCGTTTGGGTGTTGTCCTACTCGGATGACTCGGACTCCCCACTAGCAGGGGGCTCTTCAGTGGTCTTGGCCTCCAATTCTTCGTGGTCGAACTGGACATCATCAGGCGTTTCAATGGATGGGGTCGTCAGCATGGTGTACCCAATCCACATGCCAATCACACAGATCACCAAGACAGCTAACCAGATTGGCAGTATTACCAACAATTCCCAGCTCGGGGCGAAGATACTGGCCAAGATGGTGCCCGCACCGAAAATGCTCTCCACGACCTGGCGGAGGCCTGGAGCAATTATGACGAGTATCAACAGACCCCAGGTGTAGTAGAGTAAGATGAGAAGTCCGACAATGAAGATTAGCGCACCGATGGCTTTTTCTCTGCCCATTTGTGTCCACTACCTCAGTAGGTTGATGAAGCTGAGTCGGTAACGGCTTGAGCTCAGTTAAAAGGATTGTGTAACGAGTCTGCACAGGGGAAACGGGGATACACAGGAAGGGTATGCAGTGTGTTTGACCTTGTAGGGTGAAGGACCTGTTAGTCCCATCCAACACGATGGCGAGGACGGCCACTCAGCGCTCAAACTCTGCGGTCACTTCATCGAGGGAACGGTCAAGGTGTCGTCTAATCGGGTATGTGCACAGACCTGCGAACACGCCCATGAGTATTGAGGAGAACACCCTAAAGATGAAGAATGGGACACCGAGATAGTAGAGTTCAAGGGGCACCCGCATCGGGCCCATGAGCGTCTGCCCCGTGAGATAGGCAATTAGGTAGTGCGACCCGATCCCCTTTTTCCTGAGCACCCACACGATTGGGAAAATCGAGTATATTGGGCCGGGCGTCATAATACCGAGGACTGAGATTACGACAAGGCTACGGAAAAGGTTGCGCTCATGAAAGAAGCGGGTCACGATGTCCTTATCGACCCAGGCGTCAACCCAGCCGGCCAGCAGACTGGCCACAACGAATATTGGGATTGTTTCGATGAGGTTCTGCACGGAAAAGTCGATGGCCGCACCAATCCTGTCCGGCAGTGTGACGAGAACCCACACGAAGAATATTAGCAGTAGCACGAAGAGTGTGCCCTCCACCATCACGACATCCAGCACTTTCCGCGCACGTGAACGCCCGTCCCCCTCAGGGTACGGCTCTGCTGTTGGGACCACCTCTGTGTCACCCATATATAGCACACCACCTCTTCGCACTACGGGGGCCACAAGGGGACGATGGAATGCACCACTATGGCCAGACAGGCTGCTGCAAGAGTTGTCAGAATGGCGATTACCAAGCGGGCTGCAAAGAACTTGGGACCTAGGTACTTTATCTCAATAAAACAGCCCTCTGGCACGTCAATCAGCTGCTGACTTGCAATGAGGGCCATCACAGCACCGATACTGGCACCGGCAGCCAACATCACTTCAGCAAGTGGGTATATTGCATACCGTGGGCCGGGCAGCAGGAAGCCCAGCAGTGTGGCCCAGAAGATGCCGGTGCCAGCACTGCCAAACGCATCAAGGATTGCCTGGTCATTTGGTAGCAGAATCTCCTTCATGAACCCAATCAGGAGCACTGCAAGGAAGAACAACGGGAGCGACTTGACCACAAAACGCACAGACCTCTTCAGTGCACGCACTGTCCGGTCGTGGTCTCTCGTGACGCTCCACACGTACAGCAGCAGGACAATAATCCCGACAATCCACCATGATGAACCGAATAGCCACTCTAGCTGCAACGCAGGTCACTGCTGCCGGCCCACTCCACGATAAAAAGGGTAGCGATTGCGCCGATTGCCACAGCGGGCCATTGTGGGTACCACACCTACTGAGAGTGCACCAGATGTGGCCAGCGCTACCACCGGCCCCGACAGGACCCTATACTAGACTGAAGACAGCAGGGATACCCTGGCCCGTGCGGACACGACCGTACCCCGCCCGGTCGAATATAGACTCCCCCAGTCTCCGGTCACTCACGGTGAGTTGAACTCGAACTTCCGCCAAACCTCTGGGGGCTCAGCCTTGCTCCAGACAGACTCGAACTGCATCAACAGTGGTTCAACGAAGGGTTCCGACCTGATCCACGCGCCAATGTGACGGGCAGGGTCACTGGGGTTGCGGAAACCAAAGAGCACGCTGTTCTTGTCGAACAGGACGAAACGGAGCATTTCGTTGGCTGCAGGGTTGTGCCGCACTTCTGCTCCTGCGTCCTCAAGGGCGACGGCACGGTCAAAGGTCTCTTGGGTGTGGATGTCACCGATGATACGCACATCAATCCCTGCCGACTCGATTTGCTCCCTGAGCTCCTCCCGCATCAGCCATAGCAGTTTCAGCCTGACCGTGAGGGCGCAGATGCTGGCGACTGTGCGCCTGACCAGACGGGTCTCCCACTGATAGAACTCTTCGCTGGTGTTGAGGGACCGGGTCCTACTACTCCTGCCAGTGAGCTCGAGCTCAGCAATCGCCTTTTCAATCAGTCGGGCGTTGCGTGTGAACTCGTCAACGGTGGCACGCAGGACCAGTTCAGCATCACGTGCCGTGTACTGTCCCCCACGAGAAGCGGTGACAAGACCCTTCGATACGAGTAGTTGTAACACTCGCATCTTACGGTGCGGCGCAATTGGTATCCGCTCGACTGGAGAGGAGCCTTCTTGGAGCAGGAAGAGGTACGCGTCGGTGGCCTCGCGGTCAATGCCGATAATGCTCATAGCTGCATATACCGTTTCCCGCTCGATAGAACCGACCGTGTAGTTGTCGTCTGCCATTGGTGCCACCGAACCGATTGTCCGGCCATATGGAGGCCGCAATACTCAATAGATGGTGGGTGCAATCTCCCATTTAAACATCAGTGGTGGCCCAAGAGATGCCTTCAGATTTCGCAGACGAGGGGATTGCGGACATTGACGCAATCATAGGCAGGACTGCACAGTGGTTCCATGAGCGAGGCCTCCACGCCCTTGAGAGAGCACCAATCAACGACGGGATACAGTACATCAAGGGCCTGCAGCAGGAGTCTGGGGGCTTCCCGTTGATGGAAGACGAGGAGGTCACTCCATTGATGACCGGATACGCCCTGCTCGCGATGGGGCATGTCGGCATAGAAATCAACGACCCGACGCCGATGCGGGCCCTGAACTACCTGCGTGCGGTACAACACCCATCGGGCGGGTTCGGGTACTATGTAGACAGTGGGCCATCCCTGGGACCAACTGCAATAGTCGCACAGGCGCTCAGGGCACTCGGAGCTGACAGGACGAACCTCATGTTGCAGGCCTGCCAGCGGTTCATTGCAGGCAAGTACCGTGATGGGCGGTGGCGGGAGAGCCTCACGGTTGAAGGCGAGGAGGAGGGTGCAATGGAGGTCGCACTCACAGCGATGTGTGCGCTCGCCCTGAAGGACACACTGCTCGTGTCAGAAAGACATGAAATCATCAGGGAATTGATAGAGGCGAGGAACTATGATGGCGGCTGGGGCTGGTCGGCGAGCCACGAGAGCGATGCTGACCACACCAGCATGGCAGTCATAGCGCTCAGGAGCCTCACCAAGGGCCTTGAGGACGCACCCGAGGACGCACTTGTAGCAATCGACCAAGGAGTGCAGTATCTCCTGAGCTGTCAGAGGGCGGACGGTGGCTTTGCACTTAAGGCGGGTCGTGAGGACACCAGCGTGATTGACACCACGGGACTGGCAGTCCTGGCCCTTGCATTTGAACAGGCCCAGACAGAGGACGCAGTACGTCAGGCGGCCAGCTTCTTCCTCAGGACCCAGAACGTAGATGGTGGTTGGGGTGACAGGCCCGGTGCCAAGTCGGACCTTGACTCGACGTACTTTGTGCTGAGGGCACTGATGGCCGCTGGAGAAACAATAATCACACTCAACGAGGTCGAACGAGGACTCAGGACCATGGGGGAGGAGATGAAGCGCCTGTTCGGGCAGCGCATGGAAACGATTGTCAATGAGAGGGACGAACTGGCGGCCAACCTACGGGATGCGGAGCGTAAGGCACAGATGTTAGAGGCTGCGCTGGGCGTGACGGCGACAATTGCAGGTGTTGTACTCGCGATGTTTGGTCTTGGCTAGTCCCATCGTCCTTGGCGTATCCCTTATAACTCGGTTGGGCAGCTCCACGCACACAACTCGACAGCCATTGGGGTTACCAGATTGGTGAGAGTAATAGTTCCAGTGAAGCAGGTTCCCGAAGTCGCAGAGGTGAAGATTAACCCTGAGACCGGCACTCTAATCCGCGATGGCGTCCCGAGCATCCTGAACCCGTTTGATGAGATTGCGGTGGAGGCGGCCATCCAGCTGAAAGAGCAGCATGGTGGCGAGGTGATTGTCATAACAATGGGGCCGCCTCAAGCGAAGGATGCCCTGTATAAGGCCCTCGCAATGGGTGCAGACAGTGCAGTCCACCTGACCGACCCGAGGTTCGCAGGTGCAGATACGTGGGCCACTGCACGTACTCTTGCGAAGCAGATAGGAAAGATGAAGCCCTTTGACCTTGTGATCTGCGGGAAACAGGCCATTGACGGTGACACGGCCCAAGTCGGGCCAGAGATTGCCGAGTTCCTCGGGATACCGCAGATATGCTATGTGCGGCACATCGAGCTTGAGGACGGCAAACATGTCAAGGTGCACAGGGAAACTGACGAGGGCTACGAGGTGGTGCGGGCCAGACTCCCAGTCCTGCTCACAGCGACAAAAGGCCTGAACGAACCGCGTCTCCCCAATATCATGGGGATAATGAAGGCAAAGAAGAAACCCCTTGAGGTTGTCGACGCCGACACCCTAGGACTACCGGAGGATGAAATAGGCCTGAAGGGTTCGCCCACTACGGTCCGGAAGGTGTTCCCACCCGAGAAGCGTAAGGGGGGCATGAAGATAGAGGCAGAAGACCCGAGGGAGGCTGCACGCAAGCTGGTCGAGTTCCTCGCAAAAAAGGGGGTGATATGAGAAATGACACTGCTCTACGACAGAGAGACCTGCACCGGCTGCATGCTATGTATCAAGGTCTGCAACTTCGGGGCAATCTCAAAAGACGGAGATAAGGTCGCGTTCGACCTTGACAAGTGCGTCCTCTGTGGCTCCTGCGAGGAGGTATGTCCGGTCAACGCAATAGAGATTGAGAGGAGAACTGTTGACAAGGAGAAGATTGCAGAGTACAGGGACGTATGGGTCTACTGTGAGACCACTGATGGCAGGCTCCGCAATGTCGCACTGGAACTGGTGACAAAGGGACGCGAGCTCGCCGACAAACTCGGCGAACACTTGGTCGCCCTCCTGATTGGATATCAGGTAGAACACCTTGCCGAACACCTAGTCCACCATGGTGCAGACAAGGTAGTCGTGATTGACGAGGAGGTGTTCAAGGACTACACCACTGATGCGTACACGATTGCAGTCACCTCCCTCATCGCACCACGCAAACCGGCGGTCGTGCTATTCGGGGCGACCAATAACGGCAGAGACCTTGCACCACGAGTTGCCGCCCGCCTCGGCCTCGGACTGACCGCTGACTGCACTGGACTCGACATTGATGATGAGCGCCAGCTCGTCCAGACACGGCCGGCCTTTGGTGGCAACATCATGGCTGAGATACTCTGCCCCTACACAAGGCCCCAGATGGCGACCGTACGGCCAAACGTCTTCAAACCATCAGAACCAGACCCGACAAGGACAGGCGAGGTGGAGCGGGTCAACATCAACATCAACCCGGTCCAGGTCAGGACCAGAGTGCTTGAAAAGGTGCGTGAGATAACTGAGGGGATGAGGTCAGTAGAGGAGGCAGACATCGTGGTGAGCAGTGGCAGGGGCATAAAGGACCCATCGAACCTGGCGCTCCCAAAAGAACTTGCAGACCTCCTCGGTGCCGCCGTTGGTGGCTCAAGGCCGATTGTCGACCTGGGCTGGCTCCCGCCAACGCAACAGGTCGGCCAGTCGGGACGCACAATATGCCCGAGACTCTACATCGCACTGGGCATCTCAGGGGCAATCCAGCACCTGGCCGGCATGTCGTCATCGGACATCATCGTGGCCATAAACAAGGACCCAGAGGCCCCCATATTCGAGGTCGCAGACTTTGGAATTGTCGGTGACCTATTCGAAGTCGTCCCCGCACTGATTGAGGAGATAAAGAAGCTACAGGCCACACGATAGGACAGCTAGACACCGGGAATAGTAGGGACGGGGATCATCGCACTGGCCGCGTTCACTATGGCACATGCATAGAATGGCAGGTCAGATAGAAAGAGGCCGGCAGGATGGGGGAGAGGGGCACTTGGAGGGCAGCATGTGCAGCCGCCCCCCTTAGTGTCAGGAACTCAGGCCGTTGGACTATAGGTCATGGGCCTTGAGCGTTTTCCGGTTGTTAGCTTTGCAGCGCTGAGCCGCGGCCAGTAGCATCTCATGAATTCTCATGTTGATGGCGTCGTAGACATCGCTACCGACCATCATTCCATTGTCCTTTGCGAAGTCTTGAATGGCTTTCTTCACAAAGTATGTGTACTTTGGCTTTCCCGGCATTGTATACTGCCTCTTTATAAGGTTGTAGAAATAAGTCCGCAGAGTCTTGTTATAAGACTTCTCTAGGCATCCTCCGCGAATCAGCCCATAACAGCCCCGTAGGACATCAAAAAGGGTGTTTCGCAGGAGGCATCCATGACTCTACGACAAAGGGGTTCCCATCGCTGTGAGCAGTGCCAAGACCTGAACCACCCAGCAGTGACCACATTGCGCATGGCAGTAAGAACACGGGTATGCTGGGGATGGGGTGTGTTCCGGAACTGGTCGGTGCGGCCAACATCCACACGTCACAGTACAGAAACAGGGGCACCCATGACACCAACAACATACGGCCGGGCCATGCGGCAGTCGCCCGAGATTGTGAGACCGGCCCCTACAACAGAAACATCAGCAGCCCTGTGCCCAACAGGCACTTAGACTTATGATGGTGTGAGCAACAAGGAGGGAGTGGGACTGGACCACCATGTGGTCATGTCGGTACTAGCGCTACGACCCACTGTCACTCATGGCACATACAATGAACACACGGAACCTCACACCTGTGTACTCAACAGCCCCCCAATGTCTGGGACGACCGCGAGGTGCGCAAATGTCACTACGTCTTGGAGAGTTCGACCCCAGAGTCATCCACAGAGGGCTGCTCCAGTCGACGAGCGACGGGACTGTAATGTGTGGGACATGCGCACACAGGTGCCAAGTACCAGAGGAGCGGGGTGGGAGGTGTGGGACGCGTGCCAACCATCGCGGGACACTGTTCACACTCTGCTATGGCAACATCTCATCTCTCAGCAACAACCCGATTGAGAAGAAGCCGCTCTTCCACTTCGCTCCGGGAACCACTGCACTGACCGTTGGGAGCTGGGGCTGCAATGCCACATGCGGCTTCTGCCAGAACCACGAGATATCAAAGGTGCTCCCGACACCAGCCAACGCAAGGTACATGCCCCCGGCCACATTCGTTGACCTCGCAGCCTCGCGTAGTCAGGGGACATCGATATCACTGAACGAGGCTGCAACGTTGATGTTGGAATGGAACATTGAGGTCTTCCGGCTTGCGAGAGAAAGGGGGCTCTACAACACAGTCGTCACGAATGGGTATATGACACCCAGAGCGCTGGACGCACTGATTGATGCGGGGCTTGACGCGGCAAACGTGGACATAAAGGGCTGTGGTGTCGCAGTCAGGCGGGAGTGTGGCATTGACGTTGAAGTGGTGTGGTCGAACGTGGCGCAGATGCTCCGGCGTGGGGTGCATGTAGAGCTCACAACGCTGGTGGTACCTGGGCTGAGTGATGACACGGGCTGTCTGGAGGCGATTGCCAGCCGCATTGTAGACACTCTCGGGAGGCACATCCCATGGCATGTCAACCGGTACTTCCCAAGCTACAGGTACCACGCCCCACCAACGGACATCGGAGTCCTCATCAAGGCGAGGGAGATGGCCCTAGAAGTGGGGCTCGAGTACGTGTACATCGGCAACGTATGGAAACGTGGACTTGAGGACACAGTGTGCCCCCAGTGCGGGGCCGTCGCGGTAGAGCGGTACGGGCTCACATCCAGATGCGTTGGCATTGACAGGATGGGGAGGTGTGCATCGTGTGGGTACGACCTCCGGATGGCAAGGATTGACCCGGCCCACTGTTAGCCCCACCATGCCTGAAGGTGCCTACTGCCACTGGCGGAGAGTGTGCCAAGACTGCTGTGTTGGCTGGCAGGCTGAGGGTATGGCACGCAGTCGGCGCTGCTGGGAGAGGAGCATATCAGACAGGCCACTGAGCAACATGGGGGCAGACCCCCAGACATGTCAGGTCCCAGGCCCAGTGGGGTCTGTCGGTATGTGTGCGCTCAGGAGTGCAGTCTGTATCTAACCCGACGGGAGCATGCAGTCCTACATGAGAGTTATAACAGAATGGGCCCAGCACGTTTCGGGCGTGTCCGCGTGTCCGTCTGGTTCCTGTTGTCGCTCACCGGGTACCTCGCCATGATCCCGCTCCACTTCAAGTCTGTAGAGCACGTGGCACTGGAGGAGAGGTACGGCCCGGCCCGTGGAAAGAACATTGGTGAGGCCCTTGGCATTGTTTCCGGATGGGGGTACTTCCTGTTCCTAGCTGGAATCTGGCTCTCACCACAGGACGCATTCATGGTCCCGGTCCTGGACATGCCTTTGTGGGACACCCCATGGGTGGGCCGGGCGATGACGCTGGGCAACCTAGTCCTCGCACTGCCATTCATCCTGCCGGGAGCATGGTTAGGTGTGGGGGGCGTACGTGAGCTCACACTCAGAGTGTCCGAGACCCACAGGCCTGAGAGTGTGGTGACAAGTGGGCTCTATGGGCATGTTAGGCACCCGCAGTACCTCGGGGCCGTCCTGTCACATCTGGGCTGTTCGTTGATATTCGCTGCACTGTATGCCCTCCTTGCAACTCCACTCGTTGTCCTTACTATAGTCCTGATGTGCAGGAAAGAGGAACAAGAGCTGGAGAGAGAGTTCGGAGAGGAGTACCGGATCTACAGACGGAGGGTGCCGATGTTGAACCCACACCTGCGACGGCGGGCAGCCACCACCACGGCGCCTCCCAACGGTATGTAGACAGGGGAAAAAAGATGGGGGTGAGAAGAGGAGAGGAGAAAGAGAGAAGAGGGGAGGCGGTCGAGCTGCCTCCCACACCAGTATTCCAAGGGCCACTCGCACTCTCTGCCGCCTGTTCTTTCGTGTCCGGTCGTTTCAGATCCGGTCGTTGCATGTCGGACTGGGTAGCACGACCAATACCAGTCGTCTGCGACTTTCTACCTGTAAAAGAACACGTTTGCGACTGCTTCTGTTGAGATTACCTTGCGTTTCGGGTTCCGCCGTCTAATCCGCCTTGCCATTGCCATTTCATATCACCTCTGTGCACCACGCACCCGCAAGCCCGCACTGCCACCAGGGCCAGGTCACCCCGCAGGATGGTTTGTGGCACAAACATTATTCTGTGTTTGCTGTGCACTCAAAACCATATAAAGGTTTGCCTAACAAACTATTGATGACGGTTGGTTGGTCGGCAGCCCCAATAGTTTTAAAATGGTAGACACGTCAAAACAATAGGTGTACCAGCACGGAGGAAAGAGAATGACAGAGCCGGACTTCTTCAGCGAAACGGCCGACGCGCTTGCGGGGATAGAACTCACTGAGGAGGGTAAGCGGCCGCAGAAGGAGATAGAGTTCGTTACAGACGAGGAACGTGCCAGAGAGCTCGCAGACCCTGTGCGCAGGCAAATCCTGCGTGTATTGAGGACCGGCATCGAGGACACCCAGACCACAGAGGAGTA